>NZ_JBHRSJ010000006.1:0-108142 GCF_042643485.1 Azotobacter bryophylli | reverse complement strand
TGGGGTTTCCCCATGTGAGAGTAGGTCATCGTCAAGCGCCTATCCCGAACCCCCGACTGGCACCTGCCGGTCGGGGGTTCGTCTTTGCGCCGCGAAAAAAGGGGCCGCCCACCCGAGGTGACGGCCGACACGGCTCGCCGCGTCGGCGGAGCAGACAAGGCCATCCGGAGATGGCCTTGATGTCTATTTAATCTCCACGGTATTCACAGCCACTAGTACATGTCTCATGAATTCGTATCCGAGAAAGCTCGGGTAATAGTGGTTTTAGCTGTATCCAAACCCATTTTGCTATAAATTCGCTGGTTGGATTCTCTAGGCCAGGGATATCATTCAGATAATTATGGTCTAGTTTTTCATATATAGGCTTGAAAATTGCCTTGATCTCGGAGAAATCCCGTATCCAGCCAGAATGCGGATCGATTTCCCCTTCGATATAAATCGCCACTCGAAAAGAATGTCCATGTAGACGACCGCATTTGTGACCACATGGGACATGCGGCAGGCGATGTGCAGCTTCAAATGTAAACTCTTTAAATAATTCCACAGATAGACTCTGATAGCACGATTGATTGATCGACGTTAGGACCATCTCTTTTCTGATGGCCTAGGCTGCCTGCTTCCTTACCAAGATAACCCTCGCAGGATGTTACCCCCTGAGGCTCGTATAACGAGATGATTGAGCATTATAAATGTATGAGACAGTAAGACCTATAAATACGGCGTGTGATGGGATTCAGCCTAGCTTAAGTTTGGCCATATACCCTAGAGAAGGATAGGCTAGCGACTACCAGCCTAAGTCCTCCTCATGATTGCTCTAAAAATAGGCAGTTTAATGACTTGGTTATCTAAGCATTGTGCATTAGGTCTTATGCTCTATCTCAGCATGTTTTCAGCAATTGCTAGAGATCTGGAGCAAGATGAAGCGCTACGTCTGCGAATGGATGGAGTCATTATGCCCCTAGAGGATCTCGTTCACCTAGCGCTCCAGCAGTATCCAAAGGCTCGGTTGTTGGAGGTGGAGCTCGAGGATGAAAAAGGGAAGTACATATATGAGGTAGAGCTGCTCACCCAATCTGGAGGCGTGCGAGAACTGGAGTTTGACGCGCGGAATGGGCGCTTGTTGAGTGATGAGGAGGAAGACTGATGCGTCTACTGCTGGTTGAGGACTCAATCCCCTTGGCTGACGAGCTGACTGCAAGCTTGATACAGCAAGGTTATGCAGTGGATTGGCTCACGGATGGGCGTGACGCAGCTTATCGAGGGCTAACTGATCCATATGACATCATAATCCTCGACCTTGGACTGCCAGGCAAGTCTGGTCTGGAGGTGTTGAAGGAGTGGCGTTCTGGCAAGATGACCACCCCAGTGCTGATTCTTACCGCTCGATCTTCCTGGGCGGAGCGCATTGATGGTTTGAAAGCCGGAGCTGATGATTATCTCTGTAAACCTTTTCATCCAGAGGAGCTTCTATTACGTGTTCAAGCTTTATTGCGTAGATCACATGGGCTAGCTAACCAGCCACAACTCGAAGCAGGGGGGATGCAGCTCAATGAGGACCAACAAACAGTCACGTGTAGGGATAGATATATCGAGTTAACGACGGCGGAATTTCGTTTACTTCGTTATTTGATGCTCAACTCAAACAAAGTGCTTTCAAAAGCGCAGCTTGCTGACCATCTGTATGACGGGGAAACAGAACGGGATTCAAATGTAATAGAAGTGCACATTAATCGTCTACGAGGAAAACTGGGACGCAATGTGATTGAAACTCGCCGCGGTCAGGGCTACCGCTTTTGCGGTGCAGAGTGACGTCTATCCAACGCAAGTTGAGTTTCAGCCTCGTAATAGTTCTATTGACGACTGGTTTGCTTTTGGCGCAAACCACTCTCTGGTTATTCGATATCGGCTTACGCCGTTATTTGGAGATCAGTCTTCGAGAGGAGGCTGAAGGCCTGTTGGCGGCCCTGGTCCGCAGCCCAAATGGTATCCAATTGGATCAGCAGCATCTTCCTGGCGGCTATCAACGCCCCTATTCCGGCCACTATTTCCGGATCGATTTTTCAATGCAGAGTTGGCGCTCTCGCTCTCTCTGGGACTACCCCATGGTGCCGCCAGAAGAAAACGGGTTGCAAGCTGATCTCGAAGACGGGCCCAAAGCACAGAAGCTGTTGGTTTATCGGATTAATTATCGACGATTCGGGGAAAACATATCCATTACGGTGGCTGAGGATTACTCACCCATTCTAAAAACCTATCGGCAAATGCAATGGGCTGGAAGTCTTCTGGGAACCACGACCCTGATCTTGCTGCTGCTACTGCAGCGTTTTATGGTTCGACGTGCGCTCTCTCCCTTGGAGGAGGTACGCCAACAGGTGATTCAGCTTCAGAAAGGCCAGCGAAAGGAGCTAGATGGCCAGGTTCCCCTCGAGTTGGAGCCTTTGGTTGAGCAGATAAATCATCTGCTCCATCAAACCGAGATAACCTTGCAGCGCTCACGTCATGCCATTGGCAGTCTTGGTCATGCACTGAAGACCCCTCTAGCAGTACTCATAAGTCTTGCGCAGCGAAATGAGTTCTCGCTAATCCCAGAACTTCGCAATGTCTTACGAGAGCAACTGGCATCCATCGAACAACGTCTCTCACGGGAACTTGCTCGGGCGCGTATTGCAGGTGAAGTTACACCACTTAATTACTTCGATTGCGATGCAGAGCTGCCCAGCTTGTTTGATACGCTGAAAATGGTGCATAACCGGAACCTAGTGCTGGATTGGTATGTACCAAAAGGCTTGCGATTGCCATGGGACAGGGAAGATGTATTGGAACTGCTCGGCAACCTTTTGGATAACGCATGTAAGTGGGCGCGTTCGAAAGTCCATCTGCAGATTAGTATTGAGTCGGACCGCCTATTGATCTGGGTGGATGACGATGGCCCAGGGGTAGCAGCCGAATCACGCGCTGAAATATTAGGGCGCGGAATTCGTCTGGACGAGCAGGTCGCTGGCCATGGGCTAGGGCTAGCTATCGTCAGGGACATACTTGATGCTTGGAAGGGAACCCTCGAATTGCAGGATAGCCCATGGGGGGGCTTGCGTGTTGTTCTGAAACTACCGATACGGCCTACGGTGTGAAACGGCTGAGAGCTGCCCCTCGCATTCGAGCCGGTAGTCGCTCTGTATTGAATCATGTAGGTGCATATCGGCACTCAGCCCGAGAGAAACGGACTAATGGGTGAGAGTCCTTTCTTCGGGATTGGAAATGATCAATCAGGGCCTTGAATACAAGTTCTTCCTATTGCTATTGATCTTGGTAACGCTGGGGTTCTGCTGGATTCTACTGCCTTTTCACGGCGCCGTATTCTGGGCTGTCAGCCTAGCCATTCTCTTCCGCCCTCTCCAATGTCGTCTGGAACATCTTTCCAAGGGCCGATGGAGGAATTTAATTTCCTTGATCACATTATCGGCTTGTCTGGTCGTCGCCGTATTGCCGGTCACCGTCATGGTGGGCCTGATGGTCGAAGAGGGCGCTGAACTATTTAAGCAAATCGAATCGGGGAGTGTAGATTTTCAAAGCTTTATCGAAAGGATAAGGATGATGCTACCGCATCCTCTGAATATCCAGCTCTCACGCTTCGGATTGGATAATTTGGGCGGACTGAGGGATAGGATAGCCAGTGGCGCAATGCAGGCTAGCCAGTTTCTCGCCACCAAGGCCTTCAATATCGGTCAAAACACATTCCAATTCATCCTCAGTAGCTTTGTGATGCTCTACCTGCTTTTCTTTTTCCTCAGGGATGGGCCTGTATTGGTGGCGCGCGTTACTCAGGCTATACCTCTTGAAGAAGCGCAGAAGCATCGGTTGCTGCGCAGATTCACACGTGTGGTTAGGGCAACGATCAAGGGCAATATCCTTGTGGCAATTGCTCAAGGAGCCATAGGGGGACTGATTTTTGCTCTCATGGGGATACCCAGTGCATTGGTCTGGGGAGTCGTGATGGCATTTCTTTCTCTATTGCCGACAGTTGGCGCTGCTCTGATTTGGGCGCCGATAGCACTCTATTGGATGCTGAGCGGAGAGGTATGGAGAGGAGTAGTCTTAACCCTTTTCGGTGTCTGCGTGATCGGTCTTGTAGATAATTTAATGAGACCGTTCTTGGTCGGTAAGGACACCAAGATGCCAGACTATCTGGTCTTGGTGACGACTCTGGGTGGACTAGCTCTTTTCGGACTCAACGGTTTTGTTATCGGCCCCTTGATAGCTGCGCTATTCATTTCGATATGGGGATTGTTCAGTGAGCCAGAGGATCGCGATGCTTCAGACGGTTAGGAGAGGAGAAGGGAAGGGGGGCTGACGCACGGATCACCTAGGTGGGGCCGTGCGTCAGGAGCGGACTCAACCTGCTAGAGCCAAGCTGCTGTGATGAACCAGATCCAGCAACGGCTGCGGGTATACGCCGAGAAGGAAAGCCAAGAACGCAACGAGCATCAACATGATACCGCTGGTGCGTTGGCCCCAGTTTAAAGGAGCGTCATGGCGGCGCAGATGCGGTTCGATGAGGTAGAGGGTCACCATCACCCGCAGGTAGTAGAAGACACCGATGGCACTACCGAGGATCAGTACGCCAATGAGCCACCACAGTTCTGACTCGACGCCCGTAGCGATCACATAGAACTTACCGATGAATCCTGCAGTGAGCGGGATACCGGCCAGCGACAGCATCATCAGAGTCAACACGGCGGTCAGGTAAGGGCGACGCCAGAAGAGACCGCGATACTCGTACAACGCATCGGCATCGCGTCCGCTGAACGGAGTGGACATTAGAGTGATCACACCAAAAGCGCCCAGGCTCGTCAGAACATAACTAACGAGATAGACACCTACCGCCTCGACAGCCATCCCCTTGCTGGCGATCAAAGCGATGAGCAGATAGCCGAAGTGGGCGATGGAGGAATAACCGAGCAGCCGCTTTAGGTTGCTCTGCATCAAGGCCAACAGGTTGCCGAATATGATCGATCCAACGGCGATCAAGCTGAGCAGGTGGTTGAGCCAACCATCGGCCATCGCAGGGGAGATCTGATACAGGCGCAATAGCACTGCAAATACTGCTACTTTACTGGCAGTTGCCAAGAAGGCCGCAACTGGAGCAGGTGCGCCTTCATAGACGTCCGGTGTCCACAGATGGAAGGGAACCATCGAAAGTTTGAAGCCCAAGCCGATCAGCATCAGGCCGACCCCGACTTGCACTAGGGTGCCGTGAACTCCTGAGCCCGACAAACTCTTACCCAAGCTGATGAAGCTCAGGCTACCAGAGTCTGCGTAGAGTAGTGCCATACCGAACAGCAGGAAGGCAGATCCTACTGCAGACAGCACCATATACTTGATGCCGGCTTCGAGTGATCGCTTATTGAAGAAGGCATAAGCGACCATGCCGTAGACCGGGATCGACAGTAGTTCCAAACCGATGAACAGGCTGGCGAGATGCTGGGCACTGACCAGTACCTCACCACCGGCAGAAGCCAGAAGAAACAGCAGGTAGATCTCCTCGCGGTTGCCCGGATAGCCGGGTAAGCCAGCCTTGTCTCCCAGGTAGGCATGACACAAGGTCATACAAGCCAGGGTGGTCACGAGTATGAGCGACATATACAGAAGCGAGTAGTTGTCGATCATCAGCAGCTGAGTGACCTCAAGGGGGGCGGCCTTGGAGGCTGGGATGATCGACAGCAATGCCAAGTTCAGACCAATCGTAGAGAGCATGAAGGTCTGCGAATGATTGCGCTTCCAGGCGATACCGAGCATCACCACCACGGGGGTGGCGCAGGTGATGAGCAACGGCAGCAGAGCGATGAAGTGTTGAGTCGTCAGTTGCATAGCGCTACTTACCGGGCCGTGACAAGTTGGGAAAAGGCGGTGCCAATCCATTGCTGCACGCCCTGCATGCTGGCGGCGGAGGTATCGAGTACCGGCTGCGGATATACGCCAAGCAGAATCAGCAGACCTGCAAGGCCGAGCACCGTAATGAGTTCACGGCTGTTCAAGCCAGCTATGGCACTCTCAGACTTGGCAGGGCCGAAATAGGCACGGTGGATCATGCACAGCGAGTAGACGGAGCCGAACACCAGGCCAGTTGCTGCCAAGGAGGCGATCCAAGGGAAGCTGGGGAAAGTGCCGATGAGGATCAGGATCTCACCGATGAAGTTGCCGGTGCCTGGTAGGCCGAGCGCCGCGGCTGCAAAGAACAGGCTAACGGCCGGTAGCCATGACATACGGCCCCACAGGCCACCCATTTCGCGCATGTCGCGGGTATGCAGCCGTTCGTAGAGCTGACCGCTGAGGATGAAGAGCGCCGCAGCGGAGAGACCGTGCGAGATCATCTGGACGACCGCGCCTTGCAAGGCAATCTGACTTCCCGAATAGATTGCAATCAGAATGAAGCCCATGTGGGACACGCTGGAGAATGCCACCAAGCGCTTCATGTCGGTCTGTGCAAAGGAGAGCAGTGCGCCGTACACGATGGCGAATACGCCGAGGGCCATGGCAATCGGCGCGAACTCTGCCGATGCATTGGGGAACAGCGGCAGAGAGAAGCGCAGCATGCCGTAAGCTGCGGTTTTCAGCAGGATTCCCGCAAGGTCCACAGAGCCTGCAGTCGGTGCCTGAGCATGGGCATCGGGCAGCCAGGAATGCACTGGCACGACCGGGAACTTGACCGCGAAGGCGGCGAAGAAGCCGAGCATCAGTAGGTACTCTGTACCAGGAGCCATCTGGGTCTTCAGCAGGTCCGCATAGGCAAAGGTCAGCACACCAGTCTGGCTGTAATGGACGAATACCAGGCCGAGGATGGCCACCAGCATGATAAGACCGCTGGCTTGCGTGAAGATGAAGAACTTGGTGGCTGCCGTGATACGGCTTTTGCCCACACTGCCGCTATGACCCCAGAGCGCGATGAGGAAATACATCGGCACCAGCATCATTTCCCAGAAGAAGAAGAACAGGAACAGGTCGATGGCGAGGAAGACGCCGATAACCCCGCCGAGGATCCACATCAGATTGAGGTGGAAAAAACCTACGCGATGCTGGATCTCTTTCCAGGAGCAGAGAACAGAGAGGACACCAAGCAAACCGGTGAGAACGACCATCAGCACCGAAAGACCATCCAGTGCCAGATGTACGCTGATGCCCAGCCGGTCGATCCAGTCCACCTGGAACTCACTGGTCCAGCGAGGTTCGGCACCTGGCGCCGGTGCTAGACTGAAGTCGCCGGAAGCCCACAGCCATAGGCCGAGAGCGAACAGCAAAGCCATGCTCAGCAGTGCTATCCAGCGTGGCGCGGCGGCGCCGAGGCGCTCACCTAGCCAGCAGAGGAAGCCGCCGATAAAGGGAATCAGGATTAGCCAGGGCAGTATCATGACGGGCTCAATTCCTTCTAAAAAGTCAGGCCAGCAGCACAATGCCGAGCAGGAGCACGGCACCGCCGACGATGGAAGTGGCGTACCAGCGTAGCTGGCCGCTTTCGCTGCGGCTCAGAATCGCATTCCCCCCGCGTGCCAGTAACGGCAGCAGGCCAATGGTCTGGTCGATTGGGTCACGGCCGAGCAGGCGGCACAACAGCAGATAGGGTGTGACGAAGAGCTTGTCATAAAGCCAGTCGAAGCCCCAGGCGGCATACCACCAAGCGCCCAGGAAACGTCCGGGGGCACTGTTGGCCAAGGCATTGATGAAGCTGCGCTTGCCGAGGAACAGCAGTGCGGCGATCAGGATTCCGGCAAGGGCGATTGCCCCTGAGGTGATTTCCAAACTGTGCTTGGCCTCGCCTCCGGCATGGCCGATGCTTTCCGGCAGTACTCCGGCCAGTGGCGGAGTGATCATGGCACCAACGAAGGTGGAAAGAACGATCAGAAGCATCAGAGGCAGAGCGTAAGTAATGCCATGCCCATCGTGTGCCTCGGTCTTGGCTTCGCCATGGAAGACGATGAAGATGAGGCGGAAGGTGTAGATCGATGTCAGGAAGGCACCGGCTAGGCCGGCATAGAGCAAGCCTTGATGGCCACTGGCAAAGGCCTCCCAAAGAATCTCATCTTTGGAGTAGAAGCCGGCGGTGACCATCGGCAGGGCTGCCAGCGCAGCGCCGCCGACGAGGAAGCTGGCGTAGGCCAGCGGTACTTTCTTCCACAGTCCGCCCATCTTGAAGATGTTCTGCTCATGGTGGCAGGCAATAATCACCGCACCGGAAGCCAGGAACAATAGGGCCTTGAAGAATGCATGAGTCATCAGATGGAAAATGGCTGCATCCCAAGCACCAACGCCTAGGGCCAGGAACATGTAGCCGATCTGGCTCATGGTGGAGTAGGCGAGGATGCGCTTGATATCGGTTTGCACCAGGGCGGCGAAGCCTGCCAGCACCAATGTCACGCCACCGACGGTGCCGACCAATTCGAGGACTTCCGGCGTCAGCAGGAAGAGGCCGTGGGTACGGGCGATCAGGTAGACGCCGGCGGTGACCATGGTCGCAGCGTGGATCAGGGCGGAAACCGGAGTCGGGCCAGCCATGGCGTCGGCCAGCCAGGTCTGCAACGGCAGCTGGGCGGACTTACCAACGGCCCCCCCGAGCAACATCAGCGTGGCGATCTGCAGCCAGCCATCCCCCGCTGCGTACTTTTGCGGAGCCAGGACCATCAGTTCCTGAATGTTCAGGGTGCCAAGATGGAAGACTAGGATGAACAGGCCGATGGCCATGAACACGTCACCGATACGGGTGACGATAAAGGCCTTGAGTGCTGCGTTGCCGTTCTTGCGTTCGTGGTAGTAGAACCCGATGAGCAGATAGGAGCACAGGCCCACACCTTCCCAGCCGAAGTACAGGAACAAGAGGTTATCGCCGAGCACCAGGAACAGCATGCTGGCGATAAACAGGTTGGTATAGGCGAAGAAGCGCGAATATCCGGTTTCACCACGCATGTACCAACTAGCGAACATGTGAATCAGAAATCCGACCCCGGTCACCACGCCCAGCATGGTCAAGGACAGACCATCCAAATACAGGGTGAAGTTGGTCTCGAAGCCGTCGACCGATAGCCACTGCCAGAGTTGCTGGGTATAAACCCTCCCTTCCGGCGGGGCGACGTTGAACTGCCAAATAATCCAAGCAGTCGTCAAGGCCGACAGGCCGACAGAGCCTACACCGACAAGGGCTGACAGGTTTTCAGACCAGCGCCCGCGGGAAAACGCCAATAGCACAAAGCCGATCAGCGGAAACAGGAATGTCAGAAATAGTAGGTTCATCCGCGCATCTCGCTGGCAGCGTCGATATCGAGGGTATTGAAGCGGCGATGCAGCTGCAGCAGGATCGCCAGACCAATGCTGGCCTCAGCGGCAGCAAGGGTAATCACCAGAATGAACATGATCTGGCCATCGGCCTGAGCCCAGCGACTACCTGCAACGACGAAAGCCAGAGCGCAGGCGTTCATCAGAATTTCCAGACTCATGAGCACGAACAGAATATTGCGCCGTACCATGAGGCCGACCAGGCCTAGACTGAACAGCAGACCGGCAAGCGCCAATCCGTGCTCCATGGGGATTGCATTCATGGTGTCACTCCTTCGCTTCGTGGCGGCCGAGGTGATAAGCCGCGACCAGCGCTGCGAGAAGCAGCATGGAGGCAAGCTCAACTGCCAGCAAGTAGGGGCCGAACAGGCTTATGCCGACCGCCTTGGCATCCACAGTGGTCTGACCGATCACTGAGCCGTTTGAGGTGCCGAACAGCACGTAAACCAGCATGCCTAGGAGCAGGGCGGAGAGTACGGCGGGTCCCGTCCAGATGCCCGGGGAGAGCCACTTCCTCTCCTGTTCGGCAATGGCTGGGCCGAGGTTGAGCATCATCACGACGAAGACGAACAGCACCATAATGGCGCCGGCATACACGATGATTTCCAGAGCGCCGGCGAAAGGGGCGCCGAGGCTGAAGAAGCACATCGATACCGCCAGCAGTGACACAACGAGATAGAGCAGGGCGTGCACGGGATTGGTATGGGTGATCACCCGCAGGGTGGACACTGCAGCGACCCCGGCTGCTAGATAGAACGCGAATTCCATGTTTCCTGGGTCCTTAAGGCAGCAAGCCTTTCACGTTGATCGGCTCGGCTTCATTCTGTGCAGCGCCTTTCGGCTTGCCGGCGATAGCCATGCCTGCCACGCGATAGAAGTTGTAGTCCGGGTTCTTGCCGGGGCCGGAGATCAGCAGATCCTGCTTCTCGTACACCAGATCCTGGCGCTTGTACTCGCCCAACTCGAAGTCCGGGGTCAGCTGGATTGCGGTGGTCGGGCAGGCTTCCTCGCACAGGCCGCAAAAGATGCAGCGAGAGAAGTTGATGCGGAAGAACTCAGGATACCACCGGCCATCGTCCTTCTCGGCTTTCTGCAAAGAAATGCACCCTACCGGGCATGCAACGGCGCAGAGGTTACATGCTACGCAGCGCTCTTCGCCGTCGGGATCCCGAGTCAGGACGATACGGCCGCGGTAGCGCGGCGGCAGATACACGGGTTCTTCCGGGTACTGTAGGGTGTCGCGCTTGCGGAATGCATGGGAAAACACCATCACCAGGCTGCGCAACTGGGTGTAGGTGCCGTAAAGCACATCCCCGATATATTTAAACATCGCGTGATTCTCCTTACTGGGCCGAGGCCAGCACGAGTGCGCCGGTCACCAGCAGGTTGAGCAGGGTCAGCGGCAAGCAGAACTTCCAGCTGAATGCCATCACCTGGTCATACCGCGGACGCGGCAGGGAGGCGCGCAGCAGGATGAACAGCATGATGAAGAAGGCAGTCTTCAAGGCAAACCAGACGAACGGGATTTGCGGCAGGATACCGAACGGGCCATGCCATCCGCCGAAGAACAGGGTCACCAGTAGTGCCGAAACCAGCACGATGCCGATGTATTCGCCAACGAAGAACATGCCCCACTTCATCCCGGCATACTCGATATGGTAGCCGTCGGCCAATTCCTGCTCTGCTTCCGGCTGGTCGAAGGGGTGACGGTGGGTCACCGCGACGCCAGCAATGAAGAAGGTGCAGAAACCCAGGAACTGCGGAATGATGAACCACAGATTCTGCGCCTGGTGTTCGACGATATCGCGCATATTGAAGGAGCCGGCTTGTAGCACCACCCCCATCAGGGCAAGGCCCATGAACACTTCGTAGGACAAGGTCTGGGCGGAGGCGCGCAGGCTGCCGAGCAAGGCGAATTTGTTGTTGCTCGACCAGCCGGCAAAGAGTACTGCGTACACCGCGAGACCAGCCATGCCGAAGAAGAACAGCAGACCGATGTTGAGATCCGCTACCCCCCAGGTCGGAGTCACAGGTATCACGGAGAAGGCGATTAGCAGCGCACTCATCGCCACGATGGGAGCGAGCGTGAAGATCAGCTTGTCGGCGAAGGGCGGGGTCCAGTCTTCCTTGAAGAACATCTTCAGCATGTCCGCGCCCAGTTGGAACATGCCGAAGGGACCAACACGGTTCGGACCGTAACGGTCCTGCCAGAGACCGAGGAGACGGCGTTCGACAAAGCTGAGCAGAGCTCCGCTGACCACGACGGCCAGCAGGATGACGATCGCCTTGAGAACGGCAATGACGATATCGATCAATTCTGGGGTCAGCCAGCTCATTTCGATGCCTCCTGCAGGCTGCTAGCCAGGCTGCCGAATACCGAGGCAGGAATGCCCGGCAGACCAGCAGGCAAGGCCAGCATGCCAATACCCAGATCATCACTCACGCGCAACGGCAGGCGAAATTCCATTCCATTGATATGCACGCTGAGCAAGGCGCCTTCGCTCACGCCGAGGCGGTCAGCTTCGGCCTTGGCCAAGGCCAAGTAGGGCTGCGGAATGCGCTCCTGCACCGGGGCGGCGCGGGAGCTGGTTTCCTCACTGCCGAACAAATGGTGGAGCGGCACTACCTGCCAGTGCCCCGGTGCTGGATTAAAGGCCTTCGGAGCCTCGCCGAGCCAGCCCAGGCGATCACCTTGGGGCTCGATCAGGCGGACACCCGGATCGCCGGCGCGCAGATGTCCCCCGACTTCGTCCTGAAACTTGTTCCAGGCCTGAGGCGAGTTCCAGCCCGGCGCCCAGGCGAAGGGGATTTGCTGCCGGTCTTCTGCACTGCCGGAGTAGCCCTCCATCGAGAAGGCGAAGGCAGTATCCATGTCCTGTGGTGTACGCGGCTCATGCACGCTGATATTGGCGCGCATTGACGTCCGGCCGCTGTAGCGGTGCGGCTCGCGGGCTAGCTTCAGTCCCTTGATACGGAAAGAGGCATTGGGGGCTGCATCGAGAATGCCAGCAAGATGCGGGTGCGCGTTGGCGCAGGCGGCCGTCACATGATCGAGCTGGGTCCAGTCGACCGACTTTCCTTCCAGCGTGCTATGAAGTGCGTGCAGCCAGCGCCAGCCTTCGCGAACCAAGTTGCTGGGATCGTAGTAGCTTGGGTCATAAACTTGGAAGAAGCGTTGAGCACGACCCTCCTGGCTGATCAAAGTGCCGTCGGCTTCGGCGAAGCTCGCCGCGGGAAGCAGCAGATGAGCCTTCGCACTGGTGGGTGTTTGCTGATGATCGGCGAGGATCACGACCTTGGCGGCCGTCAGCGCGGCATCCACCAGCGCAGCATCGGCGCGTCGGTACAGATCGTTCTCCAGAATTACCACGGCATCAGCCTGGCCGCTGCTGAGAGCTTTCAGGGCGGCGTCCAGCGAGCGACCGCCGAACAAGGCCAGCCCCAAGCTGTTTGCTTCGGGGGCGACCAGACTGATAGAGGCATTCTTCTCGCGATTGTGCAGAGCCTTGCCAATGTTGGCCGCCGCCTCGATGATCGCCTTGGATCCGAGTGATTCGCCGGAAACGATGAGAGGGCGCTTGGCTTGCAGCAGCGCCTCGGCGACCCGCTGGGCCAGTTCGGAGGCCTCGGGCTCCAGGCCGGCCACCGCCGGTGCGCTTGGATCGATGGCGTGAGCCACGGCGAAGCCCAGGCGGGCCAGGTCATCCGGGGCTGCATGAACGCATTCGCTGGCCACATCATCCAGCTTGGTCGGCGCCAGGCTGGCGATGTAAAGCGGGCTAAGTTCGTGCTGCGCGATGTTCTTCACCGCAGCATCCAGCCAAGGCTGGACCTTGAGCTTGGCGGCCATCTCTTCGCCTTTGCCCTTGACCGCTTGGCGTAGGGCCAGGGCGATACGAGCAGCGGTCTGAGTCAGGTCTTCGCCGAGCACGAACACTGCGTCATGCTCTTCCATGTCTCGCAGGGAGGGGACTGGCAGAGGGCCTTCCTGCATGATCTTCAGGATCAGCTGCAGGCGCTCCAATTCACCGGCCTCGATACCCGAGTAGAAATTATCCATGCCCACGAGCTCGCTGAGGGCAAAGTTGCTTTCCAAACTGGCGCGGGGAGAGCCGATGCCAATCACCTTGCGATTTTTCAGCAGGGTGGCGGCCTGGTCCAGAGCGGCATCTAGCCCCATAGTCTTCTGGCCTGCCAGCAGCAATGGCTGGCGTGGCCGATCTTTCCGATTGACATAGCCATAGCCGAAGCGGCCGCGGTCGCAAAGGAAATAGTGGTTCACCGAACCGTTGAAGCGGTTCTCGATGCGACGAATCTCCCCATAGCGCTCTCCCGGGCTGGTGTTGCAGCCTACCGAGCAACCATGGCAGATGCTGGGTGCAAACTGCATGTCCCACTTGCGGTTGTAACGCTCGGAGTGGGTTTTATCGGTGAATACGCCGGTCGGACATACTTCGGTGAGGTTGCCGGAGAACTCGCTCTCCAGTACCCCATCTTCGATCCGGCCGAAATACACATTGTCATGCGCGCCGAAGACTCCGAGGTCGGTGCCACCGGCATAGTCCTTGTAATAACGGACACAGCGGTAGCAGGCGATACAGCGGTTCATCTCGTGGGCAATGAACGGGCCGAGCTCCTGGTTCTGATGGGTGCGCTTGGTGAAGCGATAACGTCGGGCGCTGTGCCCGGTCATCACCGTCATGTCTTGCAGATGACAATGTCCGCCTTCCTCGCAAACTGGGCAGTCGTGCGGGTGGTTGGTCATCAGCCATTCGACGACGCTCTCGCGAAACTGCTTCGCCTCTTCGTCATCGATCGAGATCCAAGTGTTGTCCGTGGCGGGTGTCATGCAGGACATTACGAGACGACCGCGCTTGTCGTTCTCGTCGTTGTACTGCTTCACCGCGCATTGGCGGCAGGCGCCGACGCTGCCGAGCGCCGGGTGCCAGCAGAAGTACGGGATGTCGAGTCCGAGGGACAGGCAAGCCTGCAGCAGGTTGTCTGCTCCATCGACTTCGAACGTCTTGCCGTCTACGTGAATAGTGGCCATGGTTCAGTTTCTTCTTACCCACCGAGGCGGGTGTGACTAAGGGAAATCTTGGCTCCACTCTCTTCGAGAGGGTGGCAGGGGTAATGGCTGACTAGCCAACTTCCCAATTCCACCTCTCCAGCGAAAAGGACAGGGGCTGTTCTTTAAGCTCCGACCATCTGGGGCTTCACCCCTGTCTGGTCTTGTCTGGCGATTCCTGCCTCGAACTCATCGCGGAAGTACTTGAGCGCACTGCCCAGCGGCTCCACGGCACCAGGCGCATGGGCACAGAAGGTCTTGCCCGGCCCGAGGAAACGGCAGAGCTGATCCAGGGTCTCCAGATCGCCGACCTTGCCTTCGCCACGCTCAAGGGCACGCAGCAGCTTCACGCTCCAAGGAAGTCCGTCTCGGCACGGCGTACACCAACCGCACGACTCTCGGGCAAAGAACTCTTCCATATTGCGCAGCAGCGAAACCATGTTGATGCTGTCGTCCACCGCCAGAGCCAAGCCGGTACCCATACGGGTGCCCACCTTGCCGATACCGCCGGCGTACATCTGCGCATCCAGGTGCTCCGGCAGCAGGAAGCCGGTACCGGCGCCTCCCGGCTGCCAGCACTTCAGCTTGTAGCCATCGCGCATGCCGCCGGCGTAGTCCTCGAGCAATTCGCGCGCGGTGATGCCGAAGGGGAGCTCCCACAGTCCGGGATTCTTCACCTTGCCGGAGAACCCCATCAGTTTGGTGCCGTGATCTTCGCTACCGGGAAGGGCGAGGGATTTATACCAATCGACGCCATTGGCGACGATGGCCGGCACGTTGCAGAGCGTCTCCACGTTGTTCACGCAGGTGGGCTTACCCCAGACGCCCACTGCGGCGGGGAAGGGGGGCTTGGAGCGGGGGTTGGCGCGGCGTCCTTCCAGCGAATTGATCAGTGCCGTTTCTTCGCCGCAGATGTAGCGGCCTGCGCCGGTGTGTACGAACAACTCGAAGTCGAAGCCGCTGCCGAGGATATTCTTGCCGAGCAGGCCGGCAGCTTTTGCTTCCTCGATTGCACGGTTGAGGTTGCGCGCCGCATCGACATACTCGCCGCGCAGGAAAATGTAGCCGCGGTAAGCCTTGAGGGCCCTGGCGCTGATCAGCATTCCTTCTACCAGAAGGTGCGGAAGTTGCTCCATCAGCATGCGGTCTTTCCAGGTGTTCGGCTCCATCTCGTCCGCGTTGCACAGCAGGTAGCGGACATTCAGGGACTCGTCGGCCGGCATCAGCCCCCACTTCACCCCTGTGGGGAAGCCTGCGCCGCCGCGGCCCTTGAGGCCAGAATCCTTGACCTGCTGCACGATGTCGGCCTGGGCCATTTCCGTCAGCGCCTTGCGAGCGGCGGCATAGCCATTCTTCTGCCGGTATTCCTCAAGCCAGACGGGTTGGGCATCGTCGCGAAGCCGCCACGTGAGTGGATGGGCTTCCGCAGTTCGAGGCATCCGGTTGGCCGGACCAATGGAGGTCAAAGTCTTCATGCGTAAGCCTCCAGTAGTTTGGCCACATCCTCGGCTTTGACGTCGCCGAAGGTGTCCTCGTCAATCATGAGAGCCGGGGCTTTGTCGCAGTTGCCCAGACAGCACACCGGCAGCAGGGTGAAACGCTGGTCCGGAGTGGTCTGGCCAAGGCCAATGCCAAGCTGTTTCTGAATGGAACCAAGCACGGACTCATGGCCGCCGATGTAGCAGGTCATGCTGTCGCATACGCGGATGACATGGCGACCAACAGGCACGCGAAATATCTGGCTGTAGAAGGTGGCCACGCCTTCAACGTCGCTTCCCGGTATGCCGAGAATCGCTCCGATCGCTTCTGAGGCGCCGTCCGGCACCCAGCCGCGCTCCTTCTGCACGATCTTCAGGGCTTCGATGGATGCCGCTCGAGGGTCTTCATAGTGGTGCATTTCGTGCTCGATGGCCGAGCGCTCTGTTTCGCTCAGGACGAAACGATCAGTCTGGATAATTGAGGTCATGTCAGCGGTCCACGTCGGCCATAACGAAGTCGATACTGCCCAGATAGACGATCAGGTCGGCAATCATGCTGCCGCGGATCACCGATGGAATCTGCTGCAGGTGGGGATAACTGGGCGTACGAATCCGCGTGCGGTAACTCATGGTGCTGCCGTCGCTGGTCAGGTAATAGCTATTGATACCCTTGGTTGCCTCGATCATCTGGAAGGATTCGTTGGCTGGCATCACAGGACCCCAGGAAACCTGCAGGAAGTGGGTGATGAGAGTTTCAATGTGCTGCAGCGTACGTTCTTTCGGCGGAGGCGTGGTCAGCGGGTGATCAGCCTTGTACGGGCCTTCCGGCATGTTCTTCAGGCACTGCTCGATAATTCGCAGGCTCTGGCGCATTTCGCCCATCTTGACCATGCAGCGGTCGTAGGCATCTCCGTTATGAGCCAGCGGAACCTCGAATTCGAAGTTCTCATAACCGGAGTAGGGGCGAGCCTTACGCAGATCGAAGTCGAGCCCGGTTGCGCGCAAACCGGCGCCCGTGACTCCCCACTCCAGCGCCTCCTTGGTGTTGTACTGGGCGACGCCCTGGGTGCGACCGCGCAGGATGCTATTTTTCAGGGCTGCCTTTTCGTATTCATCGAGACGCTTGGGCATCCAATCGATGAACTCCTTGACAAGGCGATCCCACCCTTTCGGCAGGTCATGGGCGACACCGCCAATACGGTACCAGGCCGGGTGCATGCGGAAACCGGTGATGGCTTCGACGACCTTGTAGGCACGCTGACGGTCCGTGAAGGTAAAGAACACCGGGGTCATGGCACCGACGTCCTGAATATAGGTGCCGATGTAGAGCAGGTGGTTCAGGATACGGAAGAACTCGGCCATCATGATGCGGATCACGTCGACCCGCTGGGGCACCTTGATACCCGCGAGCTTCTCCACTGCCAGCACGTAGGGGAGATTGTTCATCACCCCGCCGAGGTAGTCGATCCGGTCGGTATAGGGAATGTAGCTGTGCCAGCTCTGGCGCTCGGCCATCTTCTCGGCACCGCGGTGGTGATATCCGATGTCCGGAACGCAATCGACGATTTCCTCACCATCCAGCTGCAGGACTATACGGAATGCACCGTGAGCGGAAGGGTGGTTCGGACCCAAGTTGAGGAACATGTAGTCTTCATGCTCGCTCTTGCGTTTCATGCCCCATTCTTCAGGGTTAAAGCGCAAGGCTTCCTGTTCCAGGTCCTGCTTGGCGACGGAAAGGCTATAAGGGTCGAACTCGGTAGCGCGGGCCGGATAATCCTTGCGCAGGGGATGACCTTGCCAGGTCGGGGGCATCAGAATCCGGCAAAGATGCGGGTGGCCGGTGAAGTTGATCCCATACATGTCCCAGACTTCGCGCTCGTACCAGTTGGCATTCGGCCAGACCGGGATGGCACTGGGGAGATTCAGATCGCCTTCCTTGAGCGCCACCTTGATCATCACATCGCTGTTACGCTCCAGCGACATCAGGTGATAGAAGACAGTGAAGTCTGCATCGGGCAATCCGCGGCGCTGGGTGCGCAGGCGCTCGTCCACGCCATGCAGGTCATAGAGCATGACGTATGGGCGCGGAAGGTTGCGCAGGAAGGTCAGGACTTCAATGAGCCTTTCCCGAGGCACCCATACCACCGGCATCCCGGTACGGGTGGACTGTAGGGTGAAGGCTTCGGCGCCAAATCGGGAGTTCAGTTCGACGACCACATCTTGGTCGTCAGCCTTGTACGGCGGAATAGACAGAACGGTGTCTGCAGTCATGGTCTCGGTCGCTTTCGGTCAGCGTACGGATGAGCTTGTCTTCAGTGGGGAAGAAGTGGGCTCAAACTTCGTCGGGGCTGCGCAGGTTGGTTACCTGGATTCGCTGTTCGCGGCGCGTTTCCCGCTGGGACGGCATTTCAGCACGATAGATGCCTTGGTCACCGACGACCCAGGAAAGCGGCCGGCGTTCCTCGCCGATGGACTCCTGCAGTAGCATCAAACCTTGCAGAAACGCTTCGGGACGAGGCGGGCAGCCGGGAATGTAGACGTCTACAGGGAGGAACTTGTCGACCCCCTGCACGACCGAGTAGATGTCATACATGCCGCCCGAGTTGGCACACGAGCCCATGGAAATGACCCATTTGGGTTCGAGCATCTGCTCATAGAGGCGCTGGATGATCGGGGCCATCTTGATGAAGCAGGTACCGGCAACGACCATGAAGTCAGCTTGGCGAGGCGATGCACGGATAACTTCAGCACCGAAGCGGGCTACGTCGTGGGGGGCAGTGAAAGCGGTGGTCATCTCCACATAGCAGCAGGAAAGGCCGAAGTTGTATGGCCAAAGGGAATTCTTGCGCCCCCAGTTGACCGCACCGCTGAGCACGTCTTCCAGCTTGCCCATGAAGATATTGCGGTGAACCTGATCCGCTAGCGGATCGGAAACGGTCTCCCGCTCGCCGATTGGATACTTTTCATAAGAAGCATCCGGATCGATCTTGGTGAGTTTGTATTGCATCGCCAAAGCCTCATTGTTTTAGCTTCGCCTGCCGCGCACGACGTCCTGCGGGAGCCCAGTCGAGGGCCCCGATTCGCCAGAGATAGACAAGACCTGCCAACAGAATTGCTATGAAAACGGAGGCTTCGATGAAGCCGGCCCAGCCGCTTTCGCGCGCGGAAACCGACCAAGCGAAGAGAAATAGGGCTTCGATATCGAAGATCACGAAGAGCATCGCGACCAAATAGAATTTTGCGGACAAGCGCAGGCGCGCGCCGCCGGTGGGCACGATACCCGACTCGAAAGGCTCGTTCTTGCTTCGCCCGATCGCCCTGCTGCCTAGTAGGCGGGACGCGCCAATCATGAAGGCGCAGAGGCCGAAAACTCCCAGTAGGAAAACAGCGAAACCCCAGTTATGGGTCAGGGTGGCAACAGCGGCTTCAGGCATGCCGGGACTCCGTAGCGGAAGGAACGGCTTGAACAGTTTTAGGGCTGCGACAATAGGTAGCAGCCGTTCAATATCAGCAATTCTATGCGCATGGGGCGCGATAAGTAAATGTTCAATCTAATTATTTGGTCGAATACGAAGGGGGCATTGCTGGGGCTTGCAGGCTGTTTTGTGCAGTGCTGTGCTAAAGCTTTAGGACGCTAATTATAGTGCTCTGTCGGCTGTGCAGCCGATAGCTCCTGCTCTCAAGGCGGTTCCTGCATCGCCGCTACTGCGGAGGAAAACTATACTTCCACCCCGTGTAGCAGATCCTTTCTCATTTGATTTGTCCGATCCTTTTAGCAGCTGGAGAGATCGGTCTTGGCCGATCTCTTGCTCTGAAAGTGCTTTAGGGCTATAGGATTTTTCGCCCATCCTCGCGAGTGATAATGACTGTGGCAGCTCGCGGGCGTTTGCCCGAGCCATTGGGCCAGGTGCTGAGCAGGTTGTTCGGGGTGGAGCCTTCGCCTGGATGCTGAATATTGACAAATAACGTGCGGAAGTCCGGTGTGGCGGTGATCCCTGTAACTTCGCAGCCGACCGGGCCTACCAGAAAGCGCTTCATCTCGCCGCTCTTCAGGTCTGCGACCAGCATCTGGTTATTGCCGAAGGGGCCATCGGTTTGTTGGCTGCCGCTCATGTCGGTCTGTATCCATAAATGCCCTTCGTTGTCGAACCATAGGCCATCCGGGCTGGCGAGGATGTTGTCCGCTGTCAGCGGCTGACCATTTGGGCCTTGGCTGTCGCTTTGCGGGCCGGCGAGGAGGAACAGGCTCCATTTGAATCGCCGGCCGGCATAATCGCGGCTTTCTTCGCGCCAGCGGATGATATGCCCGTAGGCGTTGTTCTGGCGGGGGTTGGCTGCGTCCGGCTCTTTGCGGGATGTATTGTTGGTGAGAGTGAAATAGACATCGCCCGTGTCCGGATGCACTGCTCCCCATTCCGGCCGGTCCATTTTGGTGGCGCCAGCCACATCGGCCGCCAGGCGCGTGTTTATCAGTACCTCTCCCTGGTCGGCGAAGCTGACGCCCGCGGTGTCGCAGGCGGAGCGGAAGGCTGGATCGGCGATGTCCAGCGCCAACCATTCACCGCTTCCGTCGGCGTTGAAGCGAGCGGCATACAGGGTGCCCTCGTCTAGCAGGCTGTCAGTGTTGCGACTACCGGGGCGATATTTATCCCTACTCACATATTTGTAGATGTATTCGTTCCGAGAGTCGTCGCCCGAGTAGCAAACTACGGGCTTGCCAGATCTAGTCGGGGCGAAGATCACCCCTTCGTGAGCGAATCGGCCAAGGGCCGTACGCTTGATCGGTGTGGAGTCCGGATTGAACGGGTCAATCTCGACGATCCAGCCGAACGTGGTGGGCTCATTGCGGTAATCGCCACCGGCATCGCTGCTCTTGCGAGTGGCATCGAAACGCTCGAACTCGTCGCCTGCGAGGGTCTCCCAGCCATAACGGCTGGTGCTACTCACTCCATACCTGCTCAATTCGCGAGGTAGTTCGGTATCTTTGGTGGCGAAATACCCGGCCCAGTTTTCTTCGCAGGTCAGGTAGGTGCCCCAGGGGGTGAAACCGTTCGAGCAGTTATTATGGGTGCCGCGGGCTGATGTTCCGTCGGGGCTGTGACGAGTGACCATGAGTTTGTGGCCGCGAGCGGGGCCGTGTATCTGCATGGGGGTGGCTGCCGTAATGCGGCGATTACGTGCAGAAGGAACGACTTCCCACTGGCCGTTAATTGTGCGGCGAATTTCCACTATCGAGACGCCGTGAGCGTTGATCTCCTTGCGTACTTCATTCGCATTCACTCGTTTGCCGTTGACTACGGTGGGGCCGTTCTTGTGGAGCAGCGGGGCGTCTATGTATTCATGGTTAACGACCAGCAAGCCATGACTACTGTCACGGCCCTTGCCATTCTGGGCATCGATGGGGAAGAAGTGCATGCCATCGTGATGCATGCCGGTTTGCTCGCCCTGGTCCCGGGCAGTGTTGCTGGCGTCGTCGAGGAAGGTCGGGTAGGTGCCGGTGATCGGGGTACCCCAAGGTATGAAAGCGCTCGCCTTGAATCCTTCGGGAACCGTAACCGTATCGGCGCGGGTGACCGGTACTGCGTTGAACAGCAGTCTCTCTTGGCGCCTGGGCAGTCCTGCCGCTTGGCTGGCTTCAGTGGTGCGCGGTAGTAGGGGCGCTCCTAAAAAAGCCAGTATACCCAGCGCCGCCCCTCCGGTGATCACCTGGCGCCGACCAATGCCCTCTATCAGTTCGTGGATATGCGGATTGTTCGAGCTGTTGCTGGGAAGCTCATCGCCATTGCCGAAAAGAGTCGAATCTTTCTGGTTTGCCACAATATAGCTCCATGCATGGGTTCTCAACGGAGCCATGACCCTAGCCCGTTTGTACGACAGGATAATGACCTGCCGGATTCCCATAAAAAGCAAAAACCCCGGCATTTCTGCCGGGGTTCGCTTCATCGGCCCATTTATTGTTTTTATTTGGTCGAGTGAATCGTCCTTTTAGTGGAACTGGTTCATAGTGTTGTCTTTACCGGAGGCCTTCAGAGCAGCTTCGCCAGCGAAGTACTCTTTGTGGTTGTCGCCGATGTCGGAGCCAGCCATGTTCTGGTGCTTGACGCAGGCGATGCCCTGACGGATTTCCTGACGCTGCACGCCCTTCACGTAGGCCAGCATGCCCTGGTCGGCAAAGTAGCCCTTGGCCAGGTTGTCGGTGGACAGGGCCGCAGTGTGGTAGGTCGGCAGGGTGATCAGGTGGTGGAAGATGCCAGCATGAGCGGAACCGTCACGCTGGAAGGTGCGGATCATCTCGTCGGCACGGGCAGCCAGTTCGGTTTCGTCGTAGTCGACGCTCATCAGCTTGGCGCGGTCGTAGGCGGACACGTCTTTGCCTTCGGCGACCATGGCATCGAACACTTGCTGACGGAAGTTCAGGGTCCAGTTGAAGGACGGGCTGTTGTTGTACACCAGCTTGGCGTTCGGGATGACTTCGCGGATGCGGTCAACCATGCCCTTGATCTGGCCAACGTGCGGCTTCTCGGTTTCGATCCACAGCAGGTCGGCGCCGTTCTGCAGGGAGGTGATGCAGTCCAGGACACAACGGTCTTCGCCGGTGCCCTTGCGGAACTGGAACAGGTTGGACGGCAGACGCTTCGGACGCAGCAGCTTGCCTTCTCGCTTGATCACGACGTCGCCGTTGCCCAGTTCGGCTTCGGAGATTTCGTCGCAATCCAGGAAGGAGTTGTACAGATCGCCCAGGTCGCCCGGCTCTTTGGTCACGGCGATCTGCTTGGTCAGGCCGGCGCCCAGGGAGTCGGTACGAGCAACGATGATACCGTTGTCGATGCCCAGTTCGAGGAAGGCGTAGCGAACGGCAGCGATCTTGGCGAGGAAGTCAACGTGCGGAACGGTGACCTTGCCATCCTGGTGGCCGCACTGCTTCTCGTCGGAAACCTGGTTCTCGATCTGGATGCAGCAAGCACCGGCTTCGATCATGCGCTTGGCCAGCAGGTAGGTGGCTTCCGGGTTACCGAAGCCGGCGTCGATGTCGGCGATGATCGGGACGATGTGGGTTTCGTAGTTGTCGATCTGCGACTGGATTTCAGCGGCCTTGGCAGTGTCGCCGGCTTCGCGGGCGGCGTCCAGTGCGGTGAACAGCAGGTCCAGTTCGCGGCTGTCAGCCTGGCGCAGGAAGGTGTACAGCTCTTCGATCAGGTCGGAGACTGCAGTCTTCTCATGCATCGACTGGTCCGGCAGCGGGCCGAAGTCGGAGCGCAGGGCTGCAACCATCCAGCCGGACAGGTACAGGTAACGCTTGTTGGTGGTTTTCAGGTGCTTCTTGATGGAGATCAGCTTCTGCTGACCGATGAAGCCGTGCCAGCAACCCAGCGACTGGGTGTAGACGGACGAGTCAGCATCGTACTCGGCCATGTCTTTGCGCATGATGTCAGCGGTGTACTGAGCGATTTCCAGGCCGGTCTTGAAGCGGTTCTGGGCGCGCATACGAGCGACGGACTCAGGGTTGATCGCGCTCCAGCTGCTGCCAAATTGTTCTTTCAGGGCGGCAATGGCCTTGATGTCGTTTTGATAAGCGGACATGGTCAATCCTTCAAAATTGAATGTGGGTTGAGCAACCGACTTTCCCGCCTTGGGGCTACGTGCTAACGCTGATCGATGCGGACAACACGCGGCAGGGCGTCGAAATATCGGCTGGAAGAATTACGCCGGAGCAGGGTAAGGATCTTCGCAGAGACAGAGGGGCTGTAGCCTGGCTGAGCCAAGCCGACACCTGCCGACTCGAGGCCGGTGGGCGATTCAGCGGACTGCAACTGTCATGCGGCTGATACGTCGATCACTTCCCCGTCCCCGGAGGGACTCATTCCAGTCGCAACCTCGTCACGCTACCTTCTGGGTGGCAAAGACACGGACCAGCTCGCTAGGTGGCGGGAGCCTGATCCGGAGGCCGATTTAGGGCCTCTGGTTAGCGGGAGCGAGGCCATGATGCTAATTTCCAAACGCGACGTCAATGGATTTGTAGTGAAAATTTATGATCACTACAAGAAAGTCTAATACCGTTCATCGGTGCCAATTCCCTAGCCTGTCACTCAACAATGTCGACTTTCAGGCGCATGGAGAGTTCTCCCTGGCTGGTATCGACGCGTTGCCGAAGCACGCCGCTTTCCTCGGTTCGTGTCCCCTCGGTGGAGCCGCCGATATCGATCCATTCGCCCAGGTGTCCGGTGACATGGGTATCCAGGCTCTGGGTGTCGATCACGTCGGAGGAGGTAGCGTTCATTTGCGCTCGCCTGCTGCTCAGGGTGACATGCACCACGTCGCCGGAAACCCGGGCCGTGACGTAAACGCCTCGCGTCACGTCGCGATATTCCGTTTCACGGTACATCCGCCCGTAGGGCCCGAAACCGGTCGCGATCTCCAGGGGCACGCTCTGTCCCAGCTGGATCAGGGCCGGATAGCCTTCGGTCGCCTGGATCTGCTGTGTGTCGCCGTCCCGATCGCGCGTACTACTGCGCAGGATGCGTACGCTGTCCTGGCTGTGCATTTCACCTCGGCCGCTGCTGACTGCCACTCCGCCGGCACTGAGCGTGCCATCCACGGCGTATCCGCTCTCATCGACACGCGCCGCCTTGTTGGTGGCGATACTGATCAACAGCCTGCGGGGAGGGCTATCCAGCTCGCCCAGCACCCGGCGCAATTCGCTGATTCTCCCTTGCGGAGCATTGACGATCAGCTGATTGCCATAGGCGCTGACCTTGCCGTCATTGCCCAGAATCGATTGCGCCATGGGTAGCATTTCTTCCGCCATGCGGTAGTTCAGTGGGATGATTTCTGTCGCGGCGAGCAAAGGGGTGCCGAACACCGACAGCAGCACGATGAGAAATGCTCTTAGCGTCATGGAACAAACTCCGAAACCCTGGGGAATTGGGACAAGGCGGTTGACGATTGGGTGGCGTGAAACGGCAGGAGCGAGCGCAGAACGGTTCGACCTGGGCTCCTTGGCGGCAAGGAATAAGCGATAGGGGATTGCAGGTAAAGATACCGGCGGCCGAAATGCGAAGGCGTTACGCTCATCGTTCTCCGATCGCCGGTGCTCTCGCCATCAAGCGCTCAGGCGCAGCATATCCATATGGGGGATTCCCGCGTCGATATATTCCTCGCTGATGACGGCAAAGCCGTGTCGCTCATAGAAGCGTGTGGCATACACCTGAGCACTCAGCATCTGCCTTCTGAGTCCACGGCGCTCGGCCTCGGCAATGGCCGTGCGCAGCAGGGCGTCGCCGGCCTTCAGTCCTCGCCAGTCCTTGAGGACTGCGACTCGACCGATGTGCCCGTCCCGCAGCAGGCGTGCCGTGCCCACGGCGAAATCCTTCTCGAAGGCGAGGAAGTGGACCGCTTCCTCGTCCTCCGCATCCCATTCCAGTTCTATGGGGACTGCCTGCTCGACGACGAATACGCTTTCGCGTATGCGGCGTATATCGGCGTTGTCCTTCTGCCAGTCGGCGATCCGGACGTAGATCTCATTCATCGGCGAACTCCAAACTTCCCTGTTGTACCAATTGCCATATGAGCTGGCATCCGTCTTCATCGGCCAGCCAGCCTTCCAGGTTGGCGAAGTGCAAGGCCTCGGCGGAGCAGACCAGCTTGAGCAGCTCGCGCAGCTTGCCCGGCAGCAGTCGGCTCTGACCGCTGGCGAACAGTACCAGATCCCCGTCCATTTCGGACCAGGCCAATCGTGCGCTGGGGTTGCGGATCAGTATGGCGCCCTCCTGGAGGCCGGCCAGCAGTTCCTCTTCGGGTATCTCCGTTCCTGCCACCAGTTCCGGATAGCGAGGCTCCGTCATGAACTGTCCGAACCAGGTCAGCAGCAAACGCTCGTCGCCCATGTGCTCCTGGATCAGTGCTTTCAGGCGCTCCAGGGCATCGCGCTGAATTTGGCTGGGATCGTCGCAGGGGCTGATATCGGCATCGCCGTAGCGTTCTTCATCAGGCAGGAATTGGGCGAGGAAGTCGGTGAAATGGGTCAGTACCTCGGCGGCGCTGGGAGCCCGGAAGCCAACCGAGTAGGTCATGCATTCGTCCACTGCGGTGCCCAGGTGTGCCAGGCGCGGTGGCAGGTAGAGCATGTCGCCCGGCTCCAGCACCCAGTCATCGCTGTCCTGGAAGTCCGCCAGGATGCGCAGGTCCGGGTGCTTCATGAGCGGGCTTGCGCTGTCGCACATCTGGCCGATGCGCCAGCGACGCTTGCCGTAGCCCTGGAGCAGGAAAACATCGTAATTGTCGAAATGCGGGCCGACACCGCCCCCGGGAGCGGCATAACTGATCATCACATCGTCGATCCGCCAGCTCGGCAGGAAGCGGAAATGCTCCAGCAGTTCGGCCACTTCCGGGACGAATTGGTCGACCGCCTGCACCAGCAGGGTCCAGTCGCGCTCCGGCAGGTTCTGATAGGTTTCATCGGTGAACGGGCCGCGGCGCAGTTCCCACGGCTGCTCGCCATGTTCGATCACCAGTCGCGATTCGACTTCCTCTTCCAGCGACAGGCCCGCCAGTTCGTCTGGGGAGATGGGACTCACGAAGCCGGGGATGGCCTGGCGGATGAGCAGGGGCCTCTTCTGCCAGTAATCGCGCAGGAACTCACGTGCGCTGATGCCGCCCAGAACTTGAAGTGGAATATCAGAAGTCATGGCTAATACCTTGCTCTTTCACGAGAGCCGAAAATAAAAACGCCCGGCACAGCCGGGCGCGAGGAGGGATGGCTGCGGTCAGAGGCGCTTGGCCTGGGCGGCAGCGTTGCCGACATAGGTGGCCGGCGTCAGCTTGTGCAGCTCGGCCTTGGCGGCAGCGGGAATCTCCAAGGTGTCGATGAACACTTTAAGGGCTTCGGGGCTGATGCCCTTGCCGCGAGTCAACTCCTTGAGCTTCTCGTAGGGGTTCTCGATGCCGTAGCGACGCATGACCGTCTGGATCGGCTCGGCCAGGACTTCCCAGCAGGCATCCAGATCTTCGGCCAGACGTTGGGCATTCAGCTCCAGCTTGCTGATGCCTTTGAGGCTGGCCTCGTAGGCAATCACACTATGGGCGAAGCCGACGCCGAGATTGCGCAGCACTGTGGAGTCGGTCAGGTCGCGCTGCCAGCGGGAGATCGGCAGCTTGCTGGCCAGGTGCTGGAACAGGGCATTGGCGATGCCCAAGTTGCCTTCGGAGTTCTCGAAGTCGATCGGATTGACCTTGTGCGGCATGGTCGAGGAGCCGATCTCGCCGGCCACGGTCTTCTGCTTGAAGTAGCCGAGGGAAATGTAGCCCCAGACGTCGCGGTCGAAGTCGATGAGAATGGTGTTGAAGCGGGCAATGGCGTCGAACAGCTCGGCAATGTAGTCGTGCGGTTCGATCTGGGTCGTGTAGGGGTTCCAGGTCAGGCCCAGGTCGCCCTCGATGAATTCGCGCGCGTTGGCTTCCCAGTCTACTTCCGGATAAGCCGAGAGGTGAGCGTTGTAGTTGCCCACCGCACCATTGATCTTGCCCAGCAACGGTACGGCCGCGACCTGGGCGATCTGCCGCTCGAGGCGATAGACCACGTTGGCCAATTCCTTGCCGAGCGTGGTCGGCGAGGCGGGCTGGCCATGGGTGCGCGACAGCATGGGGACATCGGCGAACTTGACCGCCAGCTCGCGGATGGACTCGGCGACGCGGCGCATCAGGGGCAGCAGCACGTTGTCGCGGCCTTCGCGCAGCATCAGGGCATGGGACAGGTTGTTGATGTCCTCGCTGGTGCAGGCGAAATGGATGAACTCGTTGACCTTGGCCAGCTCGGGAAGCTTCCTGGCCTGTTCCTTGAGCAGATACTCCACCGCCTTGACGTCGTGGTTGGTGGTGCGCTCGAACTCCTTGACGCGCTCGGCATGCTCTAGCTGGAAGTTCTCGGCCAACTGATCCAGCAAGGCATTGGCTTCGGCAGAGAAGGGCGCGACCTCCGGGATGCCGGCATGGTTGGCCAGGCGCTGCAGCCAGCGGACTTCCACGTGCACGCGGAAGCGGATCAGGCCGAATTCACTGAAAATCGGGCGCAGGATGCTGGTTCTGCCGGCATAGCGGCCATCGACGGGGGAAACCGCGGTGAGCGAGGAGAGCTGCATGGGAGAATGTCTCAGACAGTCGGGCAACAAAAAGGGCGCAAATGATACACGAAAGCAGGCGGGCCCGCCGAGCTAAAGTCTAGCTCGGCTGTTCGGGCACCGCTTTTTCGATCAGCTCTGGCGCAGCAGGGGATAGAGCTCGTCCAGCAGCTTGCGACGACTGAACACCATCTGCCAGCGGTACCCACCGAGCTGGCGCCACAAGCGTGCGGAGCGGATGCCGGCCAGGAGCAAGGCGCGAATCTTCGCGGCATTGCCGGACTGCTGCAGGTATCGCATATCGCCATGCACCTGAATGCGATGGCGAAAGGTGCTGAGGGTGTCTTCGTAGAGGCCGCCGAAAGCGGCGATCACGTTGTCGTGCACCAGGCCGAAATGCTGGACCTGTTGCTGGATCTGGCCGAGCCGGTTGGCGATGAGCTGGAGCATGTCGCCGCGCTTGTCGAGCTGGCGCTCGAGGGCAACGAGCGCCAGCGCGTAGCGCAGCGGCTCGCGCTGAAGGCTCGCCGTATTGCGCTCGAGGGCGCTGGCTAAGGCGCGGTAGCCGTCACGCAGGTTGAGATCGTCGCCGCCGTAGACCTCCAGAGTGTCCTTCGGATCGCGAACCAGCAGGCTGCCGAGCATGCAGCCAAGATCCGCCTCGCTGGCCTGGCCGGTCTTGGCGATCTTGTCGACCAGATAGGCGGCCTCGAAGATGCCGCCCAAGGCGACCAGTTGCTCCTGTCGCGGCGTCATGGGCGCTCGATCTCCGTATCCCAGGGCGTGGTGTTCTCGATGACTCCCCCTCCGAGGCAGACTTCACCGTCGTAGAGGACCACGGACTGTCCGGGCGTCACCGCTCGCTGGGGCTCGTCGAAGGTTATGCGGTAGCCGTTTGCGCTCCGCTCCAGCGTGCAAGCCTGGTCGCTCTGGCGATAGCGGACCTTGGCGGTCAGGCGTAGCGGGGCAGCGGTATCGATCGGATTGACCCAGAAGATCTCCGAGGCTTCCAGGGCCCGGGAAAATAGCCACGGGTGCTCGTTGCCCTGGCCGACGATCAGCACGTTGCGCGCGAGGTCCTTGGCCAGCACGTACCAGGGCTCGTCGCTGGCATCCTTCATGCCCCCGATGCCCAGGCCCTGCCGCTGACCGATGGTGTGGTACATCAGCCCGTGGTGCTGGCCGATCACCTCGCCGTCGGTGGTTTCGATGGGGCCCGGTTGAGCCGGCAGGTATTGCTTGAGGAAGTCGCTGAAGCGGCGCTCGCCGATAAAGCAGATACCCGTGGAATCCTTCTTCTTCGCTGTGGCCAGTCCGTGCTGTTCGGCGATGGCGCGTACCGCTGGCTTCTCCAGCTCTCCGACCGGGAAAAGCGTCTTGGCGATCTGCTCGCCCCCCACGGCATGCAGGAAATAGCTCTGATCCTTGTTCGGATCGAGCCCCTTGAGCAGCTCGGTACGGCCGTCGCGGTCGCGGCGGCGAACGTAGTGGCCGGTGGCGATCAGATCGGCTCCGAGCAGCAGGGCGTAGTCGAGGAAAGCCTTGAACTTGATTTCCCGGTTGCAGAGGATGTCCGGGTTCGGCGTGCGGCCGGCCTTGTATTCGGCGAGGAAGTGCTCGAACACGTTATCCCAATACTCGGCGGCAAAATTGGCGGTGTGCAGCTTGATGCCGAGCCGGTCGCAGACTGCCTGGGCATCTGCCAGGTCCTCCTTGGCCGTGCAGTATTCGGTACCGTCGTCCTCTTCCCAGTTCTTCATGAAAAGACCTTCCACCTGATACCCCTGTTGCAGGAGTAGCAGGGCGGATACGGAGGAGTCGACGCCGCCCGACATGCCGACAATGACGCGTTTTCCGTTCAAGAGAGAAACCCCTTCCTATCTCAAAAAATCATCGATAGCGGGTAACGATGCCCAGCCAGGTATTGTTCGATCGCCTTCATCACTATAGGGCTGCGAAGCCGCTCCGATTCCGCGCGGACTTCTTCCTCCGTGAGCCAGGTGGCGCGGACGATCCCCTCGTCGAGCGCGCGCGCCGGGTCGTGGGCCACGGGCTTGCCGTAGAACGTCGTACGGTAGTAGGTGATGCCGTTGCTGGGGGCAGTGTAGAGGCCCACGCCCACGATGCCCTGGATTTCGATCGTCCAGCCGGTTTCCTCGAGGGTTTCCCGTTGCGCGGCCTCGATGAGGCTCTCGTTCGGCTCGAGATGGCCGGCCGGCTGGTTGATCACCACGCGCCCGCCCTTGAGCTCTTCCACCAGTAGAAAGCGACCTTCGGCTTCGATGACAGTGGCGACGGTAACGTGTGCGTGCCAGTCCATAGAACCACCCGAGTATTCGTTAAAACTGGCAATTATACGCAGACTCTTCCTCGAGGCGCAGCGGCGCTCCCGTGGGCCATGGCGAAGCCCTGGCCGAAGCCGCTAATGATGCGATTGCTGCGGCCAATGCGGGGGGGGACGATAGCGCGGGCCGATCTTCCTCTCAATTTCCAGTAACTCTCCCGGAGAGCGCCCTGCGGATAAGCATCGAGATAGAGGGTGCTGTGGTCACCGGGACACTGGAGGATAGCGAGGCGGCCAGGGACTTTGCCTCTTTGCTGCCTCTTTCGCTGACGCTCGAAGACTATGCCGCCACGGAGAAGCTCAGCGATCTGCCGAAGCCTTTGTCGACCAGCGGCGCGCCCGCCGGTATCACCGCAAAGGTTGGCGATCTGGCCTACTACGCCCCGTGGGGAAACTTCGCCATCTTCCACAAGAACTTTCACTACTCCAGCGACCTGGTGAGGCTGGGCACGCTCGATTCGGGCAGCGAACTCTTGCGTCGTCCCGGATCGTACGAGGCTACCCTCCGCAAGCTCGAGCGCTGACCGAGACGCCCGGCAGATGACATTGCGGCTGGCCGTGTCGCCACGCGCCGACATGGGCGGGCAGCAGCATGGCTGCCGCCGAGCGGAGGGCGAAGCGGATCATCATTTCGCGTACTGTTCGTCGCTGACCTGTTCCTGCCATTCGGCATTCTTGCCATCGACGGCCTCCTGGAGGGCGATGTGGCGCATGCCGTTGCTGGCGGTAGCACCGTGCCAATGCTTGACGCCAGGGGCGATCCGCACCACATCGCCCGGTTCGATCTCTCGCCTTTGCTTGCCCCATTCCTGCACCCAGCCCTTGCCGGAGGTGACGATCAGCGTCTGACCGCGCGGATGGGTATGCCAGGCCGTGCGTGCGCCCGGCGCGAAGGTGACGTGACCGCCGCTGGCCTGGCTGTATTCCGTGGGGCTGAACAGCATGTCGACCACGACGGCGCCGGTGAAGTAGTCGGCCGGGCCCGCCATGCTGGCCTGGTCGCCATTGGGTATCACCTCGATGCCGTCGGCGAGCGCGGCGCCGACGCCGCCGTCGGTGCTGAGCTGGGCGAGAGGCAAGGTAGCTTGGAGGGAGCGCTTCATGGTCAGCGGTTTCCTTACGGGTAGCGGGGGATGGTGAGGCCGGGCCGGCGCATCACGCGCCAGCGAAGCGGGTCCTGGACAGGGGAAGGCTGCGCACGCGCTGCCCGGTGAGCGCCGCGACCGCGTTGATCACGGCCGGCGGCACGCCCGGCAGTCCGGGCTCGCCGACGCCGCCCATCGGGGCGCCGCTCTCGACGATGCGCACATGCACGCGGGGCATCCGGCCGAGCGGCAGGGTGGCGTAGGCGCCGAAGTTGCGCGCGCGGGGCATGCCGTTCTCGTATACGACCTCCTCCAGCAGAGTGGACGAAAGCCCCAGCGCCACGGCGGATTTCACCTGGGCCTCGACGATGGCGGGGTTGACGATGCTGCCGGGGTCGAAGGCCACCCAGACATCGTGGACCTGCACCGAGCCGCCCTCGAGGGACACCTCGGCGATGGTGGCGACCTCGCTGCCGAACGGCGACGCCATGGCCACGCCCCGGGCGCGCTGGCTGCCGTCACCGGTGGTGAAGGGGCCCCGTCTCCAGCCGCCTGAAAGCTCGGCGACCGCCTGCAGCAGCGCCTTGTGCCGCGGTTTGTCCGCCAACAGACGCAGGCGCAGCTCGTACGGGTCCTGCTGGCCGGCATCGGCCACTTCATCGAAGAAGGACTCGTAGAAGAAATCGTTCATCGAATGCCCGACCGAACGCCAGAAGCCAATGGTGGGCGGGTGTTCCAGGTAGACCTGGGCGACCCGTCGATGGGGAATGGCATAAGGCTTCTTGGCGATGCCTTCGACCGCCGCGTCGTTGGCCTTGTTCGGCTGGCGGCCGAACCAGCGCTCGGTGGGACTCTCGCCGACGGCCTCGGCGTACAGCGCTTGCGGCAGCCCGCTCTCGTCGATTCCGGCACGGAAGCGTGCCAGCCCCATCGGCCGCAGCGCATCGCGCAGGAATTCCTCTTCGCGGCTCCAGATCAGTTTCACCGGACGTCCGATGTCCTTGGCCAGCTGGATGGCCTGGGGGAAGGGGTTCGCCGTGCCGTAGAGGAAGTGCCGGCCGAAGAAGCCGCCCAGCGTCGAGGAGTGGAGGATGACCTTGTCGGGGGCGATGCCCGCGACCTTGGCGGCAGCCTGCTGGAACAGCTCCGGCGCCTGGTTGGGTAGCCAAAGCTCGAGGGTGCCGTCCGCGTTCCAGCGGGCCAGTGCCGAAGGTGGCTCCAACTGGCCGTGGGCCAGATAGGGTGCGTCGTAGGTCGCCTCGATCACACGGCTGGCCTGCTCCAGCGCCTTGGCGGCATCGCCGATCTCCTCGGCAGCGATGCCCGGGCCGGGAGCGGCGGCCAGCGCGGCGCGCATGCCGGCGGAGGAAAAATCGGCGGGCATGGCGTGCACGGTTCCCGGCGCGGCTTCCTTCCAGCTGACCTTGAGCGACTCCACGGCACGCCGGGCCTGCCACCAACGCTGGGCGACCACCGCGACGGCGCCGGGCAGGCGATGGATCGAGTGCACGCCCGGCATCGCCTTGACCTGCGCCTCGTTGGCGATGGCCCCGGGCTCGCCGCCCATGCGCGGTGCGTGCTGCACCGCCGCCAGGAGCATGCCGTCGACCTCCAGGTCGATGTTGTAGGTCACTTTGCCGGTGGATTTGTCGCGGGCGTCGAGGCGCGGTACCGATTTGCCGATCCAGCGGAAGTCCTTCCTCTCGCGCAGGGGAACCTGCTCGGGAGGCGGCAGCCCGGCGGCTAGGGCGGCCAGCTCGCCGTAACCGAGGGTACGGCCGGAGGCCTCGTGCACTACGATGCCCGGTTGCGTGGTGAGGCTGCCCGGCGGCACGTCCAGCCTGGCGGTGGCGGCCTGCAGCAGCATGTGGCGTGCGCAGGCCCCCAGGCGGCGCATCACCTCGTAACTGGATCGCACTGAGAAGCTGCCGCCCGTGAAGCGGGCGCCATTGACCAGCAGGTAGTCGGCTCCCGGCGGTGCGCATTCGACGGAAAAGCGCTCCGGGGCGATATCGAGTTCCTCGCCGACGATCTGCGCGAAGGCGGTGTAGATGCCCTGGCCGCCTTCGACGAAGGGGCTGCGCAGCAGGGCCGTGCCGTCCGGGCGGATTTCCAGGAAGGCCGGAATACGGGTTCCCGGCTTGATTTCGGACGCCGCGCTCTGAGCGGCTCTCACGACCTTGCCGGGCAGCAGGACGCCGAGGACCAGTGCGCCCAGGGAGGCCCCCAGGAACCGGCGCCGGGAGAGATTGAGGGGCTGTCCGTCCGCGGGCAGGGGCGCGGGAAGCTGAGGCATGTTCATCGGCATCATCTCCTCAGCCTTTGGCCAGTTGACGCATGGCATCGGTAATCGCGTTGTAGGTGCCACAGCGGCAGAGGTTCACCATGGCCGCGGCGATTTCCGTTTCGCCGGGCCTGGCGTTCCGTTTCAGCAGGGCGGTCGCGGTCAGCACCTGGCCCGACTGGCAGTACCCGCACTGCGGTACCTGGTGCTCGCCCCAGGCCTCGACCACTCGCTTGCCCTCCGGATCTTCTTCGATGGCCTCGATGGTGGTGATGGCCTGGTCGGCCACGCCGCTCACCGGTATGACGCAGGAGCGGATGGGGCGACCATCCGCCAGTACGGTGCAGGCCCCGCACTGGGCGACCCCGCAGCCATACTTGGTGCCGGTCAGGCCCAACTCCTCGCGGATGACCCAGAGCAGCGGCGTATCGGGGGCCACATCCACCTGGCGCTTCTTCCCATTGATCGTCAGCTCCATAGATCTTCTCCTCGGATGGATTGGTGCGCGCCAGGCATCGCAGTGTTCTTGACTCGCCGGGAGGGGGCGCGGTTGCAGTCTACGGATATTAGTCCAGACGAAATGCCAGCCCGGATAGAGGGGAAAACTGCATGGACCTATGTGTCCCATCGATTAATCGGGTAGGGGCAGCGGCTGCGTAACCTGCGCGCGGGCCTGATCCTGGCCTACGGCTCGTAACGCAGGGCCGCAATCAGCAGGAACATGGCCCCCGACGGTTGCCGCCGGCTGGGGTAGTAGAGATGGTATCCCGACCAGTAGGGGCACCAGTCTTCCAGCACCGACACCAGGTGGCCGGTGCGGATGTAGGGCAGGGCGATTTCTTCCGGCACGTAGGCCACGCCGAGGCCCGCCATCGCGGCATCAAGGCAATCGTAGAGGCTGTTGTAGGTGAGCTGGCCGTTCACGCGGATGTTCACCTGCCGTCCGTCCTTTTCGAACTCCCAGGCCCAGAGTCCTCCGTAGGTGGGCAGGCGCAGGTTGATGCAGTTGTGCGGCATGAGATCATCCGGCTGGCTGGGAGAGGGATGGCCGCCCGCGGCGGCATCGAGGGCAGGCTCCTGGCCTGCCAGAGCAGATTGACGATCACCAGCGGCACGAGGCCGCCGAACACGACCCTCCAGCCGAACAGTTCTCCCACGTAGGCCCCGATCGGTGCGGCGAACGCCGTGGCGATGGCATTGCCCATGTAGATGTTGCCAAGCGCCTTCGGCACGTGCTCGGCGGGCACCAGCCGGATGACGGTCGCCGTGGCCAGCGACCAGAAACCGCCGATCGCCAGTCCCAGCAGGGCGCGGGCCGTCATCAGCAGGGAAAAATCGGGCGCCAGGGCGATCATCACCAGCGACAGCAGAATCAGCAGGGTCATGCCCATCCGCCTTGCGGAGGAGGGGCGCAACGTGGTCGAGGTCAGGTGAAAGTGTGGCCGGGCGTGCAGGATGTCGCGAGCGGGATCGTTCGCTTGCCGTCGTCGTTGGAGCCTGATGATAGAGAGGCCGGGTTGCTCGAAGAACACCGCAGACTGAATAGAGCCATGAGCCTAAGTAATCAATCCGGCGGGTTGCGGGCGAGGCTATTCCCCGTAGCGCAGCGCCTTGATCAGGACCCGCATGGCCCGCGAGGTTTCGCGCTGGTTGGAGTAGTAGAGGTGATAGCCGGGAAACGTGCGCCACCAGCTCTTCATCACTGGCAGCAGGCGTCCCGATTCGAGATGCGGGCGAGCCAGGTCTTCGGGGACGTAGGCCAGTCCATGGCCCGACAAGGCGGCGTTCACGATCTGGTAGATACCGTTGAACACCAAGCGGCCTTCCACCCGCACATTCAGCTCGCTCTGGCCCTTCTTGAGTTCCCAGGCGTACAGGTTGCCCCGCGTCGGCAGCCTGAAATTGATGCACTCGTGGTTCGTCAGGTCCTGGGGGCTGGCAGGCATCGCGCGCGCGGCGAAATACGACGGCGCGCCGACGATGGCGAATTGCAGGTCGGGTGCGATGCGCACGGGCGAGCTGTCCCTGGTCAGCCCGTCGCCCAGGCGAACGCCGAAGTCGTACCTGCCCTGGACGATATCGGTGAGGGTGTAGTCGGAACTCAGCTCCACCTTCAGCTTCGGGTAGGCGCTCAGGATCTCGGCGAGCTTCGGCCACAGCGGCATGTCGATGGCGTGCTCGGTGGCGGTGATGCGGCGCGCGCCGGCGGGCGTTTCGCTCAGCTCGGTGACATGCCGCAGCTCCGACTCGATGTCCTTGAACCGCGGGGCGACCACGCGCAACAGCCGTTCGCCGGCCTCCTTGACCGATACGCTGCGCGTGGTCCGCGTCAGCAGCCGCACCCCGAGCCGTGCTTCCAGCCCACGGATCGTATGGCTGGGCATCGACTGGGAGATGCCCAGCCGGGCGGCTGCACGGGTGAAGCTGCGCTCCTTGGCAACGGCCATCAACGCGAGCAGATCGCTGTAGTGTTCCCGCGGCATCGATTCATTCCAGGCAGGGACGGCGGAATTGCACCCGCCGGATACCCCCGGCGGATGCCGGCACCTGCTGGGGGCGAAGGCGGCTACGAGGGCCTCAGTACGCGGTGAAGCCGCCGTCGACGGCCAGGGCCTGGCCGGTGACGAAGGTGGAACCGGGGCTGCACAGCCACAGCACCGCGTCGGCGATTTCTTCGGGGCGTCCCAGGCGCGCCATCGGCAGCTCGCGCAGCAGGTCATCCATGGCCAGCATGCCTCTGTCCAGCATGTTCGACACCATGGGCGTATCGATCGTGCCGGGGCACACGGCGTTCACGCGGATGCCGCGCGCGGCGTATTCGAGGGCGGCGCTGCGGGTCAGTCCGATCACGCCATGCTTGGAGCCATGGTAGGCGGCCAGCAGTCCGCGGCCGACCAGTCCGCCAATCGACGAGCAGTTGACGATCGCCCCATTGCCCTGACGCCGCATCTGCACCAGTTCGTGCTTCATGCAGGCCCAGACGCCGCGCAGGTTGACGGCGGTGACGCGGTCGAAATCCGCCAGTGGCTGGTCGGCGATCTCGCTGGCGGGAACCTGGATGCCGGCATTGTTGAAGGCCGCGTCCAGCCGGCCGAAGGTCGATACGGCCTGGCCGACCAGCGCCTCTACTTGTGCCTCATCGGCAACGTCGCAGACCACGCCGATGACGTCGCCGCCGGCGGCAAAGGCGCGAGCGGTGGCCAGCCCCATGCCCGAGGCCGCGCCGGTGACCAGCGCTACCTGTCCCTTGAAGTCATAGGTGATGCTCATGAGCCTTCTCCCGGTCAAACCGCCAGAGTGGCGGAGTCGATCACGAAGCGGTACTTGACGTCGCCCTTGAGCATCCGCTCGTAGGCCTCGTTGATCTGCTCGGCCCTGATCAGCTCGATGTCCGCGACGATGCCGTGCTCGGCGCAGAAGTCGAGCATTTCCTGGGTTTCCGGGATGCCGCCGATCATCGAGCCGGCGATCGAGCGGCGCTTGAAGATCAGGTTGAACACATCGGGGGAAGGGTGGGGCGAGGCCGGCGCGCCCACCAGCGTCAGGGTGCCATCCCGCTTCAACAGGGCCAGGAAGGCATCGAGGTCGTGCGGCGCGGCCACGGTATTCAGGATCAGGTCGAAGCTCTTCGCATGGGCCGCCATTTCCTCGGGGTTGCGCGATACCACGACCTCGTCGGCGCCCAGTGCCCTGGCATCGTCGCGCTTGGACGCGGAGGTGGTGAACGCCACCACGTGCGCGCCCATCGCATGGGCGAGCTTGATACCCATGTGGCCCAGGCCGCCGATGCCGACGACGCCGACCTTCTTGCCCGGGCCGGTCTGCCAGTGACGCAGCGGTGAGTAGGTGGTGATGCCCGCGCACAGCAGCGGTGCCACGGCGGCGAGCTGGTCTTCGGGGTGCCGGATGCGCAGCACGTAACGCTCGTGCACGACGATCCGCTGCGAGTAGCCGCCCAGCGTCCAGCCCGGCTCGTCCGGCGTCGGGAAGTTGTAGGTGCCGACCATGCCGTCGCAGTAGTTTTCCAGGCCGGTCTCGCATTCCTCGCAGTGCTTGCAGCTGTCGATGATGCAGCCGACGCCCACCAAGTCGCCCGGGCGGAAGCCCGATACGTGCGCACCGACGACCGACACGCGGCCGACGATCTCGTGACCCGGAACGCAGGGAAACTGGGTGCCGGCCCACTCGGCGCGCACCTGGTGCAGGTCGGAATGGCAGACGCCGCAATAGGCGATGTCGATCTGGACATCATGCGGCCCCGGGGGCCGGCGGGTGATCTCCAGCGGTTCGAGGGGCTTGTCGCCGGCATAGGCGCCGTAAGCTTTGACAACCATGGGAGGCTCCTTCATCAACGTGCCGCACGCTCGGTCCGAGGCGCAGGGGAAGTGGCCAATGTAAGCGGACACGGACCGACCAATAAGGCATTCAGGCCGCATGGACCTATGTAAGGGATTCATCAATCCGAAGCTCGGTCCTGGGGGGCTGGTGGATGAGGATTCTGGCGAATCAGCGTCAAGCGAAAAGGCCACGCCCGATGGCGTGGCCTTTCTGTGGGACGCCCCATGCGAACAACGGATGGTCGAGTTACTTCAGCGTGTTCCGGAAGAACGTCGCGAGTTTTTCGAACGGGATCAGATTGACCCGATCATAGAGATCCACATGGCCGGCGTCCGGAATCACCAGCAGCTCCTTGGGCTCGCCCGCGAGCTTGTAGGCCTCCTCGCTGAATTCCTGGGAGTGGGCGTTTTCGCCGATGATGAAGAGCGTGGGCCGGGGCGAAATAGTCTCGATATCGGCAAATGGATAGAAGTTCGTGAACTTGACGTTGCTGGTCAGCGTCGGGTGCGTGGTGAGTTCGAGCGACTGGCCTTCGGGGTGTATTCGTCTCGGGACTAGGGTTGATCAATTTATCTGGCTGGATCGCTATTGCTCTTGTGCCCGTCGTATAACGTGGTCCGTTCCTGCGGGCGAGATGTGCTACATCATGAGCTTCATGTTCGCCACTGGTTGGATGTTTGGTTCTGGGGCTCGCCCTCTGTTGGCCTACCTTTAGCATCCTTGTCGCCGGTGCTGTGGGGGAGAGGGGGAGCCACGGCAGCATATGCGGACGAGATGAACACCCAGGTTCAGAGATCGGCACCGGCCAACATCGCGGCTTCATTTGCTCTCTACGCAAGCGCCGATCGATCTGCCGATTCCGTGGAGGTATCACGAGGTGGGATCAGCATTTTGGGGCACGCCCGATGTAAGCCGTGCCCTACAAGAGATCGAGAGTTTTTCCAATGTGCTTGAGGCGAACGCTTGGATACAGTGAGCTTCACAAAGACGTCGAAGGAACGACGCAAGCTGACCAAGGATGGCGGCCAGGGAAAAGTCGCAGGATAAGCGGCTGCTCGTCAGGATGATGAGCAAATGGAAAATAGGAAAAAATGAACGGCGAGGCTAATCACCTCGCCGTTTTTGTTTGTACCGAAGAAGGGGCATAGCACAAGCACCTGGGGGCAAGCCGGACAGTCGTCGGCACCGCACTCGGTTTTACCAGGGTGTAGAAGGGGGCGAAGGTGTATGAATCTCGCCTGGGGGCAGCCCGGCTTTGCTTAGTGCCGTGTTGGGAAAAGCTTCGAGAAAGTCAAAGGGAATTTCCCGCCGACCACTGCATCACACCAGCTTGCCAAACTCGACCGGCAGAAAGGCTGGTGCTGGCAGAAAACGTAACATGGGTGTGCAAAGTGGGGGGGAACGAAACGAGGGGGGATTGCGTAGGCTGTGTTCTACGCGGCTTCCAGATGAAAGAACCCCGGCTTGTGGCCGGGGTTCTTGTGAGGCTATAGGCAAGTTTTGTCGCCTATCCTGCTGCCAGAACGCTTATGCAAGCGAAGCAATGGCTGCGTTGAGCGTTGCGCTCGGACGCATGGCGTTGCTGGTCAGCTCCGGATTCGAATGGTAGTAACCACCGATGTTCACGGGCTTGCCCTGAGCGGCATTCAGCTCGGCAACGATCTTGGCTTCGTTGTCGGCGAGCGTCTTGGCCAGAGTGGCGAACTGGGCCTGGAGCTCCTTGTCCTCGGTCTGCTCCGCCAGAGCCTGGGCCCAGTAGAGTGCCAGATAGAAGTGGCTGCCGCGGTTGTCGATATCGCCTACTTTGCGCGACGGCGACTTGTTGGTATCGAGGAACTTGCCGTTGGCCTGGTCCAGCGTCTTGGCCAGAACCTTGGCCTTGGCGTTGCTGTAGGCGTTGCCCAGGTGCTCGAGGGAGGCTGCCAAAGCCAGGAACTCGCCGAGCGAATCCCAGCGCAGGTGACCTTCCTCGAGGAACTGCTGGACGTGCTTGGGCGCAGAGCCGCCGGCACCGGTCTCGAACAGGCCGCCGCCAGCCATCAGCGGGACAATGGACAGCATCTTGGCGCTGGTGCCCAGCTCCATGATCGGGAACAGGTCGGTCAGGTAGTCGCGCAGGACGTTGCCGGTCACCGAAATGGTGTCCAGGCCGGCGCGGATGCGGTCGATGGAGAACTGGGTGGCTTCCTCCGGCGACATGATGCGGATGTCCAGGCCGCTGGTGTCGTGATCTTTCAGGTACTGCTGAACCTTCTCGATCATCAGGGCATCGTGTGCACGAGCCGGATCCAGCCAGAACACGGCCGGGGTGTTGCTGGCGCGGGCACGGTTGACGGCCAGCTTGACCCAATCCTGGATCGGTGCGTCCTTGGCCTGGCACATGCGCCAGATGTCGCCAGTTTCGACGTTCTGCTCGAGCAGGACCTGGCCCTTGTCGTCGGTCACGCGGACCACGCCGTTGGCCGGGATCTGGAAGGTCTTGTCGTGCGAGCCGTATTCCTCGGCCTGCTGGGCCATCAGGCCGACGTTCGGCACGCTGCCCATGGTCACCGGGTCGAAGGCGCCGTGCTTCTTGCAGTCATCGATGACGACTTGGTACACGCCGGCGTAGCAACGATCGGGGATCAGCGCTTTGGTGTCATGCAGCTTGCCGTCGGCGCCCCACATCTTGCCGGAGTCGCGGATCATGGCCGGCATGGAGGCGTCGACGATGACGTCGCTCGGCACGTGCAGGTTGGTGATGCCCTTGTCCGAGTTCACCATGGCCAGCGGCGGACGCTTGGCATAGACGGCCTGGATATCGGCCTCGATTTCGGCCTGCTTCTCGGCGGGCAGGGTCTTGATACGTGCGTACAGATCGCCGATGCCGTTGTTGACGTTGAAGCCGATTTCCTGCAGGACGATGGCGTGCTTTTCCAGGGCGTCCTTGTAATACTCGGCGACGATTTGGCCGAACATGATCGGGTCGGAGACCTTCATCATGGTTGCTTTCAGGTGGGCCGACAGCAGTACGCCTTGTTTCTTGGCGTCCTCGATCTGCTCGTCGATGAAGCTGCTCAGGGCCTTCTTGCTCATAATGGAGCAATCGATGATCTCGCCCGCCAGAACCGGGGTCTTTTCCTTGAGCACCTTGGTGCTACCGTCAGCGGCGATCAGCTCGATTTTAACGCTGCCGGGGGCTTCGATCAGGGCGGCTTTTTCGGTGCCGTAGAAGTCGCCGGCGCTCATGTGGGCGACGTGGGTCTTCGAATCTGCGCTCCAGGCGCCCATCTTGTGGGGATGCTTGCGAGCGTAGTTCTTGACGGAGAGAGGCGCGCGGCGGTCGGAGTTGCCTTCGCGTAGAACGGGGTTCACGGCGCTGCCCTTGATCTTGTCGTAGCGCACCTTGATGTCTTTTTCCGCGTCGCTCTTGGGCTCTTCGGGGTAGTCAGGCAGCTTGAAGCCTTGCTGTTGCAGTTCTTTGATGGCGGCCTTGAGCTGCGGAACGGAAGCGCTGATGTTCGGCAGCTTGATGATGTTGGCTTCCGGGGTGGTGGCCAGTTTACCCAGTTCGGCCAGGGCGTCGGAGACCTTTTGGTCGTCGCTCAGGTATTCGGGGAAGCTTGCGAGGATACGGCCGGCGAGGGAGATGTCACGAGTTTCGAAGGTGATGCCGGAGGAGGCGGTGAAGGCTTTGATGATGGGGAGCAGCGAGTAGGTTGCCAGTGCAGGCGCTTCGTCAGTAAATGTATAGATAATCTTGGATCGTGTAGACATTTTTTAAGTTAACCCTCTATTTTGCTGCAGTGCACAAACCATCGATGCCCGAAGAGTAGGCGAATTCTCTTCGTTGCATCAATGAGCGTAAAGTCGAAGTTCCTTGTAATTGATCTGGGATGTCGAGCGATAGCCGTTAACTGGCGATTTGCAAGTGCTGCCCGACAACTTATCGAGGTTCGGGAGAGCAAGGCGAAGAGGCTTGTTTTGGACTGCTCTTCATCAGTTGCGGAGAGTATATCAATATGATATGTCCCTTGCATTACTCTCGGTGATCTCGGTCTGTGGATCTCTCGTGAATGCGGCTTACCGTCCTCAACGAGGACGTCCGAGTCGTTCGCTTCATGTGGTCGGGCTTCCAGAGACAGGCTACGCTAGGTCAGGGGCGTGGCCGAAGGATATGGCCAGCTGAATGACGGAGGACTTCGTAATGTCCGATTCGCCTCATGCGGTTCGTGCAATCCCTACTTGGGAATTTCAACCTAATCCTATCCAGCCTCCTTCCGTCTTCACTGCCATTCGAGCGCAGCGCTACCTGGAGGCGTGCTCTTTCTTATTGAGCGCTGCTTCGTGGGGCATGTCCGCCATGCGGTTCCCTTTGCCTGCTGCGTTGCCATGAGCATGCCACACTTAGTGAGTAAGTCAGCCAGGACCCAATTCGCTACACAGAGGTGTAGCGGGATGTCAGACCACCTACAGCGGAGTCAAGCATGGGATACCAAAAGATCCAGGTGCCGGCCAACGGTGAAAAAATCACTGTTAATGCAGATATGTCTCTGAGTGTGCCGGATAACCCGATCATTCCCTTCATAGAGGGGGATGGGATTGGCGTTGATATCAGCCCGGTAATGATCAAAGTGGTGGATGCCGCTATCGAGAAGGCCTACGGAGGCAAGCGACAGATTTCCTGGATGGAGGTCTATGCCGGTGAGAAGGCCACTCAAGTCTACGACAAAGATACCTGGCTGCCGAAGGAGACCCTTGAGGCCGTTCGCGATTACGTCGTCTCGATAAAGGGGCCGCTCACGACTCCTGTTGGCGGTGGGATCCGCTCGTTGAACGTGGCGCTGCGGCAGGAGCTGGATCTGTACGTCTGTCTACGACCGGTTCGTTGGTTCGAGGGGGTGCCTAGCCCTGTTAAGAAACCTGGCGACGTGGACATGGTGATCTTTCGTGAGAACTCGGAAGATATCTACGCCGGTGTTGAATGGAAAGCCGGCACTCCCGAGGCGGAAAAAATCATCAAATTTCTCGTCGAAGAAATGGGGGTCAAGAAGATCCGCTTCACCGAGAACTGCGGTATCGGCATCAAGCCGGTTTCCCAGGAAGGTACCAAGCGTCTGGTGCGCAAGGCTCTGCAGTACGCAGTGAGCAATGACCGCAGTTCCGTGACTATCGTACATAAAGGCAACATCATGAAGTTCACCGAGGGGGCCTTCAAGGAGTGGGGGTATGAGGTCGCCCGCGACGAGTTCGGGGCCGAGTTGCTGGATGGCGGGCCATGGATGCAGTTCAAGAGCCCGAGTACGGGCAGGAATATCGTGGTCAAGGATGCGATTGCCGATGCCATGCTGCAGCAGATCCTGCTGCGACCCGCCGAGTACGATGTGATCGCCACGCTGAACTTGAACGGCGACTACTTATCGGATGCGTTGGCTGCTGAAGTGGGGGGGATAGGTATTGCCCCTGGGGCTAACCTGTCCGACAGCGTGGCCATGTTCGAGGCCACTCATGGGACCGCTCCGAAGTATGCCGGTCAGGACAAGGTCAACCCCGGCTCCATCATTCTCTCGGCCGAGATGATGCTGCGCCACATGGGGTGGGGCGAAGCGGCAGATCTCATCATAAAAGGAATTAATGGCGCCATATCGGCGAAGACGGTGACATACGACTTCGAGCGCCTGATGGAGGGCGCTAAACTGCTGTCCTGTTCGGAGTTCGGGGAGGCCATGATCGCCCATATGTGAGCCTGACCTCCGCAAAAAGGCCGGTCCATGACCGGCTTTTTTTATTTCTGCTCCATTCTGTCACCATTCACTAATCCCTAGATTCTACGGGGCTTCCGACTTATCCTTCGTCCACTGGCATCCGCCCAAAACTTCCCCAAGCCACCTGCAAAGGTGTGGGCCAAAGTGTGGGCTGGAGGGTGTGGGCTGGAGATTCCGCCCGAGGAGGAAACGTGGGGACATTGACGGCGCGGACCGTGGCGAGCCTGGAGAAAGCCGGAGTGCCCGGAATGACCGGCGACGGCGCAGGGCTGTATTTCAAGGTCGGCCAGACCGGCGGGGCGAGCTGGATCTACCGCTACAAGATTGCCGGCAAGAGCCGTTACATGGGGCTCGGCAGCTATCCCGAGGTGAGCCTTGCTGATGCCCGCATCCTGGCGGCCGACGCACGCAAGCTGTCCGCCGTGGGCAAAGATCCTCTCGCCGCCCGTGACGCCGAGCGAGAGGCGCACCGGGAAGCCCAGCGGCTGTGGGAAGCCAAGCGCATGCCCTTCACGAAGCTGGCTGCCGATTTCATGGCGGCGCATGGGGCGAGCTGGTCGGATAAATGGCGCCGGGGCTGGCTGCGCAAGCTGGAGCTATACGCCTTCCCCCATGTGGGCACCCTGCCGGCCGACGAGATAGACACGGAGCTGGTGCTGCAGGTACTGCAACCGATATGGGCCGACAAGACCCGCACCGCCGATGAGGTGCGCGGGCAGATCGAGCAGATACTGGACGCGGGCAAGGCGCGTGGCCTGCGTTCCGGCGAGAACCCGGCCCGCTGGCGTGGGCACCTGGAGAACCTGCTGAGCAAGGCGGAGAAGAAGAAGGCGAGGAAGCGCAAGCACTTTCCCGCCATGGCGTGGCGCGACGTGCCCGCACTCATAGCTGTGCTTGCCGAGCTCGACTCCTATGATGCCATGGCGGCGCGCCTGCTGATTCTGACCGGCGCCCGATCGCACATGATCCGCTTCGCGGCCTGGTCCGAACTCGACCTGGAGGCCGGCGTCTGGTCGCTGCCGGCTGAGCGCATGAAGATGAGGCAGGCATTCGATATCCCCCTGGCGCCCGAAGTGGTCGAGCTGCTGAAGAGCATCCCGCGTACCGAGGGCAGCCCCTACCTGTTCCCAGGCCGCGGCCGGACCGGCGTCATGCATGCCAATGCGATCCGCAACCTGCTTCACGGCCTGGGGCATGCCGACGTGACCCGCCATGGATTCCGCTCCAGCTTCCGCGGCTGGGCGAACGAGCGCACCAACTACCCCCGCGAGATCTGCGAGCTGGCGCTTGCCCACGATGAGCGCGACCAGACCGAGGGCGCTTATTCCCGCTCTGACCTTCTGGAGAAGCGCCGCGCCCTGATGGCTGACTGGGCGCGGTACGCCACTACAGCGCCGGCAGCCAATGTCATCCAAGGGGACTTCAAGCGAGCTTGACTGAATTACCGGCTGGCCTCGGGGCGCCCCCGAAAAGCGGACTTCCCTGCCGCTCCGGCCAGCCGACCTATTCAGAATAGGAGGGTGAGAGTTGGACGAACTAGACTATTGGCGGTTGTGTGAGTCGCTGAGTATTTATCAGGCTGCGGCGCTAATCGTCGGAGCTCCACCTAGCGGCATTAGAGGTGAGGACTGCGCTTATCTCTGCGTTAGCAATTACATAGACAATGAGCATGAGCTTGACCCCCACTTTCAGGCAGCTGTAGCGGCATTAACAGGCGCGATTAGAGATGGTGTGCTTAAAGCAAAAATCAGAGTATCTGCAAGAGAATACGGGACAGCTGACGCGCTAGCAGACATTGAGTACAACGAGATCCTTCTTGAGTCTGGTCGGGGTCGAACCGCCGAAGAAGGAGAAATCCTGTCTGATGATGGTTCCTTTTTTTACAAGCCCTTCCCCGATTGGAATCTGACAACTGTAAATGTGAATGACTTGCGCACTTGGCTGGCAAGCCGTGGGTTCAAGGCTGGCTTTTTCTTCTCCAATCAAGAGGAAAGCCAAGCTGGTTACTTAGATAAAAACCATCCGAACTATGCTCCCAGGCTGGCTGCAGCCATTCGAGCATGGGAAGCCGTGACCATTGACGAAGAGCGTCTGCGTGGGAGAACTCCCAAGGCTGCGCTTTCCAAATGGCTGAATGAGCATGCCGCCGAATACGGGCTTACCAAGGATGACGGCACACCCAGTGCCCAGGGCGTAGAGGAAACAGCCAAGGTGGCGAACTGGAGGCCAGAAGGCGGGCCTGGTAAAACTCCTGGCGGCTACTAACCAACCCACCCCTGAAAGCCGCGCCACGCCTGGCTTTGCGTCGCTGGCGCGGGGAACCCACCCACCCCATGGGCAAGAACCTACCCACCCCTTGCCCGCTTTCCCGGGGGTGGGTTTTCTGCAACCCACCCAGCTATTCATCACCGCCCCGCGTGCTTAATTTCCGCAGCCAAGTCCACTACGCGCCACCCAGCGCAAAGGAGTATTGGCTATGGCTGCCATCGTCACCCCTCAACCTCGCCGCATCATGCGCCTGCCCCAAGTACAGGCTGCCACCGGCTTTGGTCGTGCCTGGATTTACACCCTGATGAGCCGCGGAGAGTTTCCCAAGGCCCGCCGCATCGGCACCCGTGCCGTGGGCTGGGACAGTCAGGAGGTCGAAGCGTGGGTCGCTGATCGTCTGGAGGAGCGCCAGTAATGAAACAGGCGCCCCTTCCCCAAAAACCAAGCCGCTCGCTGCTGGCCCAGTCCGTCACCGACCAAGGGCCGCAAGGCGGTGGCAGCATGAACACCATCACGATCTGCAGCCGACAGTTGCCGATCCTCGAGACTGAGGGCTGCTTCGTGCGAAAGTCGTCCGAAGCCCGGCGGTTTGGAATTCTCCGATTTGAAATCGGGAAACCCTACTGCCCGGTCCGTATGCCGCAGGGGGTTGCACGCCCCAGCAGCCGACGCTATGGTACGGCCGTCCCGGCAAAATCCGGGGCCGACCTTGGCCGGTCGAGTAAATCAAGGCGCGTAAGCGCCCACCATCCGAACGCAGGCGCTTTTTTTGTGTCTGCTGTTTCGTGTCATGGCGGCTGTGCGTGGGACACCTTCGGGTGTGCCGGGTACCTTGATTCCCGGTCGGCCAACCCGCGTACAGCTGTCACCATCCTTCGCTTGGCCGCGAACGGTGGCAGCTCCCTAAATCAAGGAGCTGTACCCATGAAGCAGTACCCCGACCGCAATCCGTCCGCACTCCGGCAACGCGCCGCCGCCCACCGCGCCCTGGCCCTCGCCGCCCTGTGCAGCGACTCCAGCCTGTCCGTCCGTCTGGCCCGTTACAACGCGGCCATGTCGAAGGCCCGGGCCCTGGAAGCCGAAGCGGACCACCCGCCGGTCCACGCCACCCGCGATCCGCGTACCGCCCTGTCCTGGCTCCAGTCTGGCCAGTCGGTGCATATCGACGCGGTGAACCTGGCCGACCAGCTGCGCCACGTCCGCGCCCTCGCCACCCTGGCAACCGGGGAGGCTGCGCAATGAGCCGGTCCGCTCCCATTCCCGCCCTCACGAAGCCGAACCGTCCCGATCCCGCCGCCCACCTGGTGGCGCTGCTGGCCGCCGAGCGAGCCCATGCCACCCGGGCCTGGACGATCCTCAGCGAACTGCGACTGCACGGCGTGCTGCCCGACTGGGCCCGCCAGGCCGGCGCCGGTTCCTATGACGTGGTGACCGGGCAGAACGCGGCCCGCCAGGCCCTGAACGACGCCCTCGCCGCCGCGGTACCGGGTTTCCGGGAAGCCCTGCAGAGCGCCCTCGGCATCCCCCGCCTGACCCGCGCCGGAGACTGACCCATGACCATCGTTCAACGCTGCCACCCGGCGGCGACGGGATCGGCTTGCCCGAAAAACGCCTCGCCCCGCCGGGAGGGAACCGCATGAGCACCTCGAAGTCCCCGACGCCGGAGCACGACGCCGACCCGCACCAGCAGATGGATGAGCTGATCGACCGGGCCGACCTGAACCGCGCCAACCGGCTGCGCCGACAGGCCGAGCGGGACGCCTGCTGGCGCCAGCACATGAAGGCCGCGGCCAATTCCTCGCTGTGCATCGGCGTGATGGCCGAGTACCTCGCGCAGCGCCTGCCGGAGGATGGCCGACTGCATGCCGCGGCCGCCTGGATTGCCGAGGAAGCCAAGCGCATGGACGTCATCCTGCTCTCCATGCTCCACGAGGAGGCCGCCGATGACTGATCCCGTACTGCGGTTCCGCGACGAGCTGGTCGCCACCTTCGGCCAGTTCGACGACCGGCCGATCCCTGACGGCAAGATCCATCGCTTCCACGTTCCCGGCGACCGCGCCGGCTCCCGCAATGGCTGGTATGTGCTCCATCTGGAGGGGATCGCCTATGGTGCCTTCGGCTCGTGGAAGGCCAGCGGCTCGCAGTCCTGGAGCAGCCGCCAGCCGGCCGATCCGTTCGAGGCCGACCGGCTGCGCCGGCTCGCCGAGCGGGCCCGCCGCCAGCGCGAAGCCGAGCAGCACCAGCGCCAGCAGGAAGCCGCCCGCGAGGCGCAACGCCTGTGGGACATCAGCACCCCGGCGGCGGCCGACCACCCGTACCTGATCCGCAAGGGCTGCCAGCCGCACACCCTGCGCCAGCAGGGCGACGTGCTGCTGGTGCCGCTGTACCTGGACCGCGTGCTGGTGAACCTGCAGCGCATCTACCCGGACGGTGCCAAGCGCTTCCTGCCGGGCGGTCGGGTGACCGGCTGCTACTCCCCCCTGGGCCGCCTGGAGCCAGGCGCGAGCCTGTACATCTGCGAGGGCTGGGCGACCGGGGCGACGATCCACGAGCACACCGGCGCCGCCGTGGCCTGCGCGATGAATGCCGGCAACCTGCTGGAAGCCGGCCAGCGTCTGCGCCGGGCCTACCCCGAGGTCGAGCTGGTGTTTGCCGGCGACGACGACCGCCAGACCGAAGGCAATCCCGGGCGCAAGGCCGCCAATGCGGCCGCCATCGCGGTCGGCGGGCTGGTCACTTTCCCCGTCTGGCCGGCCGACGCGCCCTTATTCCTGTCCGACTTCAACGATTTGGCCAACTGGTGGAGGGCCGCCCATGAGCCAGCCTGAATCGGCCGCCCTGACCCTGGTGGCCGGCGGCGAGCTACCGGAGATGACGCCGGAGCGCCCCGGCTACCGCGTCTATGACCACCCGGCCATCGTCGACGGCAAGACGTTGCGCCCGGGCGTCTGGTTCCACGGCACCCGGAGCGACGGCGAGGGCGGCGAGCGGCCGGTCAACGAATGGCTGTGCGGCCCGCTGCATGTTGACGCGGTGACCCGCGCCGAGGGCAACGGCGCCGACTATGGCCGGCTGCTGCGCTTCCGCAACCTGGACAACCGGGAGCTGACCTGGGCCATGCCGGGCGAGCTGCTGGCCGGCCGGCCCGAGGGTATCCTGGCGGTGCTGTTCAACATGGGCCTGGAGATCGACTACCGGCGCCGTGCCCAGGTGCCTCGCTACATCGCCAGCCAGCACCCGAAGCGGCGCATCACCGCCGCCACGGCGACCGGTTGGCACGGCCCGGAGCTGTTCATCACGCCCACCGGCCCCCTCGGCAAGGGCGATGCCATCTACCAGGCCGAGAGCACCGCCGACGGCGACTACGGCAAGGCCGGCACCCTGCAGGGCTGGCGCGACAGCATCGGTGCCATGCTGCCGGGCAACCCGCTGCTGCAACTGGGCATCGGCACCGCCCTGGCGGGCCCGCTGCTGTATCACTTCGGCATCCACACCGGCGGCGGCTTCCATCTGCTGTGGGACAGCTCCAACGGCAAGACCACCATCGTGCAGTGCGCGGCCTCGGCCTGGGGGCATGGCGCCTACTTCACCCTGAAATGGAACGCCACCGCCAATGGCCTGGAGGGCATCGCCGCCCTGCGCAACGACTGTCTGCTGGCGCTGGACGAGCTGGGGCAGGCGGACGGGCGCTACGTGGGCGACGTGGTGTACAGCGTGGCCGATGGCATCGGCAAGCAGCGCGCCGGCCGCTCGAGCGCCGCCCGCAAGGTGCGCCGCTGGCGGGTGATGCTGCTGTCGAGCGGGGAAGTCACCCTGGAGACCAAGATGGCCGAAGGCGGCAAGCGCATTCGGGCCGGACAGGAAGTCCGCCTGGTGACGGTATCGGCAGGGCGCACCTTCGGCGCCTGGGACGACCTGCATGGCCACCCGAGCGGCGCCAGCCTGTCCGATGCGCTCAAGCAGGCCAGCACCACCCATTACGGCCATGCCGGACCGGCCTTCGTGCTGGGGCTGATCGACAGCGGCGAGCTGCGCAACCTGCCGGCCATGCTGGAGGCCATCAAGGCGCACTTTCCCGCCGAGAGCGGCCAGCCGGCCCGGGTGGCCGAACGCTTCGCCATTGTCGCCCTGGCGCTGGAGCTGGGCGTGGGCATCGGCCTGCTGCCCATGGCCAGCGGCGAAGGTACCCGCAGCATGGTGGAGCTGTTCGCGGGCTGGCGGGCCGGACGCGGCGAAGGCCCGAGCGAGGACCGCCAGATACTCAAGGCCATTGCCGACTTCATCGACCGCCACGGCGGCTCCCGCTTCCAGTCCATCGAGGTCGGCGCCGACGAGGTGCGCGAGCGGGCCGGCTGGTGGGAAGGGCGCCCGGAGGGGGGACGTCTGTACCTGTTCACCAGTGGCGGCCTGGAGGAAGCCACTCCGGGGTTCGATTTGACCCGCGTGGTGCGGGCCCTGGATAGCGTGGGGGCGATCACCAAGCGGGATGCTGGCAAACATCAAGCTCAGAAGAAGATCCCCGGACTTAAGTCCCCCAAACGGCTGTACCACATCGATCCCTGCCGTCTTGAGCTGGGGGAATGAATGCATATTGCTGTTCGCTTTGGGCTACCGGGGCTACCAGGGCTACAGCCGGCAACGGCGTGGCTTGCAGCGGTAACCCATTACTTCTGGCATGGGGCTACCGGGGCTACTGGTAGCCCCGGTAGCCCTACAAAAACAGCAAAGGACGAATGCTATGGGCACTTTGTTTGATCTGATCGCCGGCCTACCACCGCAGGCAATTCCCGCGGCCAGCACCGCCCGCCTTGAAGACGTACCTCGCACGCCGGTAGCCAATGACACACAGGCCGTGCTCGTGCCGCCACCAAACGCTCCGGCTAGAAACGTGGAGCGGAGTACCACGATAACCAAAGGCGTACCGGCAGCCCGGCGTAACGCCTGGACGATCACCCGAGGGGGCCGGCCGATCTGCACAGTCTGCGGCGCCCCCATGACCCGCGACGAAGCCTTGGCCGAAGCCCGCTGGGGCTGGTCGGATGCGGACATTCTGGAGAGCTGAACCTGGGCACGCTCCTAATCCGTACCCTGGCCGACATCGGCAAGAAACCGGGCACCAGCCGGCGCGACCAGCGAACGCCTTGTTAGCTCCTGCCGCTCAGCACGCAGCTTTTTCCTAGTCTGCGACTACAAAAATCATAATTTCGCGATTGCCTTGCTCTGAACAGAATGCGGTCAACACCCGCCCCATGGCGCCACTGCGTTGCGTAGCCGCCATGACCAGAAGCAGAGCAGGCAAGCCATGACCGACCTGAATCAGAGCGCTTTTCAGCCCACCGAAAAGCCAGTCGAAACAACCGAGATCGATACTCTTATCGTGGGAGCTGGCCAAGCTGGCGTGGCCATGAGTGAACACCTGGGCAAGCTCGGTGTGCCGCACCTGGTGCTGGAGCGTAAACGCATCGCCGAAGCCTGGCGTACCGGGCGCTGGGATTCGCTGGTGGCTAACGGGCCGGCCTGGCATGACCGTTTTCCGGGCCTGGAGTTCGAAGACCTCGACCCCGATGCCTTTCCGTCGAAGGAACGCATCGCCGCTTACTTCGAGGATTATGCGCGCAAGTTCGACGCGCCGATTCGCGCTGGTGTCGAGGTGAGGAAGGTCACCCGCAACGCCGACCGTCCCGGCTTCACCGTCGAAACCTCCGAAGGGGTGATCCAGGCCAATCGTGTGGTGGCCGCCACCGGGCCGTTCCAGCAGCCGGTGATACCGGCCATCGCGCCCCAGGATGACCGGCTCATGCAGATTCACTCCGCCGATTATCGCAATCCGCGGCAACTGCCGGCAGGCGCCGCCCTGGTGGTCGGGGCTGGTTCGTCGGGAGTGCAGATAGCCGATGAACTGCAGCGTGCCGGTCGCCAAGTCTATCTCTCGGTCGGCCCCCACGATCGCCCGCCGCGTTCTTACCGCAATCGCGACTTCGTCTGGTGGCTAGGTGTGCTCGGCCTGTGGGACCAGGAGGCCGCGCAGCCGGGCAAGGAGCATGTGACTATCGCCGTCAGCGGAGCCCATGGCGGTCATACCATCGACTTCCGCAATCTCGCTCACCAGGGCATTACCCTGGTCGGCGTGACCCAGTCTTTCAAGGATGGTGTGGTCACCTTCCAGGCGGACCTGGCCGACAATATTGCCCGTGGCGACGAGAACTACCTGTCGTTACTGGATGCCGCCGACGCCTATGTCGAGCGCAACCATCTCGACCTGCCGGAAGAACCTGAAGCCCGCTTCAAGTATCCCGACCCGCCGTGCGTGACTGAGCCGATCCTCGAGCTCGACCTGGCCAAGGCCGGCGTGACCTCGATCATTTGGGCGACCGGCTACTCGGTGGACTTCAGCTGGCTGGACGTCAATGCCTTCGACGCCAAGGGCAAGCCGCAGCACCAGCGCGGCGTGTCCAGCGAGCCTGGCGTGTACTTCGTCGGCTTGCCATGGCTGTCGCGTCGTGGGTCCACCTTCATCTGGGGCGTCTGGCATGACGCCAAGCACGTTGCCGACCACATCGCGACGCAGCGCAAATACAGTGCCTACCGTGATGCCGCGCAGCGCCAGGCCAACGACTGACAACCGACCGATCATTGGAAGTGACCCCGATGCCAACCCATACCCGCATCCGCATGTTCAACACCAAGGACACCTACCCCAACCAGTCCCTGGACAACGACCTGTGCCAAGCTGTGCGCGCCGGCAATACCGTGTACGTACGCGGTCAGGTCGGTACCGACTTCGATGGCAATCTGATCGGCCTTGGTGACGCACGGGCCCAGGCCGAGCAGGCGATGAGGAACGTCAAGCAACTGCTGGAAGAAGCAGGCAGCGACCTCTCGCACATCGTCAAGACCACCACCTACCTCATCGATCCGCGTTACCGCGAGCCGGTCTATCAGGAGGTCGGCAAGTGGCTGAAGGGCGTGTTCCCGATTTCCACCGGCCTGGTGGTCTCGGCCCTAGGCCAGCCGCAGTGGTTGATGGAGATCGACGTGATCGCGGTGATCCCGGATGACTGGCAAGCTGAGGCGCGACCATGACCTTTTCCATCGTCGGCCGCTGTCCGGACACCGGCATGCTCGGCATCGCCATCAGTTCGTCGAGCATCGCCGTGGGCGCTCGTTGCCCCTGGCTGCGCGCTGGGGTTGGCGCGGTGTCGACGCAGAACATCACGCTGCCGGCTCTCGGCCCGCAGATCCTCGATCTGCTGGAGTCAGGATGCACCCCGGCCGCCGCAGTGCGCCAGGCGCTGGATAGCAACGGTTATGGCCAGTACCGCCAGGTCACGGTGATCGACAGCCATGGCACCAGCGCCCACTTCACCGGCAGCGAGGCACTAGGACTGAATCACGCCAAGGCCGGCGAGCAGTGCGTGGCGGCCGGCAACCTGTTGGCGTCGACCGAGGTGATCGACGCCATGATCGCGGCGTTCGAAGGTGCCGACGGTGGTCTGCCGGATCGCCTGCTGGCAGCCATGCATGCGGCCGTGGCCGCCGGTGGCGAGGCCGGGCCGGTACATTCGGCGGCGCTGTCGGTGGTGGGGGACCTGGTCTGGCCGGTGGTCGACCTGCGTGTCGACTGGGCCGACGAAGACCCCATCGGCGAACTGGACACGCTCTGGCGTGCCTATGAGCCGCAATTGCACGACTACATCACCCGCGCCCTCGACCCGACCAAGGCGCCGAGCTACGGCGTGCCCGGCGACGAATGAGTGGGTGATCCAGTAGGGCGGATCGGGGCGCGTAACTGACGCTCTTTTCGTCCACTGGACAGTGTGTTGGTGGATGGATAATGCCTTCCCCCGGCATTCATCAACGAGGACGCCATGCTCGACAGCCGCAGCCTGCTGGAAAAACTGATCGCCTTCGACACCACTAGCCGCGAGTCGAACCTGGCGCTGATCGACTACGTACGTGATTACCTCGCTGGCCTGGGAATCGCCAGCGAGCTGATCTACAACACCGAGCGAACCAAGGCCAACCTGTATGCACGCTTAGGCCCAGCCGGTCCTGGCGGGCTGATGCTTTCCGGGCACAGCGACGTGGTGCCGGTGGACGGCCAGGTGTGGACGCTCCCTGCGTTCCAGCTAACCGAACGTGAGGGCCGCCTGTACGGCCGTGGCACGGCGGACATGAAGGGTTTCATCGCCTGCGTGCTGGCCAGCCTGCCGCGCTTTCTCGGACAGCCCCTGCGCCTGCCGCTGCACATTGCTATTTCCTACGACGAAGAGGTCGGTTGCCTCGGCGTACGCAGCCTGGTAGAGCACCTGCGCGCAAGCCCGGAGCGACCGACCTTCTGCCTGATCGGCGAGCCCACGGAGATGCGCCCGGTGCTCGGCCACAAAGGTAAGCTGGCGATGCGCTGCGAGTTGCACGGCGCTGCCTGCCACTCGGCCTACGCGCCCTTGGGGGTGAACGCCATCGAGTACGCGGCACGGCTGATCGGCCAGCTCGGCGAGATCGGCCGGCGCCTGGCCGATCCGGCGAATCATGACGCACGTTTTGATCCGCCCTATTCGACGGTGCAGACCGGCGTGATCCAAGGTGGTCGCGCGCTGAACATCGTTCCGTCCGAATGCCGCTTCGACTTTGAGGTACGTGCTTTGCCCGCGGATGATCCACGGCAGGTGGCCGCCGAGCTGCGAGCCTACGCCGAGGATGAACTGTTGCCGCGTATGCGTGCGGTGAGCGAGCGCAGCGCCATTCATTTCAGCGAGCTGTCAAGCTATCCGGGCCTGCTTACCGAGCCGGGCAGCGATGCTGCACGTCTGCTGGCTCTGCTCTGCGAGCGTGAGGATTTTTCCACCGTGGCCTTCGGTACCGAAGGTGGCTTGTTCGACGAAGCCGGCATCGCCACGGTGATCTGCGGTCCCGGTAGCATGGACCAGGCTCATAAGCCGGACGAGTTCGTCAGCCTCGATCAGTTGGCGCAGTGCGATGCGTTGCTGGTGCGGCTCGCTAAGTGGATGCAGCAGACCTAGGTACACACTCTTCCCGCTTAGAGGAGGGAAGGATCACGCCTCGACAGGTCCCAACTGCGCCTTGCAATAATCGACAAATAGTCGCGCCGGCTTGGTCAATTGAGCGCGCTTCAGCCAGGCAGCAACTAGGCCGGAGCCGGTGACGTCCTCAGCGATGTACACGCAGACCACCTGCTTGCCGTCGTAGGTGGTGTTGCTATGTGGGCGGGTGACCAGCACGGAGAAACCGAAGCCCTGGCCGACCATGCCGCGCACCATCTCGATGGAAGGGGAGCTGAAGACGATGTTGGGGGCCAGCCCCAGTTCTTCGAAGATGCTCACGAAATAGGTGCGACTGGGCAGTACGTCGAGCAGGATCATTGGCTCCAGCACCAGATCACGCAGTGATACCTGCTCCTGTGCGGCGAAGCGGTGGCCTTCGGGCAGCAGCGCGTAGGGCCGCTGCGGTGGCATCAGCGGTTCGGTCTCGATGGTGCCGTCGAGGTCATGTTCGTAGAAGATTGCCAAGTCGAAGCGGCCGCCGGTCAGGCCTTGCACCAGTTCCTGCTGCTCGCCGTCGTGCAGGCGGATTTCCACGCCTGGATACAGCTCGCGAAATCCGGCGATCAGGCGTGGCAGGTAGAGTGGCGCGACCGTCTCGAAGCAGCCGATATCGATCTGTCCGGCGACCACGTCGTTGTCCGCCAGGGCGTTCTGCTCGAACTCGTGGGCCATGCGCAGCAGCTCCTGCGCCTTGCGGTAGAAGCGTGCTCCGCTGGGGGTGAGCGAAACACCTTGGGCATGGTGGCGGATGAACAACTGTACACCGAAGCTCTCTTCCAGGCCCTTGACCGCAGTGGAAATAGACGGCTGGGCGATGTACAGCTTGCGCGACGCTTCGGCGACGCTGCCGCACTCCACGGTGGTAACGAAATAGCGGATCTGGCGCAGGGTGTAGGAAGCCACGGGATACCTCGGTGTGACGATTGCGGCGCTCACCATAGCGCGGTGGAATGCCGCGCCGGCAAAGCATTTTGCTGGGCAGTAGGCAGGTTTTTCATGGCCTGCATGCCTTCTTGCCTTTGCAAGATGCTGGCCGCCGGTCAGGCCGCCGGGTGAGTGCGAAAAACTGGCCTGACAGGTGATGGCGCGAGCACCAAAATGAGGCGCTGCACGTACGAGCTCGACCGCCGCCGATAGCTATGCGCTAGGCGATTCGAACAGGCAACCGGCATGACCAAGTGCATCGCTGTGGATGTATGAGGACGAGCCTTGGTGCTGCGCATGAGCGTGCCCGGATGTGGGGCCGGGTGCGCTGTATTGGCGCGAGCAAAGCCAGCTTTTTCGTATGTTCCAATGACATTTTTAATAATTTTCCTCTCATCGCTCTTGGGCCACCATCAGCTCGCAACAGCATTCAACCGATGAGAGGAGAGGGCGGTGTACGAACTCAGCGACTGGCAGCAACGCGCACAGCGGCAACGCTTTATCGAGGGCTCGATCATCGGTGGTCGTCAGGTCGGTGCGCAGTCCGGTGCGACCTTCGCCTCGATCAACCCGGCCACCGGTGGGTTGCTGGCCAACGTCGCAGCCTGCGATGCCGCCGATGTTGACCTGGCGGTGCGTGTCGCCCGGCAATCCTTCGACTCGGGCGTGTGGTCGCAGCGTGCGCCGGCTGAGCGCAAGCAGGTGCTGCTCAAGCTGGCTGAGTTGATCCTCGCCAACCGTGACGAACTGGCACTGCTCGACTCGCTGAACATGGGCAAGCCGGTGATGGATGCCTGGAACATCGACGTGCCTGGTGCTGCCGGCGTGTTTCGCTGGTACGCGGAAAGCCTCGACAAACTGTACGACGAAGTCGCACCGAGCGCCCCCAACGTACTCGCCACCATCACCCGCGAAGCCCTCGGCGTAGTGGCGGCCGTGGTGCCGTGGAATTTTCCTCTGGACATGGCTGCCTGGAAGCTCGCCCCGGCGCTGGCTGCTGGCAATTCGGTGATTCTCAAGCCCGCCGAGCAATCGCCGTTCTCCGCCTTGCGCCTGGCCGAACTGGCTTTGGCGGCGGGCGTTCCTGAAGGCGTGTTCAACGTGGTCACCGGCCTCGGTGAGAGCGCCGGCAAAGCCCTCGGCTTGCACATGGATGTCGACTGCCTGGCTTTCACCGGCTCCACCGAGGTCGGCAAATACTTCATGGGCTACTCGGCGCAGTCCAATCTCAAGCAAGTGTGGCTGGAGTGCGGTGGCAAGAGCGCCAATCTGGTGTTCGCCGAGTGCCAAGATCTAGACCTCGCTGCCGAGAAAGCCGCCTTCGGCATCTTCTTCAACCAGGGCGAGGTGTGCTCGGCCAACTCGCGCCTGTTGGTCGAGCGCTCCATTCATGACGAGTTTGTCGAGCGCCTGCTGAGCAAGGCCCGCGACTGGCAGCCGGGCGATCCGTTGAACCCAGCCAGCCGTGCCGGCGCCATCGTTGAGCAACGGCAGACCGCACGCATCATGGAGTTCATCAGCAGCGCCCAGGCTGACGGTGCCCGGCTCGCCTGCGGCGGCAAGCAGCTGAGCTTCAACGGCTCGGACAACTTCATCGAACCGACCATCTTTACCGGCGTGGCGCCGAGCAGCCGCCTGGCCCGCGAGGAAGTATTCGCCCCGGTGCTGGCAGTGATGCCGTTCGACAGCGAAGAGCAGGCTGTGCAACTGGCCAACGACAGCATCTACGGTCTGGCCGCTTCGCTGTGGAGCGACGACCTCAACCGCGCCCATCGTGTGGCTCGACGGCTGAGGGCTGGAACCGTGTCGGTCAACACAGTCGATGCGCTGGACGTCAGCACGCCGTTCGGTGGAGGAAAACAGTCGGGTTTCGGCCGCGACCTGTCGTTGCACTCGTTTGACAAGTACACCCAGTTGAAAACCACCTGGTTTCAATTGCGCTAAGCCATGGCCATCAGAGCCGAACAGAACACAGGAGCTTTGCAATGACTGCCCCAAGCCACACCACAAAGGAATATCAGGCACTGGATGCGGCGCACCACATCCACGCCTTCCTCGACCAGAAGGCGCTAAACGAGAAAGGGGCACTGGTGATCGCTAAGGGGCAGGGCCTGAACCTGTGGGACACCGAGGGCAAACGCTACCTGGACGGTATGTCCGGTCTGTGGTGCACCGCCCTCGGCTACGGTCGTGCCGATCTCAACGCTGCCGCCACGCGCCAGTTGCAAGAGCTGCCGTACTACAACCTGTTTTTTCACACCACCCACCCGCGGGTTGTAGAGCTGTCGGAGCTGCTTTTCAGCTTGCTACCGGCGCACTACAGCCACGCCATCTACACCAACTCCGGTTCTGAGGCCAACGAGGTGCTGATCCGCAGCGTGCGCCGCTACTGGCAGATCCTCGGTAAGCCGCAGAAGAAGGTCATGATCGGCCGCTGGAACGGCTACCACGGCTCGACCCTGGGCAGCACCGCCCTCGGCGGCATGGGCTTCATGCACGAGATGGGTGGCATGCTGCCGGACTTCGCTCACATCGGTGAGCCCTACTACTTCGCCGAAGGTGGTGACCTGAGCGAAGACGAATTCGGCCTCAAGGCTGCCCGTGAACTGGAAGCGAAGATTCTCGAATTGGGTGCGGAAAACGTCGCCGCCTTCGTCGCCGAACCCTTCCAAGGCGCCGGCGGCATGATATTCCCGCCGGCCAGCTACTGGGGGGAGGTCCAGCGCATCTGTCGCGAGTACGACGTACTGCTGTGCGCCGATGAAGTGATCGGCGGCTTCGGTCGTACCGGCGAATGGTTCGCCCATCAGTATTTCGGTTTCGAGCCGGACACCCTGACCATCGCCAAGGGCCTGACCAGCGGCTACATCCCCATGGGCGGCTTGGTGCTCAGCGCGCGCATGGCCGAGGTTCTGGTGCAGCAGGGCGGTGTGTTCGCCCATGGCCTGACCTACTCCGGGCATCCGGTGGCCGCCGCCGTTGCCATCGCCAACCTCACTGCGCTGCGTGACGAGAAGATCATCGAGACGGTGAAGAGCGACAGCGGCCCGTACCTGCAGAAGCTGCTGCGCGACACCTTCGCTGAACACCCGCTGATCGGCGAGGTGCAGGGCGCCGGCTTGGTCGCCGCGCTGCAATTTACGGAGGACAAGGCTACGCGCAAACGCTTCGCCAACGAGAACGACATAGCCTGGCACTGCCGCACCGTCGGCTTCGACGAAGGCCTGATCATCCGTTCGACCTTGGGCCGGATGATCATGGCACCGGCATTAGTCGCCACCCACGCCGAACTCGACGAACTCGTGGAGAAGACCCGCCGCGCGGTGGACCGCACCGCCCGCGACCTGAACCTGCTGTGACTCGAAACCGCCCCGCAGAGGGCGGTGCAAGAACCAGGCGCCGGCCCGACGAGGCCGGCCCGCAAGACCCCTTGGGCCATTGGCCAATTCCTGCCCCACGCAAAACCAAAAGCGAGCCAACAGGCTGTGGGAGTGCTTCATGAAAAAGTCCTTGCGCCACCGTATCGTCCGTTCACTCACGTGCACTGCACTGGCCGCTGGCATGGTCGCCACGGCCCAGGCCGGCCAGCTGTCCATCGGCCACACCACTTGGGTCGGCTACGGCACCTTGTACCTAGCCCGTGACCTTGGCTACTTCAAGGACGCCGGCCTGGACCTGGAACTGACCACCATCGAGGAAGCTTCGATGTACATGGCTGCGCAGGCCTCGGGAAAACTTTCCGGCTCGGCTTCGACCATCGACGAGATCCTCAAGTATCGCTCCAAGGATTTTTGCTTCAAGGCGGTCGCCGCCCTGGATGAATCACACGGTGGCGACGGCCTGGTGGTGAGTAAGGACATCGCCGATATCAAGGGCCTGAAGGGCAAGCCGGTCGCCGTCAACGAAGGCTCGGTCTCGCAGTTCTGGCTGTCCTACCTGCTCAAACGGCAGGGCATGACCATGGCCGACGTCGAGGTGCAGAACATGACCGCCGACGACGCTGCTTCGGCTTTCATCGCCGGTCGCGTGCCAGCTGCCGTGACCTGGGAGCCCAACCTGACCACCGTCAAACAGAAAGGCGCTGGCAATGTGCTGGTCGACAGCAGCACCACTCCCGGCGTGATCGTCGACGTGGTGGCTCTGGGCTGCGACGTGATCGAGAAGCAGCCGGAAGATGTCAAGGCGCTGGTCGCCGGCCTGTACAAGGCGGTCGAGTACACCAAGACCCATCCCAAGGAGGCCTACGAAATCATGGCCAAGGGCGTGGGCGGCTACCTCTCCAAACCCGAAGACTTGGCCGAAGCCGCCAAGGGCGTCAGGTTCTACGACCAGGCCATGAGCGAGAAGCTGCTCGGCGTGCCCGGCCAGTCGGGCGACATCGCCGGCATTATCAGTCTGGCCAACGAGACCTGGAGCAGCCTGCAGGGCAAGCCTTACACCGTGAAGTACGAAGACCTGGTTGATACCCGCTTCGTCAAGCCCTGATCGATCCGCGTCGCGTTTAATTTCCAAAAAGAGGTGGTGCAATGGCCACGCAAAAATCCTGGTTGCAGCGCTGCCTGACACCAAAAGTCGAGCTGCCGGGCAAACTCATGCTCGGCGCGAGCAGCCTGTGTTGGCTGCTGGTGATCGGCCTGTGGGCCGGTCTGTCCTATGGCGGCGTGGTGCCGTCGATGTTTCTGCCGACACCGGGCGAGGTGCTCGCCGCCGGCGCCCGTCTGGCCGGTGACGGCACCCTGAGCAAGCACGTGCTGGCCAGCCTGGAAGTTGTGCTGATCGGCTTCCTCGTGTCGTCCCTGGTGTCGGTGCCGCTAGGCCTGCTGATGGGCAGCTTCCGCATCGTCCAGGCGTTCCTCGAGCCCCTGGTCAACTTCATCCGCTACCTGCCGGTGACCTCCTTCGTGCCGCTGTTCATCCTGTGGATTGGCATCGGTCTGGAGCAGCGCGTGGCGGTGATCATCTTCGGCGTGTTCTTCCAGCAACTGGTGATGGTCGCCGACGCCTCGCGCGGCATCTCCAAGGATCTGATCAACGCTAGCTACACCCTCGGCGCCAAACGCTGCGATGTGGTCCTGCACGTGCTCGGCCCGGCGTCGCTACCGGGCATCCTCGACACCTTGCGAGTGACCATGGGCTGGGCCTGGACCTACCTGGTGGTGGCCGAACTGGTCGCTGCGTCGAGCGGCCTGGGCTACATCAGCCTCAAGGCCATGCGTGGCTTCCAGGTGGATGTGATCTTCCTCGCCATCGCCATCATCGGCCTGCTCGGGCTGATCACCGACCAACTGTTCCGACTGCTTCGACTGAGGATTGCCGCATGGGCGCAGTAGCCAAGAAACCCTATATCATGCCGCCGCTCAGCGTGTACGCCGAGGTTGCGGCGCGCCTGCGGGTGGACAACGTCAGTCTGCGCTACCGCTCGCCTAAGGGTGAAACCTTCACTGCTCTGAACCGGGTTTCCTTCGAGGTGCCAGACCGGCAGTTCGCGGTAATCGTCGGCCCGTCCGGCTGCGGTAAGTCGAGCCTGCTCTACCTCACCGCCGGCCTAAACGAGCCGACCGAGGGATATATCTACGTCGGCGGGCAGAAGGTCGACGGTCCCGGCGCCGACCGTGGCATGGTGTTCCAAGGCTATACCCTGTTCCCCTGGCTGACCGTACGGCAGAACATCGAGTTCGGTCTCAAGCGTCGCGGCCTGCCGCAGGACGAAATTCGCACCATCGTCGAGTTCTACCTGGGCGAGGTCGGCCTGGCCAAGTTCGCTGAGCATCACCCCAAGCAGCTGTCCGGCGGCATGATGCAGCGCGTGGCCATCGCCCGCGCCCTGGCCAATGACCCGCAGATCCTGTTGATGGACGAGCCGTTCGGCGCCCTCGACAGCCAGACCCGTCTGCAGATGCAGCAACTGCTTCTGCAGGTGTGGGGCAACAGTAAGAAGACCGTGGTGTTCGTTACCCACGACATCGACGAGGCGATCCTGCTAGCCGACCGCATCTACGTGATGGGCGCGCGCCCAGGCCGGATCAAGGAAGTCCTCGACGTGCAGCTGGAACGACCGCGCAGCCTCGATGTAGTGATGGAGCCGGAATTCATCAGCATGAAGCGCCACATCCTCGGCCTGCTGCATGACGACATGGCCGAGGTGCACTGAGATGAGCGACCGCTACGACTACCTGATCGTCGGTGCCGGCTCGGCCGGCTGCGTGCTGGCCAACCGCCTGAGCGCCGACCCGAACGTGAGTGTGTGCCTGATCGAGGCCGGTGGTAGTGACGCCAGCCCACGGGTGCAGACCCCGGCCGGCACCATCACCCTGTACAAGAGCAAGGTGTTTAGCTGGAACTACTTCTCCGTGCCGCAGAAGAATCTCGCCGGCCGCAGCTTGCACACCCCGCGTGGTAAGGCTCTGGGCGGTTCCAGTTCGATGAACAGCATGATCTACATCCGCGGCGACGCCAGCGACTATGACCGTTGGGAAAGCGCCGGCTGCCCCGGTTGGGGCTGGCAGGACGTATTGCCCTACTTCAAGCGCTCGGAAGGCAATTGCCTTGGCCAGTCGCTGCTCTATCACGGCACCCAGGGTGAACTGCTGGTGGATCGTCCGCGCGATCCCAACCCGTTGTCGGAAACCTACATCCGCGCTGGCGTACACATCGGCCTGCGTCGTAATGATGACTTCAATGGCGGCAGCCTCGAAGGCGTCGGTCTTTACAATGTCACGCAGAAGGGCGCCAAGCGTCTGTCCAGCTACCGTGCCTTCGTCCACCCGGTGCGTGATCGCGCCAACCTGACCGTACTCACCGGCTGCCAGGTCGGCCGCCTGCTGCTCGACGGCAGCCGCGTCACCGGGCTCGAATTGCAACAAGGCGGCCAGTGGCGCACCTTGCATTGCGAGCGTGAAACCATTCTCTGTGCCGGCGCGTTGGGCTCGCCGCACATCCTGCTCAACTCCGGCATCGGTCCTAAGGACGAACTGGAACTGGCGGGTGTGGCCTGCAAGGTTGATCTGCCCGGCGTGGGCAAGAACCTGCAGGACCACATCGATGGCCTGGTCACCGTACGCTCGAAAAACCCGTTGTCGCTTGGCTTCTCCTTAGGCTCGTTGCCCAAGGTACTGGCCTCGCCGTTCAAGTACCTGGCACAGAAGATGGGCTGGCTGACCACCAATTACGTCGAAGCCGGCGGCTTCGCCCGCACGCCGCTGGCGGGTGAATTGCCGGACGTGCAGATGCACTTCGTCCCTGGCTATCGCAGCCACCGTGGTCGGCTGTTCGAGTGGGGCCACGGCTATGCTATCCACACCTGCGTGCTGCGCCCGAAAAGCATCGGCGAAGTGCGCCTGGGCGCGGGGCGCAGCCTGGAAATCGACTTCAACTTCCTCGACGATCCCGAAGACGCCAAGGTGCTGGTCGAAGGTGTGAAGCTCGCTCGCCGCATCCTCGCCCAACCCGAGTTCGACGCCTTGCGCGGCGCCGAAATGCTTCCCGGCCCCCAGGTGCAGAGCGACGAACAACTGCTGGCGCACCTACGCGACTACGCCGCCACCGTGTTCCACCCGGTCGGCACCTGCAAGATGGGCATCGACGCAATGGCCGTGGTCGACCCAGAGCTGAAGGTGCGCGGCGTCAACAATCTGCGCATCGCAGACGCATCGATCATGCCCACGCTGATCAGCGGCAACACGAACGCGCCGTGCATCATGATCGGAGAGCGAGCGGCGGAATTCGTTCGGGCGCCGGCGCCGACGCACTGAGTCTTGTGCCGGCTCGCCTGAGACGAGACGGCGCATTTCACTCAGATTAATACCATCCCATCTTCGTGGATGGCGCACAGAGCTGTCGGGTGCATAGTTGCATGCGAATTTCAGCCTGGAGGGCAGCACTGGGCGCCACAGCAGGAACTCAACCGTCACAGCCACGAGCACCTGCTACCCGATCCGTTTGCCCCGGGCGCGCCGTTCGGGCCGAAGCTGCCGCCCGAGCTGCGCCGCGTCGGCAAGTAGCCCTACTGGCTGCAGGGTGCCATGCCCAGCGGCTATCACGATGTTCGTGGTGGTCGGCCCGGTTCCGGGGGAAGGGGCTACCGATCGGTGCGCGGCATCGCGGTAGAAACAGAGAAGCCCAGGATTCCTGTGGGCGGCCTGACCCGTACTATCAGACGGGTTCAAGTTTCGCCCCTATCGCTGGGCTCGCTCCTTTTGTACGCAGACGCTGGCATCGCGTCAATCCGATGATCTGGCCCCAGGTTGGGGAGGCAGTCAGTCCTGGCCAAGCGGCGCTTCATGCTCGACATCCCTCAATATGACCAGCGGCAAACGACCCAAAGCTGCCTGCTTCATCGGGTCGGAAACGGCAAAAAGCGGACCATCAGGAGAACATTTGGCTGATTGCCGCTTCTATGCGGGCTCTACTGGATGCAGAAACTTTCTGCAATCCGATTTCTCGCGCCATAGCATAGAGCAGCTCGTCGCCAGCCAAGCGCTGCTCGGCAAGCGCTCGTGCAAGAGCCACTAGCTCCAGGCTGCAGATTTCATCGACGGCGCGCATGCTCCCGGCATCGGCAGGACGTCGGAAGGTAACAGCCATTGAGTCGGACTGCCGTGCTGGCCAGAAGAACTGCCCTACGTCTTCGGTGTTCTGGCGATGGCTTCGATTGGCCACGCTGGTTACTCGATCACGAATCCTGGCGCCGGTGCGTGTCCATCCGTGTGCACGAGCAATGCGGCGGGCTAGGGTAGTGTCGAGGATCGGACCTTCCTCTTCGATGACATGTGTAACCATCGTTTCAAGAGTAGAGTCGTAGCGTGAGTCGAAAAAGGCATCTGGATCGACACCTTCCACCGCCGTCAGCGGATCGCTCTCTCGATACAGCCCAAAACCAGTGCTTGAGGCTGACGCTCCAGCGTCTGCACGAGCATATTGTTGGGTTGGCATTTCTAACTCTGGGCTCGTCGTCTCGAGGGAGGGCTCCATTGGTTCTTGTGCCGGCGCCTTGTCTTGCGGGAAGGGGACAACGTTGTCGTAGTCGTCAGCTTCGGTGTCAGCCACAGCTATAGCAGCCTGCCCTACTTGCGCGTCGCGGGCAGCGCGTTGCTCTCGGCTCTTCGCGAGCAATGCCTCCAGGCGTTCGTGGATCTTCTGGGCTGTGCCGGCGGCATCAATCCACCAGTCGGTTGACCAGATGCGCAGGATTTCCCAGCCCAGGCCACGGAGGACATGCTCACGAAGCTTGTCACGGTCGCGTGCTGTCGCGCTGCGGTGGTAAGTGGCACCGTCGCATTCAATGCCGGCCAAGTAGCGACCAGGGGCATCGGGGTCAACGATGCCCAGGTCGATGCGGAAAGCTGAAACCCCCACTTGTGTCACGACCTGCCAACCTTTCTGGCGCAAGGTATTGGCCACTGCTTCCTCGAACGGACTGTCATATCCGCCGAGGCTGCCAACGTCCACCTCGGCTAGGGCTCGCGGGCCTCGCTCGGCAAATTCTAGGAAATGTTTGAGGTCGCGCACACCCAATGCCTGAGTGCGAGCCAGATCGATCTTCTCAGGTCGCAGTGTGCTGAATACCCTCAGTTCATGGCGGGCCCGGGTAACAGCAACATTGAGTCTCCGTTCACCACCAGTCCTGTTCAGTGGCCCGAAATTCATCGCGACATTGCCGGCGGCATCAGGGCCGTAAGTGATCGAGAAGTACATAATGTCGCGTTCATCTCCTTGAACGCTTTCCAGGTTTTTCACGAAGATAGGTTCGAGCTCAGTTTCGGCGAAGTAGCTCTCCAACGACGGATCATTTTTTCGCTCGGTATCGAGCAGGTCTTCGATCAGCTTTTGCTGTTCGCCATTGAAGGTCACGACGCCAATAGTTAGCTTGCTTTCCCGGAAGCCGGGGCTGCGGAGACGCGAGACCACGTCATGCACGAGCGCTTTGGCTTCGGTAGGGTTGGTTCGAGCGCCACCTTTCTCGTAGACCCCGTTTATGATGTGCAGGTTTACCGCGCGATCAGACGTGACCGGGGAGGGGAACGTTACCAACTTGGACTCGTAGTAACGCTGGTTCGAGAACGCGATGAGGCTCTCGTGCCGGCTGCGGTAATGCCAGTTGAGATTGCGTACGGGGAGGTTGGCACTGATGCACTCATCCAGGATGCTCTCCAGATCAGCCTCCACATCCTCATCGTCTTGGGTGGACTCAGCGCGATCGAAGAAGGATGTGGGCGGCAGCTGTTTCGGATCGCCTACCATGACCACTTGCTTACCTCTGGCAATGGCACCGATTGCATCCCATACCGGAATCTGGGAGGCCTCGTCGAATATCACCACGTCGAAGACACTTGCATTGGCGGCGAGGTACTGGGCGATGGAAAGTGGACTCATGAGCAAGCAGGGCGTCAGCTTGGTAAGCGCATCAGGAATGCGCGACATCAATTCGCGTAACGGAAGATGACGAGTTTTCTTCGTAATCTCATGACGCAGGACCCCCCACTCCGAGCTCCTGCTGACCGAGTCCTGAGTTGGTAGCTCGGCGCACAGGCGAGCGCGAAGCAGATCTCGAGTCAGCGCCGTGAATCGCTCGTCCAGGGCCCGGAAATCACGAATACGCTGCTCGTGCTCGACACTCACAAAGGTGCGAATGACCGGTTCGTGGTCGACCGCAGTATTCAGCCACCAGCGGGCGTAGTTGGTTTCAAAGGTATTGCGTACCGACCCTGGCTGGACATCGCCAGCTTCCAGGGCTTCGACCAGTGCAAGCAAACCAATGGATGAAGCTTCGTCGCGAGCCTTTCTCCAAGCGCACCAGGCGCGTAGTACCGGCGCCGATTGCACGAGTCGCTCGCAATGCTGGGACTGCTGCGAAAGCTCTAGTGTGGCGAAGTCCGTGTCGTCCTCCTTGAGGAAATGGCCGATCTCGATCAGTTTTCTCGACTGAGCAATGTACGCCTCTAAGGCTTCGAGCAGTTGCTGGCCGGCCAGGCCTAATTGCCCTTCCGGTTCGAGAAGCGTGTTTGCATCTCCAAGTAGTCGCCCCAGCGCGGACTTAAGACTCTCGACTTGCTCGGGTGTTTGAGCGAGGGCAGCAATGGCACCTGCCAGATGACCATGGAATTTAAGAGCCCGGGCCACGGCATCGGACTTGGTGTGTAGGCCCGCCCAGAGTCCCGCTGTGATATCGCGTAGATCGGCCAGCTCGCCCAGTTCTTGCTCGATCCCCTCACGCTGCCTCAGTAGCTTCAATTCCCCTTGGAGCCCATCGCCGCATTTACCCGACGCCACGAGTTCGTGTTCTTCCTCCAGGCGCCCTTCATGAACAATGCTTCGGCGTGCACGCTGGAAGGCAACAGCCGCGCTCAGCGCGTCGACCCGTGTTTGTAGACCGTCCCATAGGCGGCCCGTGCTCTCTGCTATGGGGGCGAGCGATGCAATCTCTGCTTCGAGCGCTTGGAGACTGCGAATCTGCTCAAGCGTTTCCTTCAGGGCTGAGCCGGCTTCGCCTTGTGCAATAGACTCGAACCCTTGCTCTGTCCAGGTACAGCCTTCAGTTGCTGCGGTCAGCGCTGCCTGCAGGCGTATAGCTGTCGAGAGGAGGACTGGGTTGGTTTTCGCTCCTTGCCATACCGGCACGGTATGCGAACCGGGATCCATTGCATTGAGGCGTTCCCGAAGCTTGCGTATTTCGACCCAGCGTTGGAGATCTTCCAAGACTGCAAGTGTGCCGGGAGACGACTGGGTACTCGTCAGCAGCCTGGTTACGCGACGCTGAATCAGCCAGGACTTCGGCCACATGGACTGTTCCGCTAGCTCCCAATCGTGCAGCAGTTGGGCGACGTCGAGCTTCTCGATTGCCTCAGAGTAGGAGACTGACAGTGCTTCCTGATGCTTCGTTACCTCGGCTAGCGCATCAACTCCTTGGTTTAACAGGATTATGCTCGCTACCGGCCATGGTTGAGCGAGTTTGGATTTCTGCTCCGAGTGTCGGGCTAGCAGAGTAAGGCCTCGTTGGCACTCTTCCAGAGTGCTGGATGTCCAGCAACTGGGGAGTGTTTGGTTCAGCTGTTGATGCTGCTCGATCAACTGCAGCCCTGTCTCCAGGCGCTGACCTATTGTCCTGGCATCGGGACGCAGCACGAAGCGCCAGTCTTGCCCCGCAGCGAGCGGGAGAATCTTGGCGAGTACCGATAGCCCCTGGAGTGTGGTGGCATTGGACGGCAACGAGGGTAGGCCTGCCATCTGGGCATAGCGCTCATTGGCCTTCTCGACAGTGCGAATGGATGGAATGAGCTCACGTGCCGCATCGATGACCTGCTGTTGCCAGGTGGGTGACCAGTCATTGTTGCCGATCAGGTGCAGGGGATGGCTGGCCAACGCGTTGAGGCCAACAGCGTGTGCATTGACTTCCAGGCGGTCAGCCGCCTCGCGCATGGCGAACATGTCGGAGGGCTGATGCTGTAGGTGCGAGCCCCAGCTCAGTCCGATCAGGGGCAGATCCTTGTTGCTGATGACAACGCCGATGGCATCGTAAATCGAGTACCCATTGGGGTAGCGCTCATGCAGGCGCTCAACGTAGAGGTTCAGATTTTCCCGCAGGCTCTGGAGCCGCTGGGCCTCCATCTGCCAGGTCGCGGCATCTGAGGTGCCGCGTGCCTCCCAGGCAGAATGAAGCTGTGAGAGAACTTCCGTTTTTTTGGACTTGCTCGAGTGCACCTCAAGACAAAATTCGCCCAGGCCGACTTCCCTCAGTCGACGGTACACCACGTCCAGTGCGGCGATCTTTTCAGAGACAAAGAGCACCCGTTTCTGCTGCGCGATGAACTGGGCAATCATGTTCACGATTGTTTGGCTCTTACCGGTGCCCGGTGGCCCGATCAGAACGAAATCACGCCCCTGAGCAGCAGACAGCACCGCAGACAGCTGCGACGAGTCGGAGGGGAGGGGGCAGAAGACTTTCTGTGGGCTGTACTCGGCATCCAGTTTCCGCTCATCCGGGAAAGTGCCACCGCTGCCATTGAATGCATCGCGAGGGGTATCCAGCAGGTGCCGTACCACAGGGCTTTGCCGAAGCGCTTCCGAGCGCTCCGAGAGGTCTTTCCACATCAGGTATTTGGCGAACGAGAACATAGAGAGCACGACGTCTTCGCTAATCTCCCACCCTTTGATGTCCTTGATGGCGTGAGCTACGGTACGCCAGATCGCAGCGACATCCAGGCCAGCCTCGTCTTTAGGCAGCTCGCCTTCGACTACGCCGAGGTTGAGCTCGAAGTCCTGTCGAAGCATTTCCTGCAGCGTCGGGTTGAAGCGCGGTTCATCATCATGCAGTACCAGAGTGAATCCTGAGCGTGCGCTTTTTCGCTCAAGGGTTACGGGCACCAGAATCAGTGGCGCGCGATAGCGTTGGTCCTTCTTTCCTTCTCGTGTCCAGGTCAGGAATCCCAGTGCCAGGAACAGAGTATTGGAGCCACCTTCCTGCAGGTTTGTCCGAGCTCCCCGATAGAGCTCCGTCAGGCGCGACTCGAGTTCTGCTTCGGGCAGGCCAACGAACACTTCTCGCTGCTTAAGGGCATCCAGAGCATGCTGTCGCCTGACGTCTTCGCGCTCACGCTCTTCGTGCAGTGCCTGATCGCGGGGATCAGAACCATCCATCAAGTCTGGGCGGGTATGCAGCTTGATCTGCTGACCACTGGCAAGAATATCCTCCAGCGCGCCAGGATCTGGTGCCTCCAGTCGAACCGCTTTCTTCCCGGCTTTGAAGTTCAGTAGGTTGTTGCGCAGGGAGAGGTCGAGGAGCTTTCTCTGCCAGCGTGCCAATCGATCCTTGGGATCGAGCGAGGTGACATCAATCTCGGCAGGTACTTCATCAGGCAGAGCCGGCGGCAGCTCGATTATCAGCTCCTGGCCACTAGCTGCCTTACCATCATTTTGTTGGGGGGCGACCGCTGAAGTATCCCCGCTGGCCAGTGGTTTGATGCGCTGTAGGCGGGATCGCCGAATATCCAGAGCCAACTCGAAGGCATGTTCTTGGCCCTCGGCAAGATGCTGTGCACCTCGCTCGATGGCATAGGAAAACGGAGGGATACTCGGCTGTGTAACGAGTGTGGTTTCAAAGAGTTTCAGCTCATTGAGCTTGATGCGTTTACGCAGTGCCGTGATGTCATCTACGGCACTGTTTGAAAACTCTTCCGCCTTGAGCCAGAAACCAGTGAAGGCATGCCCTTTAGTGAATACCAGCAGTGGATTGAGCCCGGCCTGCTCCAGCGCCGCACAGAAAAGTAAGGACAGGTCGAGGCACGTACCGAGGCCACTTTCCAGAATGTGGCTGGGGCCTCGCACTTTCTGGCCGGACTGTTCAAAGCTTGCCGGGGGAAGGGCATAGTCCAACGTATACGATGCAACCGCAGCCCAGATTGCCGAGGCGATCTCCCATGCATGCGCGGATCCACCGGAATAGCCGTTGAGTGCAGGATCTTTGTCTTGCGCCCGAAGCAATTCGGCAGCCTTTTTCAGCAGTCGTTCAATAGCAATATCATTGGGCTGGACAAAGGCTGCCGTCATCTCCGGAAGATGGGAGAGGCCACCCCATTGGTTGCGAGGAAGTAGCTCCAGACTAATCTCCTGCCGAGCAACCTCCTGTCGTCCCTCTTCATCGGCGCCCTTCGCTGTCAGGGTAAAGACGACCGCAGCGTATTCAGCCTCACTCAGCCGAGCCAGCAGCGCACCATCGATCTGGAGGTCGAGTCCTGGAATAGGGAGGAATGTGCCCGGGCTGAGCGCATCGATGTGCCATGTCTTCGTTTTGAAAACCAGAGGGTCGGAAGTGAGTTGAAGCTCAAGATCGGTGTACTTTTGGTCAGTGTCATTGACCAGGCGAAGCTCCCGGATTACCGGTACCGAGTTCTGGAAGTCAGCCAGGTTCAGCTTGGCGACAAGGGCGGCGTGAACTTGAACAGTCTTGGTCTGCGTAGGCTCCGTGGAGTGAGCTATAGCATGGGTATCCTGAGGCAGCTTGCTGCCGGGCTGCTCGATGACCTCGTCGCTCATGCCTTTCTCCTTGTCCTAAGCCTGGTACAGAGTCCAGGACGTGGAAGACTCTCGCGTCAGGCCCTCCCTTGACGCGCACTTCCCTACATCGCCTCATCGTAGCTGTCGTTGGTAGGTGGTGGCGAGTGGCCAAGTGTCTATGTTGACGTTTCCAGACGCGCTGTCGGATAGGAAGATTCAAATGGCTTGAATCTTCCCGGATTTCCTAGGCACTCGATGTCCGCTTTTGGCTGTTCTCTGCCGGACGCCTTCTTGGCTCACTTCGGCACGCCCTACCACTATTGCCCCAAGGCACCATCACCAGCCGACCTAACCAGCGCAGCCCACTATTGCTCTTGCGCAAGTCACATAGCGTCATCCGCTCCAGAACACGGAGCGAGGTGGCGAAATGCGAGACACGATCTGCGCGGCAGAGATGCCGGTGACCCTGGGCGAGAAAACCCTGCCGGCCAGCCAATGGGCAGCCGAGCGTGGCTTGAAGTGGCAGACGGTGAAGATGCGTCGTTACCGGGGCGCCAGTTGGCGGGAGGCGCTACGCCCTGAGCTGCGTGTTCGCCGCTGGATGGATGGCTGGCTCTGCGGTTCGCAAGTTGCTGGCACTACGCTGGCCTAGGGGTGGGAGGGAGAGGCCTCGGCAGCATCTCCGCGGGATACCCCCAAGCAAGTCGGGGAGCGAGCCACATCGGCCAATACCGAGACCTCATGCACTTTCTACGCAAGCGCCGATCGCCATGCCAATTGCCGGTATCCAGCGGTGGTATCCAGCGCGGTATCCACCGAAACAGGCCGGGGTCAGGCCGGTGTGGATCACATCGGCGCCCCTGAAAGATCGGCCGAAAATTTGGCCGATATCCAAAGGCGCTTGTATGGGGTTGCGAGCGGTTGAGAATAGACCAGGCAGTCGTCATAACCGCACTCGGTTTTTACTGAGGTGCGGAAGGGTAGACCGAAGCGAATTACTCACGCCTGGGGATCAGCCCGGCCTTTGCCTGGTGAGGGGCGCTGAATCGCCGAGGCAAATTCGCCAGCGCCAGCATGACATCCAATAAGTACCCACACTCAGTCCAAAGTGTGGGCTAAAGTGTGGGCTAGGAAAGTATTCAGTAGCGAAGCCTGCGCAGAATGCGGCTTTTAGCCAGAAAAAGGCCGGTCCATGACCGGCTTTTTTGTTTTCCTTTATTCAGATGTCGCTCGTGTCGGCGGCCGATGGCTGTTCTTCGCCGATCATGGCCGGAGCGTCGGCGCTGGTAGAGCAGGGGCGAATGTTGATCGCGTGTAGGCCCTTGGGGCCTTGCAAGAGTTCAAAATTCACGGCCTGGCCTGCTTTCAGGGTTTTATAGCCGTCCATCTGAATGGCTGAATAATGGGCGAACAGATCCTCGCTGCGTCCATCTGCCACTATGAATCCGTAGCCCTTGGCGTTATTGAACCATTTGACCTTACCGCTAAGCATGCCGTCGTCCCTCTGCAAAGACTCCATCTCCTGGAGTATCATCCATTACGTTCCGTGCACGAACGACCAGGTTGGACGAGCGTACGGAACCTCTGATGCCCTTACGGACATCCCTTGTTTTTATCATCGTTTGGCCGATAGTCAAGGCAATGCTGTACTTGTCCGTCCAGGCGGTTCAATCCACTACTATCGTACTCGTCCAACCGGAAGCTTTCTCCCAGCCATGTTCGCAAGCAGTCAGATTCGACTAACATTCAATCAGGATCGCCCCGATGTGCATGAGGACGACTCCTTCGATCTGGTCGTGAAGGAAGCCAGGCCGGAGTTGCAGGTACCACCGATGTACAAGGTGGTAATGTTCAACGACGACTACACACCAATGGATTTCGTGGTCGAAGTACTAGAGAAGATTTTCAACCTTAACCGCGAGCTGGCAACAAAGGTCATGCTGACTGTCCATACAGAGGGACGGGCAGTATGTGGAATGTTTACTCGTGATATTGCGGAAACCAAGGCCATGCAGGCCAATCAGTACGCAAGGGAGTGCCAGCATCCGCTGCTCTGTGAGATCGAGAAGGACGGTTAATGCCGACCGCTTGGGTATGAGGTGAAGCTATGTTGAACCGTGAGCTCGAAGTCACACTCAATCTGGCCTTCAAGGAGGCTCGCGCAAAGCGTCATGAGTTCATGACCGTGGAGCATCTCTTGCTGGCGCTGCTGGACAACGAAGCCGCGGCCACCGTCTTGAGAGCCTGTGGCGCGAATCTGGACAGGCTTCGCCATGATCTTCAGGAATTCATCGATTCCACGACACCTTTAATCCCTCATCATGATGAGGAGCGTGAAACTCAGCCGACTCTGGGGTTTCAGCGGGTTCTGCAGCGCGCAGTATTCCATGTGCAGAGTTCGGGCAAGCGAGAGGTCACCGGTGCCAATGTGCTGGTGGCGATCTTCAGCGAACAGGAAAGCCAGGCCGTCTTCCTGCTCAAACAGCAAAATGTGGCACGCATCGATGTGGTGAACTATATCGCCCATGGTATCTCCAAGGTACCAGGGCATGGTGATCATCCGGATGGTGAGCAGGATATGCAGGATGAGGAAGCAGGAGAGTCTTCATCGGCCGGGCATCCTTTGGAAGCCTATGCCAGCAACCTGAACGAGTTGGCTCGTCAGGGACGCATCGACCCGCTTGTTGGTCGGGAGAATGAGGTGGAGCGCGTTGCTCAGATCCTTGCTCGGCGCCGCAAGAACAATCCGCTGCTGGTCGGTGAGGCTGGGGTCGGCAAGACGGCGATTGCCGAAGGGCTTGCCAAGCGCATCGTCGATAATCAGGTGCCGGATCTGCTCGCTCACAGCGTCGTGTACTCCCTCGACCTGGGGGCTCTGCTGGCGGGCACCAAGTACCGCGGTGATTTCGAGAAGCGCTTTAAGGCCCTTCTCAATGAGTTGCGCAAGAAGCCTCACGCCATTCTCTTCATCGATGAGATTCATACCATCATCGGTGCTGGAGCGGCATCTGGTGGCGTGATGGATGCTTCGAACTTACTGAAGCCGCTTCTTTCATCTGGCGAAATCCGCTGCATTGGATCGACTACTTTTCAGGAGTTTCGCGGTATCTTCGAGAAGGATCGGGCTTTGGCTCGGCGTTTCCAGAAGGTCGATGTCGTCGAGCCATCGGTCGAGGATACGGTCGGCATTCTGCGGGGGCTCAAAGGCCGCTTCGAGCAGCATCATGCCATCGAATACAGCGATGAGTCCCTGCGAGCTGCCGCCGAGCTGGCATCGCGTTACATCAACGACCGTCATATGCCAGATAAGGCTATCGATGTAATTGATGAGGCGGGTGCCTATCAGCGCTTGCAACCGGAGGAGCGGCGTGTCAAGCGTATCGAGGTGCCGCAGGTCGAAGAAATCGTAGCCAAGATTGCCCGCATTCCGCCGAAGCATGTGTCCAGTTCTGATAAGGAGCTGCTGCGCAATCTCGAGCGGGATCTCAAACTGACCGTCTTTGGTCAGGACGCCGCAATCGATTCCTTGTCTACCGCCATCAAGCTGTCGCGCGCAGGGCTCAAGTCGCCGGATAAGCCGGTCGGTTCTTTCCTCTTCGCCGGTCCTACTGGTGTGGGCAAGACCGAGGTTGCACGGCAGTTGGCCAAGGCGTTGGGGGTCGAGCTGGTCCGTTTCGATATGTCCGAGTACATGGAACGACATACCGTTTCGCGGCTGATCGGCGCTCCTCCCGGGTATGTTGGCTTCGATCAGGGCGGTCTACTGACCGAGGCGATCACCAAGCAGCCGCATTGCGTTCTGCTGCTCGATGAGATCGAGAAAGCGCATCCGGAGGTATTCAACCTGCTCCTGCAGGTCATGGATCATGGCACGCTGACTGATAACAACGGGCGCAAGGCGGACTTCCGTAGCGTCATTTTGATCATGACCACCAATGCTGGTGCGGAAACGGCGGCGCGGGCATCGATCGGCTTCACTCTTCAGGATCACTCCTCCGATGCGATGGAGGTGATCAAGAAGAGCTTCACGCCCGAGTTCCGCAACCGTCTCGATACCATCATCCAGTTTGGCCGACTGAGTCACGAAGTCATCAAGAGTATCGTCGACAAGTTCCTAACCGAGCTGCAGGCGCAACTGGAAGACAAGCGGGTCCAGTTGGATGTCAGTGACGAGGCGCGCGGCTGGCTTGCTGAGCATGGTTATGATGCGCAGATGGGCGCGCGGCCCATGGCGCGCCTGATTCAGGACAAGATCAAGCGGCCGCTCGCCGAGGAAATTCTATTCGGGGAATTGGCCGAACATGGTGGCGTAGTGCATATCGATCTCAAGGATGGAGAGCTCTTCTTCGAATACGAGACCACGGCAGAAATGGCTTGAATTTCTGAAGCTGTAAATGAAAACGCCCGGCATGCCGGGCGTTTTCATTATGGTCACAGTCAGCTTAGCGGGCGCGGTAAGTGATGCGACCCTTGCTGAGATCGTAAGGCGTCAGCTCGACCCGCACCTTGTCGCCGGTGAGGATACGGATGTAATTCTTGCGCATCTTGCCGGAGATATGCGCGGTAACGACATGCCCATTTTCCAACTCCACGCGGAACATGGTGTTGGGCAGGGTGTCGACGACAGTGCCTTCCATCTCGAAGCTGTCTTCTTTCGACATGCAGTAAAGCCCTCGGGATACAGTTGAATGGCTCAGCGCAGCTGGCGCGCGAGCAAAAACGGCGTGCATTGTGCCTGAAAATAGCCAATAACGCCACCAGCGCTCACGTCAAGGTAATCCAGCGCTGATTCACCAATAGTTCTATCGGACGATATTGGGTTTTGTAGTTCATCTTCCGACAGTTTTTGATCCAGTAGCCCAGATAGACAGCTTGCAAGCCGAGCCTCGCCGCTTCGTGAACCTGCCAGAGAATACAATAGCGTCCGAGGCTGCGATGTTCTTCGTCGGGGTCGTAAAAGGTATAGACCGCCGAGAGCCCGTTCGGTAGGACGTCGGTTACCGCGACGGCCATGAGCCGTTCGTTTTCGCGAAACTCGTAGAAGCGCGAAAAGGGCAGATCACGGACCAGAAAGGTCGAGAACTGGTCGCGGCTGGGCGGATACATGTCTCCGTCTGAATGCCGTCGTTCGATATAGCGTGCATACAGCCTGTAGTATTCATCGTTAAAGGTCGGCCGCACGGCCCGCACACGGAGGGCCTGATTGCGTCTCAGGATCTTCCGCTGCTGCCGGTTCGGGATGAAGTCGGCAGCTGGAATCCGGGCCGGGATGCAGGCGTTGCACTGCTGGCAGTGGGGGCGATAAAGATGGTCGCCACTGCGTCGAAATCCCATGTCCGACAGTTCGGCGTAGACGTGCACATCCATTGGCTGACTGGGGTCGAGGAACAGGGTGGTAGCCTGCTCTTCGGGCAGATAGCTGCAGGCATGCGGTTGAGTGGCATAGAACTTAAGGCGAGCCAGCTCGGTCATGGTCAACCCTCTGAATAGCCCTGGCTACTGAAGTCTTCAGTAGTCTTCGATCAGTGTATGCCAGGCTGCGGGCCTCTTCTAGGCAAGCCAATCAGCGGCGCTAGGGCAATCGAGGTAACGCCGCAGATAATCGGCGAATTGACTGCGGGAGATCTCCCGGGCCCCCAGGCTGTGCAGGTGCTGAGTGGGCATCTGGCAGTCGATCAGGACGAATCCCCACTCCTTGAGTCGCGCCACCAAGGTCGCGAAGCCAACCTTCGATGCGTTGTCCGTTCGGCTGAACATGGATTCGCCGAAGAATAGTCGCCCCATCGCCAAGCCATATAGGCCCCCGACCAGTGTTCCGTCTTGCCAGACTTCCACTGAGTGGGCGATGCCCCGTCTGTGCAGCTCCAAATAGGCAGACTGCATCTCCGGGGTGATCCAGGTTCCATCGGTGTAATCGCGTGGAGCAGCGCAGGCCCGGATTACAGTGGCAAAATCCCGGTCGAAGGTGACTTGGAAGATGTTCTGGCGCAGGGTCTTGCGCAAGCTACGGGAGAGATGCAATTCGTCGGGGAAAAGCACGGTGCGCGGATCGGGAGACCACCAGAGCAGCGGCTGTCCCTCCTGATACCAGGGGAAGCAGCCGTGGCGGTAGGCTCGGATCAGGCGTTCGACGGAGAGGTCGCCACCGGCTGCCAGGAGGCCATTGGGTTCGCGTAGGGCCCTGTCCAGGGGAGGGAAGCTCGAACTGTCGCGTTGCAGCCAGGTCAGCATGGCGGGACCGATAGAGGAGGGCGGACTCAGTCCGCCATGGGTTTCAATTGTCCAGGAACTTCTCGGCATCCAGCGCAGCCATACAGCCGGCGCCGGCCGAGGTGATGGCCTGACGGTAGACATTGTCTGCCACGTCGCCTGCCGCGAACACGCCCTCGATACTGGTTTCGGTGGCATCTCCCGCATTGCCGCCCTTGACGACCAGATAACCGTCGCGCGTGGCCAGTTGGCCTTCGAAGAGCTCGGTGTTCGGCTTGTGACCGATGGCGATGAAGACGCCGGTCAGCTGCAATTCCTCGGTCGCGCCGGTTTGGGTGTTCTTCAGGCGAACCCCGGTGACGCCGGAGGCATCGCCAAGTACCTCGTCGAGGGTCTGGTTCCAGTGAATGCGAATGTTGCCGTGCTGGGCTTTCTCGAACAGCTTGTCCTGCAGGATCTTCTCGGAGCGGAGCTTGTCGCGCCGATGGATCAGGTGCACTTCCTTCGCGATGTTGGAGAGATATAGGGCTTCCTCGACGGCGGTATTGCCGCCGCCTACCACGCAGACCACCTGGTTGCGATAGAAGAATCCGTCGCAGGTGGCGCAAGCGGAAACGCCCTTGCCGGAGAAGGCTTCTTCCGAAGGCAGTCCGAGGTACTGGGCGGATGCTCCGGTGGCGATGATCAGGGCGTCGCAGGTGTAGGTACCGCTGTCGCCGACCAGGGTGAAGGGCCGCTGCTGCAACTTGGCGGTATGAATGTGGTCGTAGACGATCTCGGTATCGAAGCGCTCGGCATGTTTCTGCATACGCTCCATGAGAGTCGGGCCGGTAAGTCCTTCGACGTCGCCGGGCCAGTTGTCGACTTCCGTGGTGGTGGTCAATTGGCCGCCGGGCTGGATGCCAGTGATCAGCAGGGGCTTCAGATTGGCGCGAGCAGCATAGACGGCGGCGGTATAGCCGGCCGGGCCGGAACCCAGGATGATCAGGCGCGAGTGCTTGACGTCATTCATAAAAAGTCCCCATAAGCCTTTGTCGTGTAAGAGAATGCATGCTCCAATGGAGCCGCAGGGAAATAGTTGACGGCTATGCTACACCGAAGGGCGAGAGGGCAGCAAAAACGGGCTGGAGCAGCCGTGTGGCATGGTATGGGGCTGACAAAACCGTACAATATCCGACGACTGAGACCGCCTGTTTCCGGTGGTTGCGGAATTGACTCGCGGGCCATGGGCCCGAATCCCGAAAATCGGCTTGGACACTGCACGAAAGACGCCTGGCTGTCTGTCCGGATGACGGCTGCATGGGCGTCGGCTGAATCGTAATCTTAGATGGGGAAGCGCCGCGGGCGCAGGAAAACGCGTTTGAAGAAATCTTCTACTACCGCACAGTTGCCAGTTTGGCGTCAGCATTTGCATGCCCGACTCAAGGAGGGGGCCCTGATCGCGATGGGCGTCCTGTGCCTGTATCTGTGGATGGCATTGCTGACTTACGATCGCGCCGACCCGGGGTGGAGCCATGCCAGCAACGTGGAACAGGTTCACAATCTCGGCGGCCGCGCAGGCGCCTGGTTTGCCGATATCCTGTTCATGGCCCTCGGGTATTTCGCCTATCTCTTCCCTCTGCTGCTGGCGATCAAGACGACCCAGGCCTTCAAGGCACGCCACGAGCCCTGGCGCTGGAACGGCTGGTTGTTCTCCTGGCGCCTGGCAGGGCTGGTGCTCCTGCTGATATCGGGGTCTGCGCTGGCTTTCATCCATTTCCAGTCGCCCTCCGAATTGCCGGCGTCCCCGGGGGGAGCCCTCGGCGGGATTCTCGGTCATCTGGGGATGAGTCTGCTGAACGTGCATGGCAGCACTCTGGTGTTTCTGGCTCTTTTCGTGTTCGGCCTGACCGTTTTCACCGATCTGTCCTGGTTCGGGCTGATGGACCTGACCGGGAAGATCACCCTCGATCTCTTCGACTTGGTCCGCAATGCCATCGTTCGCTGGTGGAGCGCTCGGGTCGAACGCAGGCGGTTGGTTGCCCAGTTACGGGAAGTCGATGCGCCGGCCAAGCCTGTCGATGCGCCGGTCAAACAGAAAGAGGAGACGGCTCCTCCCCGCAAGGAGAAGGGAATCGTATTGCCCAAGATCGCTCTCCCGACAGTCGCCGTCCCTCGCGCCGAAGCCAGGATCGAACCGCGGATCGAGCCCTGGATCGATGCGCCGCTCGACGAGGAGTCTGTGGATGCCGTCGAGCCGGTGGCGCCACAGCCGCAGTCCGCTAGCCAGGTCCAGGTAACGAAGGCGGCACCGGAGATTCGCCCGGTTTCGGCTCCGGTCGAGGAGCCGGTGAGCCATGAGCCGCTTTTCGCGGACCGGGACGAGATCCCGCTCGGCGATGAGACGGCACTCAAGGCCGATGAAAAGGTGGATGAAGCACTGCCCTGGGCCGATGAGGTGCCGTTCTCGGTCGACGAGGAGCCTCACCAGGCCCCGGTGCCGGTGAGGGAGTCCTACAGCCCGGCAGTCTCCCCAAGGCCGACCGTGGAGATGGCAGCCGAGCCGGAAAAACGACCCGCTCCGGTCATCACCCCCCTGTCGGAATCCATCGCTCCGCGACCGGTCACGCCTGTCCAGGTCGTCACCCGGCCGGCTCCGACGTTCGTCGACAGCGCCCTGGCCGGAACTCTGCCGCCGATCTCTCTGCTCGATCCGGCCGAGAAGAAGTCGCAAAATTATTCGGCCGAAGCACTGGCTAATCTCTCGCGCCTGCTCGAGATCAAGCTCAAGGAGTTCGGCGTCGAGGTCACGGTCGAGTCCGTGCACCCGGGCCCGGTCATCACCCGCTTCGAGATTCAGCCGGCGCCGGGGATCAAGGTCAGCCGCATTTCCAACCTGGCCAAGGACCTGGCGCGCTCCATGGCCATGATCAGCGTACGTGTGGTGGAAGTCATTCCCGGCAAGACCACCGTGGGCATCGAGGTTCCCAACGAGGACCGGCAGATGGTGCACTTCTCCGAGGTGCTGTCATCCCCCGAGTACGAAGAGGCCAAATCGCCGGTCACCCTCGCGCTCGGTCACGACATCGGCGGGAAGCCGGTTATCGCCGACCTGGCGAAGATGCCGCACTTGCTGGTGGCCGGTACCACCGGCTCGGGTAAGTCGGTGGGGGTCAACGCCATGATCCTGTCGATCCTGTTCAAGTCGACGCCGGAAGAGGCGCGCCTGATCATGATTGACCCGAAGATGCTCGAACTGTCGATCTACGAGGGCATCCCGCACCTGCTCTGCCCGGTGGTGACCGACATGAAGGAGGCGGCCAATGCCCTGCGCTGGAGCGTGGCCGAGATGGAGCGGCGCTACAAGCTCATGGCGGCGATGGGCGTGCGCAACCTGGCCGGCTTCAACCGCAAGATCAAGGACGCAGAGGAGGCCGGCATGCCGCTCGGCGATCCGCTGTACCGCCGCGAGAGCATGGACGACGAGCCGCCGTTGCTGAAGCCGCTGCCGACCATCGTGGTAGTGGTCGACGAATTCGCCGACATGATGATGATCGTCGGCAAGAAGGTCGAAGAGCTGATCGCCCGTATCGCACAGAAAGCCCGTGCCGCCGGCATCCACCTGATCCTGGCGACCCAGCGCCCGTCGGTGGACGTGATCACCGGCCTGATCAAGGCCAACATCCCGACCCGGATGGCCTTCCAGGTTTCCAGCAAGATCGACTCGCGCACCATTCTCGACCAGGGCGGCGCCGAGCAGTTGCTCGGCCACGGCGACATGCTCTATCTGCCGCCCGGCACCGGACTGCCGATCCGCGTGCACGGCGCCTTCGTCTCCGACGACGAGGTGCACCGGGTGGTCGAGGCCTGGAAGCAGCGCGGCGCTCCGGACTACATCGAAGACATCCTGTCCGGCGTGGAAGAGGGCGGCAGCGGCTTCGACGGGGGCGGTGGCGGCGAGGGCGGCGAGGGCAGCGAGGAGGATCCGCTCTACGATGAGGCCGTCCGCTTCGTCACGGAAAGTCGGCGCGCATCCATTTCCGCTGTTCAGCGCAAGCTGAAAATAGGCTATAACCGCGCCGCACGGATGATCGAGGCCATGGAGATGGCTGGTGTCGTGTCGTCGATGAATACCAACGGCTCGCGGGAAGTGATCGCCCCGGCGCCGGTTCGCGACTGATCTCCCACGCTCACAAGAGAAAACCCATGCGCCTTGTCCGCCTGCTGTTGCTGTCCGCTCTGACCCTCGTCCTCCTGCCCGTGCAGGCCGACGAGCGCTCGATCCAGCGTCTGACCCAGTTGCTCAACCAGGCACAGACCCTGACGGCACGCTTCTCCCAACTGACCCTGGACGGCTCCGGCACCCAGTTGCAGGAAAGCGCCGGCGAACTGGCCCTGAAGCGCCCGGGGCTGTTCCGCTGGCACACCGACGAGCCGATGGAGCAGCTGCTGGTCTCCAACGGCCAGAAGGTCTGGCTCTACGACCCGGACCTGCAGCAGGTAACCATCCAGACCCTCGATCAGCGCCTGACCCACACGCCGGCGCTGCTGCTCTCCGGCGACGTGTCCAAGATCGGCGAGAACTTCGAGATCACCCACAAGGAAGCCGGGGGCGTGGTGGATTTCATCCTCAAGCCGAAAGCCAAGGACACGCTGTTCGACAACCTGCGCCTATCCTTCCGCAATGGCGTGGTCAACGACATGCAGCTGATCGACAGCGTCGGCCAGCGCACCAACATCCTGTTCTTCGGGGTGAAGATGAACCAGAAGATCGATGCCGCGCAGTTCGTCTTCAAAGTGCCGGCAGGTGCCGACGTGATCCAGGAGTGATGCCCTAGGTGGACCTGTTTCGAGCCGATCCCGTCGCCCAGCCCCTGGCCGCGCGCCTGCGCCCGGCCAGCCTGGACGAGTACGTCGGTCAGGAGCATCTGCTGGCCCGCGGCAAGCCGCTGCGCGAGGCGCTGGAGCAGGGCGCCCTGCACTCGATGATCTTCTGGGGCCCGCCGGGTGTCGGCAAGACCACCCTGGCGCGGCTGCTGGCCAAGGTCACCGACGCCCATTTCGAGACGATCTCGGCGGTGCTCGCCGGGGTCAAGGAGATCCGCCAGGCGGTCGAGGTCGCCCGCCAGCAGGCGGCCCAGTACGGTCGGCGCACCATCCTGTTCGTCGACGAGGTGCACCGTTTCAACAAGTCCCAGCAGGACGCCTTCCTGCCCTACGTCGAGGACGGCACGCTGATCTTCATCGGTGCGACCACCGAGAACCCGTCGTTCGAGCTGAACAACGCGCTGCTTTCGCGGGCGCGGGTCTACGTCCTGAAAAGCCTGGACGAGGCGGCCTTGCGCAAGCTGGTCGAGCGAGCCCTGGGCGAGGACAAGGGGCTCGGCAAGCGCCGGCTGAGCCTGCCGGACGACAGCTTCAGGATGCTGCTGGCCGCGGCCGACGGCGACGGGCGGCGCATGCTCAACCTGCTGGAGAACGCCGCCGATCTGGTCGAGGACGGCGAGGCGATCGGCGTCGAGCTGCTGCAGGACCTCCTGGGCGATAGCCGCCGGCGCTTCGACAAGGGCGGCGAGGCCTTCTACGACCAGATCTCCGCCCTGCACAAGTCGGTGCGCGGCTCGAATCCCGATGCCGCGCTCTACTGGTTCGCGCGCATGCTCGATGGCGGCTGCGACCCGCTGTACATCGCCCGCCGCGTGGTACGCATGGCCAGCGAGGACATCGGCAACGCCGACCCGCGCGCCCTGAGCCTGTGCTTGGCCGCCTGGGACGTGCAGGAGCGCCTAGGCAGCCCCGAGGGCGAGCTGGCGGTGGCCCAGGCCATCGTCTACCTGGCCTGCGCGCCGAAGAGCAATGCCGTCTACACGGCCTTCAAGGCGGCCCGCCACGATGCCGAGGCCCATGGCTCCCTAGAAGTGCCGCTGCACCTGCGCAATGCGCCGACCAAGCTGATGCAGCAGCTCGGCTACGGCGAGGAGTACCGCTACGCCCACGACGAACCGGAGGCCTATGCTGCCGGCGAGGACTATTTTCCGGAGGCGCTCGAGCCGCGTCGCTACTACCAGCCGGTGCCGCGCGGCCTGGAGCTGAAGATCGGCGACAAGCTGCAGCATCTGGCCGGGCTGGACCGGGCGAGCCCCAGGCAGAGGCGCAAGCGATGATCCGCCTGATCCTGGCCGTGTCCGCCGGCGGCGTGATCGGCACCCTGCTGCGCTTCGCCGTATCCAGCTGGGTCAACACCCATCTGCCCAAGTACTTCCCGCTGGCGACCCTGACCGTGAACCTGATCGGCTGCCTGCTGATCGGTTATCTGTACGGGCTGTTCGTCGGTCGTCCGGAGCTGCCGGCAGAGCTGCGCAGCGGGCTGATTCTCGGCTTTCTCGGGGCGTTCACCACCTTTTCCTCCTTTTCCCTGGATACCCTGCGCCTGCTGGAAAACGGCGCGGCGGGGGTCGCTCTGGGCTATATATCGCTCAGCGTGCTCGGCGGCCTGCTGGCCACCTGGGCAGGGCTGGGACTGGCCAAACTCTGACAGAACGAGAACCGACATGCTCGATCCGAAACTGATACGTACCCAGCTGCAGGAAGTCGCCGATCGCCTGGCGACCCGCGGCTATCAACTGGACGTGGCGCGTATCGAGGCGCTGGAAGCCCAGCGCAAGACCGTGCAGACCCGCACCGAGCAGCTGCAGAACGAACGCAACACCCGCTCCAAGGCGATCGGTCAGGCCAAGCAGCGCGGCGAGGACATCGCCCCGCTGATGGCCGAGGTCAACCAGCTGGGCAGCGACCTGGAGAACGGCAAGCGCGAGCTGGAGGCGATCCAGGCCGAGCTGGACGCCCTGATGCTGGGCATCCCCAACCTGCCCCACGAGTCGGTGCCGGTCGGCGCCGATGAAGAGAACAACGTCGAGGTGCGCCGCTGGGGTACCCCGCGCAGCTTCGATTTCGAGATCAAGGACCACGTCGCCCTCGGCGAGCAGCACGGCTGGCTGGATTTCGAGACCGCCGCCAAGCTCTCCGGCGCTCGCTTCGCCCTGATGCGCGGCCCCATCGCCCGGCTGCATCGCGCCCTGGCCCAGTTCATGCTCGACCTGCACACCGGCGAGCACGGCTACGAGGAGGCCTACACCCCCTATCTGGTGCAGGCCGGCGCGTTGCAGGGCACCGGCCAGCTGCCCAAGTTCGAGGAGGATCTGTTCAAGATCCGCCGCGAGAGCGAGGCGGATCTCTACCTGATCCCCACCGCCGAAGTCTCGCTGACCAACATCGTCAGCGGTGAGATCCTCGACGCCAAGCAGCTGCCGCTGAAGTTCGTCGCCCACACCCCGTGCTTCCGCAGCGAGGCCGGCGCCTCCGGGCGCGACACCCGCGGCATGATTCGCCAGCACCAGTTCGACAAGGTGGAGATGGTGCGCATCGTCGAGCCCGCTAAGTCCTACGAAGCGCTGGAGGAGCTGACCGCCAACGCCGAAGCGGTGCTGCAGCGGCTGGAGCTGCCGTACCGGGTGCTGGCGCTGTGCACCGGCGACATGGGTTTCGGCGCCACCAAGACCTACGACCTGGAGGTCTGGATTCCCAGCCAGGACAAGTACCGGGAAATCTCCTCCTGCTCCAACTGCGGCGACTTCCAGGCGCGGCGCATGCAGGCGCGCTGGCGCAACCCGGAAACCGGCAAGCCGGAGCTGGTCCATACTCTCAACGGCTCGGGCCTGGCGGTCGGCCGGACCCTGGTGGCGGTGCTGGAGAACTACCAGCAGGTCGACGGCTCGATCCGCGTGCCGGATGCGCTGAAGCCCTACATGGGCGGAATCGAAGTCATCGGCTGATCGCGTCAGCAGTTCCATACGGGGTGGCTCCGGCCACCCCGTTTCGTTTCACCCGTCGAGAGTCGTGCCATGGATTACCTTCCGCTGTTCCATAACCTCAAGGGTCGCCGTGTGCTGCTGGTCGGCGGCGGCGAGGTCGCCCTGCGCAAGGCGCGTCTGCTGATCGAGGCCGGCGCCGTGCTGCGGGTGGTCGCGCCGCAGATCGGACCGGAGCTGGCCGAGCTGGCGGAGCAGGGCGGCGGGCAGTGCCTGGCGCGCGGCTACCAGCCGGCGGATCTGGCCGGCTGCGTGCTGGCCATCGCCGCCACCGACGATCAGGCATTGAACGCCGAGGTTTCCCGGGATGCCCAGGACGGCGGCGTGCCGGTCAACGTGGTGGATGCGCCGGCCCTGTGCAGCGTGATCTTCCCGGCCATCGTCGACCGCTCGCCGCTGCTGGTCGCCGTCTCCAGCGGCAGCGACGCGCCGGTGCTGGCACGGCTGATCCGCGCACGGCTGGAGACCTGGATTCCGTCGGCCTACGGCCAGCTGGCCGGTCTGGCGAAGCGGTTCCGCGCCCGGGTCAAGGAACTCCTGCCCGACGTGCAGCAGCGCCGGGTGTTCTGGGAGGAGGTGTTCCAGGGGCCGATCGCCGAACGGATGCTGGCCGGGCAGGCCGGCGAGGCCGAGCGGTTGCTCGAGGACAAGCTCGCCGGGGCGGCGCCCCGCACCTTGGGCGAGGTCTATCTGGTCGGCGCGGGGCCGGGCGATCCGGATCTGCTGACCTTCCGCGCCCTGCGCCTGATGCAGCAGGCCGACGTGGTGCTCTACGACCGCCTGGTGGCGCCGGCCATCATCGATCTGTGCCGGCGCGATGCCGAGCGCGTCTACGTCGGCAAGCGCCGCGCCCATCACGCCGTGCCCCAGGAGGAGATCAACCGGCTGCTGGTGGAGCTGGCCCGGCAGGGCAAGCGGGTGGTGCGCCTCAAGGGCGGCGATCCCTTCATCTTCGGCCGCGGCGGCGAGGAAATCGAGGAGCTGGCCGCCCACGGCGTCCCCTTCCAGGTGGTGCCGGGCATTACCGCGGCCAGCGGTTGCGCCGCCTATGCCGGAATTCCGTTGACCCACCGCGACTACGCGCAATCGGTGCGCTTCGTCACCGGCCACCTCAAGGACGGCAGTTTCGATCTGCCCTGGAAGGACCTGGTGGCGCCGGCGCAGACCCTGGTGGTGTACATGGGCCTGGTCGGCCTGCCGGTGATCTGCGCCAAGCTGATCGAGCACGGCCGGGCGGCCGACACGCCGGTGGCGCTGATCCAGCAGGGCACCACCCCGCAGCAGCGGGTGATCACCTCGACCCTGGCCGAGCTGCCCGGGCGGGTGGAACAGGAGAAGGTCGCGGCGCCGACGCTCCTGATCGTCGGCGAAGTGGTGCAGCTGCGGGACAAGCTGGCCTGGTTCGAGGGGGCTCAGGGCCGCTAGGGGCCGGGGCTTCGCTGCGCAGGGCGAACGGATTCGCCCCTATAGGCGCCCGGTCTTTCCCAGACGCCCCGTCCCGGCAGGTGCGCCCGGTCGTGGGGGCGGTCCAGATCCAGGGCCGGCCCCTTGGGGACGATGCCGGTGGGATTGATGGTCCGGTGGCTGGCGTAGTAATGGCTCTTGATGTGGGTGAAATTCACGGTCCCGGCCACGCCCGGCCATTGGTACAGCTCGCGCAGCCAGCCGGACAGGTTCGGATAGTCGACGATGCGCCGCAGGTTGCACTTGAAGTGTCCGTGATAGACGGCATCGAAGCGGATCAGGGTGGTGAACAGGCGCCAGTCGGCCTCGGTCAGGTACTCGCCGGCCAGGTAGCGCCGTTCGCCCAGCAGGGTTTCCAGCACGTCCAGCTCGGCGAACAGCCGGTCGAAGGCCTCCTCGTAGGCGGCCTGGGTGGTGGCGAAGCCGGCGCGGTACACGCCGTTGTTGACGTTCGGATAGATGCGCGCGTTCAGCGCGTCGATCTCTCCGCGCAGGGGCGCGGGATAGAAATCCAGGCGCGAGCCGGTCAGGCCGTCGAAGGCCGAGTTGAGCATGCGGATGATCTCCGCCGATTCGTTGTTGACGATGCGCTCCAACTGCCGGTCCCACAGCAGCGGCACTGTGACGCGGCCGGTATAGGCCGGATCGTCGGCGGTGTAGCGCTGGTGCAGGTAATCGAAGCCATCCAGGGCGTCGCCCGTGGAGCCGTATTGCGGATCGAAGGTCCAGCCGTGCTCGCCCATCAGCCAGCCCACCACGGAGACCCCGATCAGCGCCTCCAGGCCTTTCAGCCTGCGCAGAATCAGGGTGCGATGGGCCCAGGGGCAGGCCAGCGACACGTACAGATGATAGCGTCCGGTTTCGGCGGCGAAGCCTCCGGTGTCGCCGGGGCCGGGGCTGCCGTCGGGAGTGATCCAGTTGCGCCGCTGGGCCTGTTCGCGCCGGAAGCGGCCGTCCTTCGAGGTGTCGTACCACTGGTCGTGCCAGCGGCCTTCGATGAGCAGGCCCATGATGCCTCCCGTAGCGATGCGGAGAGGTCAGTGTAGCGGGCCTCGCTCAGCGAAAAGGCGCAAAGCTCGGGTCGTAACCATCGATCATTTCGATCGGTCGCGCTCGTCCCAGTAGCGTTGCGCGCGGACCATGGCCTCCTCGCGGGGCGTGCCGAGGGCGCGCAGGGCCAGGGCCATGGTCGCCAGCACGGCCAGCCGGCCGTAGTCGTCGTCGACTTCGCCGCGCCAGAAGGCCTGCAGCCAATCCGGGTCGAGGGACTCCGGCTTGACGTGGCGCTGCGGCGCCAGGGCCGGCCATTCCTCGTCCCAGCTCGCGCCGTCGGCCGTGCCGTAGAGATGGCTGGTGGCGTCCGGGTTGATCTCGATCTCGCCGCCGTCGCCCTTGATCACGATGGCGTTGTCGCCGAGCAGCCGGCTGGCCTCGCGGTGCACCGCCTGGTAGCCGGGATGGAAGATGCTCTGCAGGCTGCAGCGCGCGCCGAGCGGGTTGAGCAGACGCGCCAGGGAGTGGATCGGCGAGCGCAGGCCGAGGGTGTTGCGCAGGTCGATCATCCGCTGCAGCCGCGGCATCCAGGCGCCGAGCGGAATGAAGGCCAGGTTGCCGGCCGCGAGGGCCTGCTCCACCTGCGCCCAGTCCTTACACAGGGGAACGCCTAGCCGGTCGAGCAGCTGCTCGGTGTAGAGCCGTCCGGCGGTGTGCGCACCGCCGCCGTGCAGGAGGATGCGCACGCCGTGCTGGGCCAGGCATTTGACCGCCAGCAGGTACCAGGGCAGGTGGCGCTTCTTGCCGGCGTAGCTCGGCCAGTCCAGGTCGAGGTTCAGGCCGGCCGGAGGATGCAGCCGGGCGCGCACGGCTTCGGTGAAGCCGGCCAGCTCCTCGGGGCTTTCCTCCTTGTGCCGCAGCAGCATGAGAAAGGCGCCGAGCTGGGTGTCCTCGGTCTTGCCGTCGAGCAGCATGCCCATGGCCTCGCGGGCTTCCTCCCGGGTCAGGCCGCGCGCGCCGCGCTTGCCCTTGCCGAGGATGCGGACGAACTGGGCGAAAGGGTGTTCCGTAACGGTGGTCATAGGCAATTCGTCGGTTTCGGCAGGCCGGCCAACTTGGCGGCCAGTTTGGCGGGGGTGCCCTTGAACAGGCGGTTCAGGTGCAGGCTGTTGCCTTTCTCCGGGCCGAGCTGCTGGGCGACGTACTTGATCAGCGGACGGGTCGCCGGCGACAGCTGGAACTCTGCGTAGAAGGTGCGCAGCAGACGGAGGATTTCCCAGTGCTCGGCGCTCAGCTCCAGCTCCTCGCGTGCGGCCAGGGCTTCGGCGACGGTCTCGGACCAGTCCTGCAGCTCGATCAGGTAGCCGTCCTTGTCCAGGGGCAGGCGGCGGCCGGCGACGTTCAGGTCGCTCATAGCCAGCCGTTGACCTTGGCGTAATGGGTGCACAGCTCGACGAAGCCGGGGTAGTCCACCGTCTTCACCCGTTCGGGGAGCCCGACCTGGCGCGCGGCCACGTCTTCCGCGAGGGCATACAGCTTGATCGAGTCGGGCAGGCGCTCCAGTTCCTGCTGCGGCGCGCTGCCGGGTTGCAGGGCATGGCAGGCGTCGCCGCAGAGCAGCAGGCCGTCGTGGGGGCCGAGCAGGCGCAGGACGCTGTCCAGGCGGCTGGCGAACGGCGATTGGGAAAGCAGATGCAGGGTAGCCATCAGAGCGTGATCACCAGGTCGTAACGGTCGAGGAGATTCGCCAGCTCCGGTCCTTCCAGCAGAGTGACCGGCAGGCTCAGGGGCTGGCCGTCGAGGCTGCGCAGACGCAGGCTCTGGCGGCAGACGTAGAGGTCTTCCACGCCGAACAGCGGGAGGGCCTGGAGGTTGGCGCCGAGGTCCTTCTGCTCGATGGCGGCGGGCTGCTGCTTGGGCACCAGCTGGAATACGCCGTCATCGAGGAACAGGATGCCGATCGGCAGTTCGTAGGCGCCGCCGGCCAGGGCGATGTCCAGCGCCTCGCGGGCGCCGGGGCCGCCCCAGGGGCTCTGGCGGCTGATGAGGAGCATCGACTTGGCCATCTCAGGCACCTCCGAAGCAGACCAGACGGTCGGCCTGCTGGGCTGCCTCGTGCAGCTGGCCGAGTCCGGACAGCTCCCACGGCGGCGCGACGCTGACCGCCGTGCGGCCGTAGCGCTTCGCTTCTTCCTCGTTCAGCTCGCCGCGGCGCAGGGCGGCGGCGATGCAGACCACGGCATCCAGCCGGTGGTTCGCGACGAAGGCGCGCCACTGGGCGGGCAGATCCGCCTCGTCCTGGGGCGTGACGACCCCGCCCGAAGCGTTGTGCACGCCGTCCTGGTAGAAGAACAGCCGGTTGATCTCGTGGCCGCCGGCGAGCACGGCTTCGGCGAAGCGCAGCGCCCGCCGCGAGGACGGCGCGTGGGGAGGCGAGAAGAGGGCGATGGCGAATTTCATGACGCGTGGCCGCAAGAAGAAGAGAAAGTAGAAATGATACGCCAGAAAAGCGAAAGCCCGCAGCGAGCGGGCTTTCGTACCGGCGGAGGGAGCGTCCGTCAGTCGTCGGAGCTCACCACGCCGAAGATCTGCAGCAGGCTGACGAACAGGTTGTAGATGGACACGTACAGGCTGATCGTCGCCATGATGTAGTTGCGTTCGCCGCCGTGGATGATCGCGCTGGTCTGCATCAGGATGCAGGCCGAGGAGAACAGCACGAAGCCGGCACTGATCGCCAGTTGCAGGCCGCTGATCTGGAAGAACAGGGCGGCCAGTGTGGCGGCGAGCAGGACGAAGAAGCCGACGGTGACGAAGCCGCTGAGGAAGCTCATGTCCTTGCGGGTGGTCAGCACGTAGGCGGACAGGCCGCCGAACACCACGGCGGTCATGGCGAAGGCCGCGGACACCACTTCGCCGCCGTTGGCCATGCCCAGGTAGCGGTCGAGGATCGGGCCCAGGGTGTAGCCCATGAAACCGGTCAGGGCGAAGGTGGAGACCAGGCCCCAGGCCGAGTCGCGCAGCTTCACGGTGAGGAAGAACAGGCCGTAGAAGCCGATCAGCACGACGAAGACGTTCGGATAGGCCACCTTCATCTGCTGGGCCGCGAAGGCCACCAGGCCGCTGAAGGCGAGGGTGAGCGCCAGCAGGCCGTAGGTGTTGCGCAGGACGCGGCTTACCTCCAGCTGTTCGGCTTGCGCGGATCTGAGTGCGTAGTTCTGTTCGTGCATGACACGCTCCTTACTGGAACAGTTTCCGTATTTCGATAGCGTGATCATAACAAAGGGGAGCGGGCTGCCAACCCACAGAGTTTGACAGTGTATTTCCGGCGCCAAGGCTCGGGCCCGGCTCCGCTCGAACTTTTTCGCCAGGACGCCGGTCCACCGCAGACAGCTTCCCACCCACCAAGGAGGCAGGCCATGCCACGCACGATCTGGAAGGGCGCGGTCAGTTTCGGTCTGGTGCACATCCCCGTGGCGGTAGTGCCCGCGACCCGCAGCAGCAGCGCAATCGACTTCGACTGGCTGGACCGACGCAGCATGGACCCGGTCGGCTACAAGCGGGTCAACAAGGTGACCGGCGAGGAGCTGGAGGCCAGGGACATCGTCAAGGGCGTGCAGTACGAGAAGGGCCGCTACGTGGTGCTCAGCGACGAGGAGATCCGCGCCGCGCATCCCAAGGCGACCCAGACGGTGGACATCCTCTCCTTCGTCGATGCGGAGAAGATCCCCTTCCTCTACCTGGACACGCCGTACTACCTGCTGCCGGACAAGCGCGGCGAGAAGGTCTACGGGCTGCTGCGCGAAGCCCTGACCGCCACCGGCAAGGTCGCCGTGGCCAACGTGGTCCTGCGCAGCAAGCAGCACCTGGCGGTGATCATGCCGCTGGACGGCGCGCTGGTGCTGGACACCCTGCGCTGGGCCGACGACGTCAGCGGGGTCGACTCCCTGGAGCTGAAGCCGGAAGTCCTCGAACCCGAGCTCAGCGAGCGCGAGCGGGACATGGCCGTGCGCCTGGTCGAGGGCATGAGCGAGGACTGGGACCCGCAGCGCTATCACGACAGCTTCCAGGCCCAGATCATGCGCCTGGTGGAGCAGAAGGCCGAGGCCGGCAAGATCGAGGAGGTCGGCGCGGAGGAGGAGGTCGAGGCGCCCGGCGCCGAGGTGATCGACCTGACCGAACTGCTCAGGCGCAGCCTGCGGCCCAAGGCCGGCGAGAAGGCCGCAGCTCCGCACGGCGCCGCTTCCGGCCGGGGCGGCGCGAAGGGGGCGGCGGGGCGGCGCACGACCAAGAAGGCTGGCTGAGCCCGCCTACTTGTCCGTTTCTTCCTCGGTGGTGTGGGTCAGCTTGCCGTCGTTCGGCGGGGTGTACTTGATCTCTTCGGGCGGCTCGTATTCCGGCTGCTGCGGGAAGTCCCCCGGATGGTTCCAGACCACCGGGTCGGGCTGGGGAATGTCGGATCGCTGGTTCATCTCGCACTCCTGGCGGTTCGTTACGGCGGTCGGCCAAGCAAGACCGCGATGCACGGATTATCGTTTATAGGAGGCCGGTACGCCGGCGGGGTTCCCGCGGCGACGGGCCGCGGGACGAGCGGATGCGTGCTTCGCCACTGAACTTTTCCGGCCCTCCTGTCTCGGAATCAGCATGGCCGGGAAAGGCGCGCGGCGCCAAGTACCGATCGTCCTCGTGCCCTCGCCGGGCGGCCAGTCCGCGTCGGCGAGACGGTGAGCCCGTTCTGCGAAGCCTTGAGGAATGAGCCGATGCCCGACACCTGGTCCCAGGACTTGCGCCAGCCCGGCGTGCATTGCGAGAACCATCGGCCGAGCCTGGACGAAGCGCTGGAGCTGCCGCGCATCGCCATCGAGGACACCGAGCCGGTGATCGACAACGGCCGCTTCGCGGTCAAGGCGATCGCCGGCCAGCCGGTGACGGTCACCAGCACCATCTTCACCGACGGCCACGACCAGCTGGCCGCCGCGTTGTACTGGCGGGCGGACGGCGAGGCCGGCTGGCACCGCCTGCGCATGAAGTTCGTCGGCAACGACCGCTGGCAGGCAGAGTTCACCCCGCTGCGGGTGGCCCGCCACCTGTTCGTGGTCGAGGCCTGGTGGGACGTCTATGCCAGCTACCGGCACGACCTGCAGAAGAAGCACGCCTCCGGCATGATCCTCACCCTCGAGCTGCAGGAGGGGCGTCTGCTGCTGCAGCAGGCCAGCGAGCGCAGCCAGGGCGAGGTCCGCGCCCTGCTGGACGACCTGCTCGACCGGCTGGACAGCGTTTCGCACACCGAGGCGGTGAGCCTGCTGCTGAGCGGCGAGGCGTCGGCCGCGATGGCCGCCGCCGACCCGCGCCCGCACCGCTGCCACAGCCTCGCCTATCCGCTGGAGGTGGAGCGCGAGCTGGCCCAGTTCGCCAGCTGGTACGAGCTCTTCCCGCGTTCGCAGACCGACGAGCCGCACCGCCACGGCACCTTCCGCGACGTCATCGCACGCCTGCCGGCGATCCACGACATGGGCTTCGACGTGCTCTATTTCCCGCCGATCCACCCGATCGGCAAGCGCTTCCGCAAGGGCCGCAACAATAGTCTGGAGCCCGGGCCGGACGATCCCGGCAGCCCCTACGCCATCGGCAGCGAGGAGGGCGGCCACGAGGCCATCCACCCGCAGCTCGGCAGCCGCGAGGATTTCCGCGCACTGGTCGCCGCCGCCGGCGAGTACGAGCTGGAGATCGCCCTGGACTTCGCCGTGCAGTGCTCCCAGGACCATCCCTGGCTGCAGCAGCATCCGGGCTGGTTCTCCTGGCGCCCGGACGGCAGCATCCGCTACGCGGAGAACCCGCCGAAGAAGTACCAGGACATCGTCAACGTCGACTTCTACGCCGCGGACGCCATCCCCGACCTGTGGGTGGCCCTGCGCGACGTGGTGCTGGGCTGGGTGGCCGAGGGGGTGAAGATCTTCCGCGTCGACAACCCGCACACCAAGCCGCTGCCGTTCTGGGAGTGGCTGATCGGCGACGTGCGCGGCCGGCACCCGGAGGTGATCTTCCTCTCCGAGGCCTTCACCCGCCCGTCGATGATGCTGCGCCTGGGCAAGCTCGGCTTCTCCCAGAGCTACACCTACTTCACCTGGCGCAACACCAAGGAAGAGCTGGCCAGCTACTTCGCCGAGCTCAACCAGGCGCCGGCCCGGCACTGCATCCGCCCCCACTTCTTCGTCAACACCCCGGACATCAACCCCTTTTTCCTGCAGCACTCCGGGCGCGCCGGCTTCCTCATCCGCGCCGCCCTGGCGACCATGGGCTCGGGGCTGTGGGGCATGTACTCGGGCTTCGAGCTGTGCGAGTCGGCGGCGCTGCCGGGCCGGGAGGAGTACCTGGACTCGGAGAAGTACGAGATCCGCCCGCGCGACTACCAGGCACCGGGCAACATCGTCGCCGAGATCGCCCAGCTCAACCGCATCCGCCGCTACAACCTGGCGCTGCAGACCCACCTGGGCCTCGAGCTCTACAACGTCTGGAACGACAACATCCTGCTGTTCGGCAAGCGCACGGCGGATCTGTCCAACTTCGTCCTGGTGGCGATCAACCTCGACCCCTGGCACCCCCAGGAGGGCAACTTCGAGCTGCCGCTGTGGGAGTTTGGCCTGCCCGACCACGCCGCCATGCACGGCGAGGATCTGATGAACGGCCATCGCTGGACCTGGCACGGCAAGGTCCAGTGGACCCGCCTGGACCCCGACTACCTGCCCTTCGGCATCTGGAGGCTGACGCCGCCCGGGTGAGCGGACGCGCCGAGATCCGCCGCCGGACAACCCCGTGCATCGTTTCCACAGACGAGAGAATCATGGCCCAACCGACCCCGTCCGCCGCCTTCATCGAGGATCCGCTCTGGTACAAGGACGCGGTGATCTACCAGGTGCACGTCAAGTCGTTCTTCGACTCCAACAACGACGGCATCGGCGACTTCCCCGGGCTCACCGCCAAGCTCGACTACATCGCCGACCTGGGCGTCAACACCATCTGGCTGCTGCCGTTCTACCCCTCACCGCGCCGCGACGACGGCTACGACATCGCTGAGTACCGCGGCATCCATTCCGACTACGGCAACCTGGCCGATGCCCGCCGCTTCCTCGGCGAGGCGCACAAGCGCGGGCTGCGGGTGATCACCGAACTGGTCATCAACCACACCTCGGACCAGCACCCCTGGTTCCAGCGGGCGCGCAAGGCGAAGAAGGGCTCGGCGGCGCGCAACTTCTACGTCTGGTCGGACAGCGACGAAAAGTACCCGGACACCCGGATCATCTTCCTCGACACCGAGAAGTCCAACTGGACCTGGGACCCGGTGGCCGGGCAGTTCTACTGGCACCGCTTCTACGCGCACCAGCCGGACCTGAACTTCGACAACCCGCAGGTGATGAAGGCGGTGCTGCGGATCATGCGCTACTGGCTGGACATGGGCGTCGACGGCCTGCGCCTGGACGCCATTCCCTACCTGATCGAGCGCGACGGCACCAACAACGAGAACCTGCCCGAGACCCACGCGGTGCTCAAGCGCATCCGCGCCGAACTCGACGCCCACTACCCGGACCGCATGCTGCTGGCCGAGGCCAACCAGTGGCCGGAGGACACCCAGCCGTATTTCGGCGGCACCCCGGAGGGCAGGGGCGACGAATGCCACATGGCCTTCCACTTCCCGCTGATGCCGCGCATGTACATGGCCCTGGCCCAGGAAGACCGCTTCCCGATGACCGACATCCTGCGCCAGACCCCGGAGATCCCGGCCGACTGCCAGTGGGCGATCTTCCTGCGCAACCACGACGAGCTGACCCTGGAGATGGTCACCGACCGCGAGCGCGACTACCTGTGGAACTACTACGCCGCCGACCGCCGGGCGCGGATCAACCTGGGGATACGCCGGCGCCTGGCGCCGCTTCTGGAGCGCGACCGGCGGCGCATCGAGCTGCTCAACAGCCTGTTGCTGTCGATGCCCGGCACGCCGGTGATCTACTACGGCGACGAGATCGGCATGGGCGACAACATCTACCTGGGCGACCGCGACGGCGTGCGCACGCCGATGCAGTGGAGCAACGACCGCAACGGCGGCTTCTCCCGCGCCGACCCGGCCGGCCTGGTGCTGCCGGCGATCATGGACCCGCTGTACGGCTTCCAGAGCGTCAACGTCGAGGCCCAGCAGCGCGACAGCTATTCGCTGCTCAACTGGACCCGGCGCATGCTCGCCGTGCGCAAGCAGCAGAAGGCCTTCGGCCGCGGCGTCCTGAAGCTGCTGGCGCCGGCCAACCGGCGGGTCTTCGCCTACCTGCGCGAGTACCACGCCGACAGCGCCGGCGAGACCATCCTCTGCGTCGCCAACGTCTCGCGCTCGGCCCAGGCGGTGGAGCTGGACCTGTCTTCCTACGCCGGCATGGTGCCGGTGGAGATGACCGGCGGCAGCGCCTTTCCGCCGATCGGCCAGTTGCCCTATCTGCTGACCCTGCCGCCCTACGGCTTCTGCTGGTTCCTGCTGGCTTCCGCCGCGCAGATGCCGAGCTGGCACCACAAGCCGGTGGAGACCATGCCCGAGTTCCGCACCCTGGTGATCAAGCGCCTGGACAACCTGCTCGAACCCCTCAACCGGCGCATCTTGGAAAAGGAGGCGCTGCCGGCCTACCTGCCCAAGCGCCGCTGGTTCGCCAAGGACACCCCGCTGGAGAACCTGCACATCGTCTACACCCTGGCCTTTCCCACCACGCCGCGGCCGGTGCTGTTCTGCGAGATCGAGGTCGGCCCGGAGGGCAACCGCCAGCGCTACCAGCTGCCGCTGGGCTTCCTGCCGGAGGAGGAGTTCGGCAACGTCCTGCCCCAGCAGCTGGCCCTGGCCCGGGTGCGGCGCGGCCGGCGGGTGGGATTGCTGACCGACGGCTTCACCCTCGAGGGCTTCGTCCGCGCGCTGATCCCGGCCCTGTGCGAACGCCGCGTGCTGCCCCTGGAGCAGGGCGAGCTGCGCTTCGTGCCGACGCCCCCGCTGGCGGAGATCAACCTGCCGGCGGACGCGGAGGTGCGCTACCTGTCGGCCGAGCAGTCGAACAGCTCGGTGGTGATCGGCAACGTCATGGTGCTCAAGCTGATCCGCCGGGTCATTCCCGGCGTGCACCCGGAACTGGAGATGGGCCTGTACCTGACCCTGCACGGTTTCAACCACATCGCCCTGGTGCTCGGCGAGGTCTGCCGGGTGGACGCCGAGGGCCGGGGCACGGTGCTGATGATGCTGCAGCGCTACCTGGAGAACCAGGGCGACGCCTGGGAGTGGACGCAGAACACCCTCGACCGCGCCATCCGCGACGAGCTGGCCGGCGGCGAGTCGAGCCTGGAGAACCAGTACAGCGCGCTCAAGGAGCTGGAGCGCTTCGCCGCCCGGCTCGGCCAGCGCCTCGGCGAGATGCACCAGACCCTGGCCGCGCCGACCGACGACCCGGACTTCGCCAGCCTGCCGACCGGCGCCGAGGATGCCGAGCGCTGGGCCGGCAGCATCGGCGCGCAGCTGGAGCGTGCGCTGCAGATCCTCGAGCAGCGCCAGGCCGACCTGGAGGAGGCCGACCGCAAGGCACTCGGGGACCTGCTGCAGGAGCGCGACGCCCTGCTCGCGCAGGTGCCCGAGCTGGCCCGGCGCTGCATCGGCGGCCTGCGCTTCCGCGTGCACGGCGACCTGCACCTGGGGCAGGTGCTGGTGGTGCAGGGCGACGCCTACCTCATCGACTTCGAGGGCGAGCCGTCGCGGCCGCTGGCCGAGCGGCGCGACAAGCTCAGCCCGTACAAGGACGTGACCGGCATCCTGCGCTCGATCAGCTACGCGATGGTCATGGCCGTGCGCAACGCGCAGAGCGCCGACAGCTCCCCCGAATCCCACCTGGCCCGCCAGCGCATCGCCGCGCTGTACCAATACAACGCGCGCAAGGCCTTCCTCGGTGCCTACCGCGAGGCGGCGGCGGGCATCGGCCACGCCTGGGGCGAGGACGGCGAGGAGGCGGCGCTGGCGCTGTTCAGCCTGGAGAAGACCGCCTACGAGATCGCCTACGAAGCCGAACACCGGCCGGCCTGGCTGAACGTGCCGCTGCAGGGTTTGGTGAAGCTGACGCACCAGTTGATCGACGGAGACCTGCCATGAGTGCCTCTATGCCCCAGACCTACCCGGGCGACGCCCTGCTGCCCGGCGAGGACGACGTGGATGCGCTGATCCGCGGCGAGCACGCCGATCCCTTCGCCATCCTCGGTCCCCATGCCGACGGCGAGGGGGCGATCGTGCGGGTCTATCTGCCCCACGCGGTGGCCGTCGACCTGCTCGACCGGGCCGGCGGGAAGCTGGCGGACATGGAACCCAGCCGCGTGCCGGGCCTGTTCGTCCAGCGCCTGGAACGGCAGCAGCCGTACCTGCTGCGGATCCGCTGGGCGGAAGGCGAGCAGGTCACCGAGGACCCCTACAGCTTCGGCCAGCTGCTCGGCGAGATGGATCTCTACCTGTTCGCCGAGGGCAACCACCGCAACCTGGGCCAGGTCTTCGGCGCCCAGTGCCTGACGATGGAGGGCGTGGCGGGCGTGCGCTTCGCGGTGTGGGCGCCGAACGCCCGACGGGTCTCGGTGGTCGGCCCCTTCAACGGCTGGGACGGCCGCCGCCATCCCATGCGCCTGCGCCATCCGGCCGGGGTCTGGGAGCTCTTCATCCCGCGTCTGGCGCCGGGCGAGCCTTACAAGTACGAGCTGCTCGGCCAGCACGGCATCCTGCCGCTGAAGGCCGACCCGGTGGCCCTGGCCACCGAGGCGCCGCCGAATACCGCCTCCAGGGTCGCCAGCCCCCTGGCGCACGACTGGCAGGACGACACCTGGCTGCAGCAGCGCGCCGCCCGCCAGGGCGCGGACGCGCCGCTGGCCATCTACGAGCTGCACGTCGGCTCCTGGCGCCGGGAAGGCGGCGAGGGCGGGGCACTGCTGAACTGGCGGCAACTGGCCGAACGGCTGATCCCCTACGTGATCGAGACCGGCTTCACCCACATCGAGCTGCTGCCGATCATGGAACACCCGTTCGGCGGCTCCTGGGGCTACCAGCCGCTCTCGCAGTTCGCCCCCAGCGCCCGCTACGGCTCGCGGGAGGACTTCGCCGCCTTCGTCGACGCCTGCCACCAGGCCGGCATCGGGGTGATCCTCGACTGGGTGCCGGCGCACTTTCCCACCGACGCCCACGGCCTCGCCCGCTTCGACGGCACCGCCCTGTACGAGTACGCCCATCCCTTCGAGGGCCTCCACCAGGACTGGGACACCTTCATCTACAACCTCGGCCGCACCGAGGTGCACGGCTTCATGATCGCCTCGGCGCTGCACTGGCTGCGCGAGTTCCATGTCGACGGCCTGCGCGTCGACGCGGTCGCCTCGATGCTCTACCGCGACTACTCGCGCAACGCCGGCGAATGGATTCCCAACCGCCACGGCGGGCGCGAGAACCTGGAGTCCATCGAGTTCCTCCGCCACCTGAACGACGTGGTCAAGACCGAGGCGCCGGGCGCGCTGGTCATCGCCGAGGAGTCCACCGCCTGGCCGGGGGTCAGCAAGCCCGTCGCCGAGGGCGGCCTCGGCTTCGACTACAAGTGGAACATGGGCTGGATGCACGACACCCTGAAGTACATGGGCCAGGACCCGATCCACCGCCGCCACCACCACGACCTGATGACCTTCGGCCTGATCTACGCCTTCTCCGAACGCTTCATCCTGCCGCTTTCCCACGACGAGGTGGTGCACGGCAAGCGCTCGCTGATCGACAAGATGCCCGGCGACCGCTGGCAGAAGTTCGCCAACCTGCGCGCCTACCTGTCGTTCATGTGGACCATGCCGGGCAAGAAGCTGCTGTTCATGGGTGGCGAGTTCGGCCAGTGGCGGGAGTGGAGCCACGACCACGAGCTGGACTGGTACCTGCTCAACTACGGCGACCACCAGGGCCTGCAGCGCCTGGTCAAGGATCTCAACCGGCTCTACCGCCAGGAGCCGGCCCTGCACGTGCAGGACTGCGTGCCGGCCGGCTTCCAGTGGCTGGTCGGCGACGACCGGCACAACAGCGTGTTCGCCTGGCTGCGCTGGAGCCCCACCGGCTACCCGCTCATGGTGGTCGCCAACTTCACCCCGGTGGTGCGCCACGGCTACCGCATCGGCGTGCCCAGCGGCGGGCAGTGGCTGGAAGTGCTCAACAGCGACGCCGAGTTCTACGCCGGCTCCAACGTCGGCAACGCCGGCGGGGTGATCGCCGACGACCTCTCCAGCCACGGCCAGCCGCATACCCTGACGCTCAACCTGCCGCCGCTCGGGGTGCTGATCCTGCGGCCGGAGTGACGCGCCCGGACGGGCGTCTCGGTTCCGCGTCCTGCGCTAGGCTGAGAGGAGTCGGGCGGACCGTCCTGCGGGCCGCCCAGTCGTCACGGGAGCCCTCCATGAGTCAGGCCATCGATGTGCTGCGCAGCGAACACCAGGCGATCGCTTGCATTCTCAAGATCCTCCAGCGCATGGCCAACCGGGCGCGGCTGGGCACCGCGAGCGGCGCGGACATCGGCGCGCTGCTGGACTTCCTGTGGGACTTCGTCGACCAGTGCCATCACGGCAAGGAGGAGGGGCTGCTGTTCCCGGCCCTGCGACGGAGCTGCGTGGAACAGGGCTGCGAGCTGATCGGCGAACTTTCGGTCGAACACCAGCAGGGCAGCTTCCTGCTGCGCGCCCTGCGCCAGGCGGTCGAGCCGGTCTTCGACGGCGAAGCCTTCGCCGCCGCCACCCGGCAATACGTCGAGTTCACCGAGCGGCACATCGCCAAGGAGAACGCGGAGCTCTTCCCCCTGGCCCTGCAGATCCTCCGTCCCGACCAACTGGACGCCATGCAGCGCGACTTCGCCGCCTTCGAGCTGAAGACCGTCGGCCGGGAGCGCAGCCAGCAGCTGCACGAGCAGATGCGGTGCTGGCAGGGCGAGTAGGCCGTTTCCGCCTGCCCGATTCCGCCTTCGGGTTTTCTCCCCCCGGCGCCGGCCCGGCTTTTCTTTATTTGCCCCTTTTCCGCATTCGAAACTTCGAACTTCGAAAACTGTTTTCGCCCCTCTTTCCGCCATATCCGGAGGGCCGGGGAAAGTTCGCGGCCGATCTGGCGCGAAGATGACCAAAAGCGTTTTATGGGTTGTTCCTAGTATAAAGACAACAACGAACAACTTATTGATTAATAAGGCTTTTTATATTGTTTTTATATAAAAATCGTCCAAAAAAGGCGGTGGCACAGGCGTTGCAAATTCATATCCGTCCCGTTAGCCGATATTCAGGAGATTTGATCATGGCTTACAAAATCGACGGTTCCCAATGCACCGCCTGCGCCGCCTGCGAACCCGAATGCCCCAACGACGCCATTTATGAAAAAGGCGGCGTGTTCGCCATCAAGGCGGACCTGTGCACCGAATGCGTCGGTCATTTCGACGACGCCCAGTGCGTGGCCAACTGCCCGGTCGACTGCATCGTCATCGACAAGAGCGTTCCGCGCTACCAGGCCGTCTGATCCCCCGTTTTCGGAGCGCCAAGCATGCACAGCGTCGTCTGCATCAAGCAGGTGCCGGACTCGGCCCAGATCCGGGTGCACCCGGTCACCAACACCATCATGCGCCAGGGAGTTCCGGCGATCGTCAACCCCTACGACCTGTTCGCCCTGGAAGAGGCGCTGCGCCTCAAGGACCAGTTCGGCGGCACGGTCACCGTCGTCTGTATGGGGCCGCCCATGGCTGAGGCGGCGCTGCGCAAGTGCCTGTCCTTCGGGGCGGACGACGCCATCCTGGTGTCGGACCGGGCCTTCGCCGGCTCCGACACCCTGGCCACGTCCTATGCGCTCAGCGCCACCATCCGCAAGATCATGGAGGACATGCCGGTCGACCTGATCTTCACCGGCAAGCAGACCATCGACGGCGACACCGCCCAGGTCGGGCCGGGCATCGCCAAGCGGCTGGGTTACCAGTTGCTGACCTACGTCTCCCGGATCGTCGATCTGGACGTGGCGAACAAGGAGATCCAGGTGGAGCGCCGGGCCGAGGGCGGCGTGCAACTGATCAAGACCTCCACGCCCTGCCTGATCACCATGCTCGAAGGGACCAACGAGATGCGCTTCGGCGATCTGGACGATCTGTTCCGCGCCGCCCGCCACGAGCTCAAGGTCTGGGACCGCGAGGCCGCCGGCATCGACGCCGTGGAGATGATCGGCCTCAAGGGCAGCCCCACCGTGGTGAGCAAGGTCTTCGCCCCCCGGCCGCGCAGCAAGCGGGCCGAGATGATCGAGGTGCGCGACAGCGAGCCGAAGAACCTGGCCGTGACCCTGCTGGCCAAGCTGTTCACCCAGCACCCGAAGCTGGAACAGGAAATCGCCAAGCGGGCGGTGTGAGGAGAACGAGATGAGCGAACAAGCGAAAAAGCCGGCCAAGAAGAAGGTCGCGCTGGACCCCCGTTTCGTCGATTACCGTCATGTCTGGGTCGTCGTCGAGAGCGAGCGCGGCGAGGTGCATCCGGTGTCCTGGGAACTCCTGGGCGAAGGCCGCAAGCTGGCCGACGCCCTCGGCGTGGAGCTCTGCGGCGTGGTCATCTGCGGCCCCGGCGAACGCGGCCGGGGCATCTGCGGCGAGGCCTTCCAGTACGGCGCCGACAAGTGCTACCTGGTCCAGGACGAGGTCCTGCGGGACTACCGCAACGACCCCTACACCAAGGCGCTCACCGACCTGGTGAACCGCTACCAGCCGGAAGTCCTCATGCTCGGCGCCACCACCCTGGGCCGCGATCTGGCCGGCTCGGTGGCCACCACCCTGGGCACCGGGCTGGTGGCGGACTGCACCGAGCTGGTCATCGACATCGAGACGCGCAACCTCGCGGCCACCCGGCCGACCTTCGGCGGCTCGCTGCTGTGCACCATCATGACCCAGCGTCACCGGCCGCAGATGGCCACGGTGCGGCCGCGGGTGATGGCCATGCCGGAGGCGTCCGCCGGTCGCCAGGGCGAGATCGTCGAGGTGCTGTTCTCGATGATCGAGACCTCCATCGTCACCAAGGTGCTGGAGTTCATCCCCGACGACACCCGCGACAAGCCCAACCTGCCGTTCGCCGACATCATCGTCGCCGGCGGGCGGGGCCTGCGGAGTCAGGAGAACTTCCAGCACGTCTGGGACCTGGCCCGGGTGCTGGGCGCCGAGGTCGGCGCCTCGCGGCCGGTGGTGCAAGCCGGCTGGGCCGAACTGGACCGCCAGGTCGGGCAGTCCGGCAAGACCGTGCGGCCCAAGCTCTACATCGCCGCCGGTATCTCCGGGGCGATCCAGCACCGGGTGGGGATGGACGGGGCCGATGTGATCGTCGCCATCAACAGCGATCCCAACGCGCCGATCTTCGACTTCGCCCACTACGGCATCGTCGGCAACGCCACGGCGATCCTCCCGGCCCTGACCGAGGCCTTCAAGGCCCATCTGGCCCAAGCGAAAAAGACCGGCTGACAGGAGAACACCATGGCTGAAACATTCGACGTGATCGTGGTCGGCGCCGGCATGGCCGGCAACGCCGCCGCCTACACCCTGGCCAAGGGCGGGCTGAAGGTGCTGCAGATCGAGCGGGGCGAGACCCCCGGCTCGAAGAACGTGCAGGGCGCCATCCTCTACGCCGACGCCATCGAGCGGATCGTCCCCGACTTCCGCGAGGACGCCCCGCTGGAGCGGCACCTGATCGAGCAGCGGGTCTGGGTGATGGACGACGCTTCCTACATGGGCACCCACTACCGCTCCGAGGACTTCAACAAGCCGCCCTACAACCGCTACACCATCATCCGCGCCCACTTCGACCAGTGGTTCAACAATAAGGCCCGCGAGGCCGGGGTGCTGACCATCTGCGAGACCACGGTGACCGAGCTGCTGCAGGAAGGCGGCAGGGTGGTGGGCGTGCGCACCGACCGCAAGGGCGGCGAGATCCGCGCGGCCGCGGTGATCCTCGCCGACGGGGCGAATTCGCGCCTGGCGGTGAAGGCCGGCTTCCAGCCGGAGGTCAGGCCCGAGAACGTGGCCCTGGCGGTGAAGGAGATCCACTTCCTGCCCCAGGAAACCATCGAGTCCCGCTTCAACATCGGCGAGGACGAGGGCGTGGTCATCGAGATGGCCGGCAAGATCAGCGCCGGCATGATGGGCACGGGCTTCCTCTACACCAACAAGGAGTCCATCACCCTGGGCGTCGGCTGCATGCTCTCCGACTTCAAGGAGCAGAAGGTCACCCCCTACGAGTTGCTCGACCGGATGAAGGCCCACCCCTCCATCGCGCCGCTGATCGCCGGCAGCGAGATGAAGGAATACGCCGCGCACCTGATCCCCGAGGGCGGCTACAACGCCATTCCCCAGGTCTACGGCGACGGCTGGCTGATCGCCGGCGACGCCGGCCAGTTCGTCAACGGCATCCACCGCGAAGGCTCCAACCTGGCCATCACCACCGGCATGCTGGCGGCGCAGACCCTGGTGGAGCTGAAGGCCGCCGGCCGGCCGTTCAGCGCCGTCAACCTGGCCGCCTACAAGCGGAAGCTGGACGACAGCTTCGTCATGAAGGACCTGAAGAAGTACCGGCGTCTGCCGGAGATCTTCCACCACAACAAGCATTTCTTCACCACCTATCCCGAGATCTTCTCCAAGGCGGCGCAGACCCTGATCCGGGTCGACGGCGTGGACAAGAAGAGCAAGGAAAAGGCCATCAAGCAGAGCTTCATCGCCTCCCGCTCGCTGCTCGGGCTGATCGGCGATGCCTTCAAGTTCTGGCGCGCTGTCGAGTAAGGGGGCTGCCATGTCGAAGATCGAAGAGAAACTGTTCCAGGACCGCTACCGGGTCGACGCCGGTCGGCCGCATATCCGCATCAAGGACGCCGGGCTGTGCCGCGACTGCCGCAACCAGCAGTGCACGGTCTGCTGCCCCGCCGGCTGCTACAGCCGCGAGGCCGGCGGCCAGGTGGCGCTGACCACCGACGGCTGCCTGGAATGCGGCACCTGCCGGATCATCTGCGACGAACACCGCAACGTGGAGTGGGAATGGCCCCGCGGCGGGTTCGGCATCCTGTTCAAGTTCGGCTGAGGAGGCAGGGGATGGACGACATTCATCGCTTTCTCGCCCACGCCATCCGGCTGGAGACGGACTCGGCGCGCCGCTACGAGGAACTGGCGGAGGCCATGCGCACGCTCGGCGACCGGGAAGTAGCGGACTTCTTCCGGGAAATGGCGCACTACTCGCGATTGCATCTGAACGACGCCATGACCCGCGGCGGTTTCCATTCGCCGCCGGAGCTGGCGCCCGGGGAATACCGCTGGCCCGACGGCGTGAGCCCGGAGGCGGCCGGCTGGGGTGGGGTGGACGGCTACATGGATGTGCCCGCCGCCCTGGAGCTAGCCCTCGACGGGGAACGGCGCAGCTTGGAGTTCTACCGGGGGATCGCCGCCGACACCGGCAATCCCAAGGTCGGGACGCTGGCACGGGCGTTCGCCGACGAGGAGGCCGGGCACGTCGCCCAGCTGGAGGCGCGGCTGGCCAGGGTGGCGGCCGGCCGCACGGGCGCGTGAAGGGGCAGGGCTGGAAGCGGTAGCCGACGCCGATCTCGGTCAGCAGGTGGCGCGGCTGGGCCGGGTTGTCCTCGATCTTCTGCCGCAGGTGGCCGACGTAGACCCGCAGGTACTGGTGGTTCTCCACCGCCTGGCCGCCCCAGATCTGCAGCAGCAACTGGCGGTGGGTCAGCACCCGGCCCGGGTTCGAGGCCAGCAGAATCAGCAGGCGGTACTCGATCTGGGTCAGGTGCAGGGGCTCGCCGCCGCGGCTCACCTGGCGCCGCACGCAGTCGATCAGGCAATCACCGAAGCGGATCAGCGGGTCGGCTTGGCCGCGCTCCAGCTGGCTGCGGCGCAGCAGTGCACGGACTCGGGCCAGCAGCTCGGAGACGCCGAAGGGCTTGGTCAGGTAGTCGTCGCCTCCGGCGTCCAGCGCGGCCACCTTGTGGGCCTCCTGGCTGCGCGCCGAGAGGATCAGGACGGGGACCCGGGACCAGGCCCGATAGTCGCGGATGAAGTCCACGCCGTCCCGATCCGGCAGCCCCAGGTCGAGGATCAGCAGGTCCGGCTTGCGTGCGCCGGCCTCCACCGCGCCCTGGGTCGCCGTGCCCGTCTCGATCACGGTGTAGCCTTCCCCTTCCAGGGTGGCGGCGACGAATTCCCGGATCTGCCGGTCGTCCTCGACCAGCAGGATGTTGGCGGTCTCGCTCACGTTGCTTCCTCCAGTTCTTCCAGCGCGGGCGGGTTGCCGATGGGCAGGCGCAGGCGGAAGCAGGCGCCGCCGCCCAGGCGGTTCTCGGCCAGGACCTGCCCGCCGTGGGCTTCGGCGATGCCGCGGGCGATGGCCAGCCCCAGGCCGACCCCGGGGATGCTGGATTCCGCCTGCCCGCGGCGGAACATGCCGAACAGCTCCTCGCCGCCCTCCGCCGGCAGGCCGGGGCCCCAGTCGCAGACCATCACGTCCAGCCACTCGCCGACCCGGCGCACCACCAGCTCCACGGGGGTGTCGGCCGGCGAGTACTTGATCGCGTTCTCCAGCAGGTTCCACAGGACCCGCTCCACCAGCACCGCGTCGAAACGCAGGGGCGGCAGGCCGGCTGGGATGTCCAGGGTGACCTCGCGGTCCTTCCAGTGGCTGCGGACCTGTTGCAGGGTCGCCCCGATCACTTCCTCGATGGGTTGCCAGGCCTCGTTCAGCTCGATGCCGCCCGAGCGCAGCCGGGCCATGTCCAGCAGGTTGGTGACCAGCTGGTTGATGGACAGGGCCTCGTTGCGCAGCGCCGCCAGCATGCTCTTCTGCCGCTCCGGCGAGGCCTTGCCCAGGCCCAGGGTGTCGGCCAGGCCGACCATCACGGTCAGGGGCGTGCGCAGGTCGTGGGATAGCGCCGAGAGGATGGAGTTGCGCAGCGATTCGGTGGAGCGGCGCATCTCGGTCTCCCGGGCGACCTCGGCGAAGTAGGTGCGCTCCAGGGCCACCAGCACCACCGACGAGGCGGTTTCCAAGAGCTCCCGGGTGGCGCCGGCCCCGGCCGCCGCGCCGGGAATCTCGCAGGCCAGCAGGTAGCCGCGGCCGGCGGCGGCCAGCAGGGGCACCAGCACCAGCGAACGGTCCGGCCCGGCGCCGGCGCTCAGCAGCGGATGGCGGGCGGCCAGCACCGCCTGCAGCAGGGCCGGCGTGAGCGGCGCCGGCGGTTCGGCGAAGGCGCTCTGCGGGACGATCCGCACCTCGCGGGCCTGCAGCACGGTTTCCAGAAAGTGCCGGGTGATGCCTTCCACCTCCGCCGGGGTCTGCGCCGCCGTCAGGTGCCGGGCCAGATCGTAGAGGGCCCGGGCCTGGGCCTCGCGGGCCTGCACCTGTTCGGCGTGGGCCTTCAGCGAGGCGGTGAGATGGCCGACCAGCAGGGCCACCACCAGCATGACCCCGGCCGCCAGCAGGTACTGGAGCTCGGTGATGGCCAGGGAAAACAGGGGCGGGACGAAGACGTGGGCGTAGAGCAGGGCGCTGGCCAGTGCCGCGGCGATCGCCGGGCCGCGCCCGTAGCGGCTGCCGATGACGACCACCAGCAGCACGTAGAGCAGCGCCGTGTTGGACAGGTCGATGTCCGTCTGCAACGGCAGCATGAGCAGGGTGAGGCCGGCGCTGAGCAGCAGGGCGGGCAGGAACGGGCGAAGGGTCACGGCGATAGGGCACCACCCGGAAGACATGCAGGCGGCCATCGTATCGGCATCGGTATAAAAACGGCGTAAAAATCCGCGCGACGGCCCGGGGCCGGCGGTCGGGAGGCGGGACGCCGGTCGCCGACCGACACATCGGGGGCGGGGCAGGCGGCATCTTTGTGGTAGAGTTCGCGGCTTTTTCCGCCGCACCACGTCGAATCAACGCATAGGTAACACCGTTTGGAACACAAACCTCTCGTCGAGCGTTTGTGGGGCATCGTTCGCACCCACAGTTTTGCCGTCTTCGAATCTTCCCTGCGCGAGGCCTGCCCCGACGGCTCGCTCCAGGCCCTGGTCGGCGCCCTGCGCCATCTGGCTGATGCCGATCAGCACGGGCTCGCCCAGGAGTTGCTGGGCGAATCCCTGAAGAACCACGTCGCCTCGCCGCAGATCCTCTGGCGTCTGGAGCTGGTCCTGCTGCTCGGCCAGACCGGGGCCGGCGGAGCCGCCGGCGTCGAGGATCTCGCGGCGTTCAAGAAGCGGGTGAAGGAGCTGGTCCTCGCCGAGCGCCTGGACGACGCGATCGCCTTGGTCAGCGTGGCCGCCGGAACCGGCGCGTCTCCGACGCTGTACGAGCTGCTCGGGCGCCTGTACCTGAGCCGCGCGGCCGCCGACGGCACCGATGCGCCGGCAGCGAAGCCCGTCGCCGCGCCGCTGGAAGAGGCGGTCGCCGAGGCGAAGGAGGCGGTCGCGCCAGCGGCACCTGCACCGGCGCCCGTCGCGCCCGCTCCGACTCGCCCGCTGCCGGCCCGGGCCGCGCCGGCGGCGGAAGCCCCGCGCGCTGCGGCCGCCCCGGTCGAGCC
>NZ_JBHRSJ010000005.1:0-93203 GCF_042643485.1 Azotobacter bryophylli | reverse complement strand
GAAGCGCTCGATCACCGGCGTATCGGCCACCAGGCCGCTGCCCTGCCGGTAGGCGGTCGGCGCCAGGCGGGGAAACGCCGTCTGGTCGTCGCCGAACACCAGCACATGCCCGTCGGGCGCGTGGCGGAAGTGGTAGTGGATCCCTTCCTCCTCGCACAGCCGCTGGACGAAGTGCAGGTCGCTCTCGTCGTACTGCACGCAGTACTCGCGCGGCGGGTAGTCGCTGCCGAGCGGGAAGCGGCAGGCGTCCTCGAGGATCCCGTGCTCCTTGAGCACCCGGGCGACGATCTGCGGCACGGACAGCTGCTGGAAGATGCGCTGGTTGACCCGCTGGGTCAGGTAGGCCAGCCGCGGCACCAGCGCGACCCGGTAGCGGGTCAGCCGCCGGCCGGATTCGCCCTGGGCGACCCGCTGGATCAGCCCGTGCACGCCGTGGCCGGCGCGGTCGAAGGCGAGAAAGGCCGGCCGGTGCAGCAGGCGCTCCAGATCCAGGTCGGGCCGCTCGCCGACCAGCTCCAGGTCGAAGCGGTAAGGCTGGCTGATCGCCTCGCGGCCGCTGAAGGCGAGCACCTGCAGCTCGGACGGCTGGCCGTCGATGGTCAGGCGGAAGTCGGCCTGACGGGTCTGCACGTGATCGTCCATGTCGCCCATCCCCATGCTCAGTTCCTGACCGCCCAGAACTTCAGTTCGAGTCCGGGAAACTCGCCGGAAACATGGAAGGCGAAGCCGCCGGAGCCTTCCAGCTGGGCCAGCTCCTCGCTGCTGAGCTCCAGGGCGAAGTAGGTCTTGCCGGCGTGGAAGGGAATCTGCCGCGGTGCCACCGGCAGCGGCTTGATCCCGATGCCCGGCAGGTGCAGGTTGACCAACTGGCGGATGCGCTCGACCGGACCGACCTTGAGGTGCGCCGGCAGGCGCGAGCGCAGCTCCTCGGAGTCGCACTGGGCGCTGGCGGCGAGGACGAAGGTGGAGGTGCCGAGCAGCTTGTGGTCGTGCAGCGGCGAGACGCGGATACCGTACTGGCGCTGCTGCAGGGCCAGTTCGATGGCGTGCTGTTCGAGCACCATGGACAGCACCTGGCGGATCGCATCCATCAGCTTGCGGAAGCTCAGGCCCTGATCGCCGTGCTGGTAGCGGCCGTCAAGGCGCGGGCGCTTGCTCTCGCCGGAGAAGGTGGCCAGTTCGCCGAGCAGGCCGAGCAGTTCGCGATAGATCTGCTCCGGATGCACCCGCTCGAGCCCCAGGTAATGGCGCAGCACCGGCTCGTGGCGGTTGATCAGCTGCAGCATCATGAAGTCGCCGACCTCGGCACCGCCGACCTTGCCGGTGGCGCGGATGCGCTCGGCGAGGATGTCGCCCCGATGGGCGAGCATGCCGATCACTTCCTTCAGGCAGGACAGCAGGTAACTCGATGCCTGGAAGTCGATGAAGGTCGGAATGAATTCGCCATCCAGCACGATCACCCCGTCCGGCGTGGTGTCGAGGATGTCGCAGAGCTTGAGGCGGACGAAGGCCTGGTCGCTCTGCCGCTCGCCGAGCAGCAGACGGAAATCCGGACGTGCGGTGCTGACCTGGCTGGAGCCGCCGTCGCCGGCGTTGGAGTCGGCGACTTCCTCGTCGCAGGCGGTGTAGCGCGCCAGCACGTCCTTCTGCTCCGGCCGACGGCTCTCGATGTGGTTGCCGGTGGCCAGCGGCAGTGCCAGGTACACCGGCGTGTTGCTGGTGTTGGGCGGCACGTCGAGAGCCAGCGGCTCGCGCTCGCCGCCGATCTCGAACAGGCTGCCGTCGGGCAGGATGCCGCTGGCCTGGCTGAGCACCAGCTTGCCCATGTTGAGGAACTGGCGGTCGATCTCCAGGCCGAAGAAGCCCCAGGCATAGCTGTCGAGCAACCGGGTACGGGCCTTCAGCTGGTGATCGTAGTAACGGTCGCTCTGCTGGAAATGCTGCGGGCGCAGCAGCATGCCCTCCTGCCAGACTACCTTGTGCGCAGTCATGTCTATTTCCCCGTATTGGCCGGATCGGCGGCAAGATCGCGGATGCCGTGTTCGTCGAGACCGAGTTCGCTGCGGTTGATCGCCTTTTCCTCGAGGGGAATGACGAAGCGCCACTCGGCGTCCGGCAGATCGCGGTAGGCGGCCAGTACGCCCACGTAGCGGCTGCCCGGCTGAACCGAGAGCTTGAGCTCGCGCCGTTCGCCGGGACGCAGTTCGAGCTCCTCCTGGGCCACCCAATCGGGCGCCAGCGCCTGCTTCGGGCTCTGGTAGAGGGCGAAGAAATCGGCGTTCTCGAAAGCCACCGGATGCCTGAGTTCGAGCAGGCGCAGGACGATCGGCGAGGGCCGGCCGTGCAGGTCCGGATTGAGGCGCTCGCTGCCGGCCAGGGTCAGATCCAGCTTGGTCGTGTGGGAATAGGGCGACAGCGCCGAGCAGCCGCCCAGCGCGAGCAGCGCGGCGAGGGTGAGAAAGCGGGGCATGGGGATCATCCTTGCAGGTCGGTGTCGAGGGTGGCGATCAGGCGTACCTGTTCCTCATAGGTCTTGGCGAAGTCCCGGGCGAACAGGCGCTCGCTCCAGTCGTCGTCCCGGGCCAGCGACTCGTGCAGCCGGCGGTAGGCGCGCCAGCGGCTGCCGGCGGTGGCGAGCAGGGGCCGGCGCTCGCGCTCGAAGCGCAGCACCAGCTGCTCCGGCGCGAGCTGCGCCAGCAGGCCCTTGGGCACGGCGCGGCTGGCCGCCAGCAACGCCACCTGGTGCGCCTGCAGATCGCGGTAGGCGCGGCTGATCGCCTGCTCGGCCGACAGCTGGCCGGGCCTGCCGGGCCGCAGCAGGAGGCGCAGGGTCTCTGTGGTATCGCTGCCATGCTTGAGCGGATTGCTGCCGGCGCCCTGTACCGTGGTCAAGGCCAGACGCAGCTCGTTCTTCAGCTCGCTGCGGGTACGCAGGGTCTGCTGCAGGCTGCCGACGCTCTGGCGCAGCAGGCGGGCGGCGTTCAGCGCCAGCTCTTCGCGGGCGTCGTCGTCCAGGTCGTCGAGTTCGAGACCGAGGGCGGCGCCGAAACGCTCCCAGAAATCCGGAGGCAGTCGCTCGGGCTCGATGGTGCGCCCGGGCTGCGGTTCCGGCGCCGGTATCACCAGCTCGGGCAGCGGCAGGTTCTCCTCGTCGATCTGCGCGTAGTCGCGCTGCGGCGCCTGGCTCCTGGGCGGCTGGATGAGCGCGTCCAGTTCGTCCACCTGCGCATAGACGCGCTCCTGCTGATCCAGGGCGACCAGCGGATCGAGGTCGAGGAAGGCGTCGTCCGGGATGATGCTGCCGGCCGGCTGCGGGCGGCCGATATCGCCTTCGAACAGCGCCGGATCCTGGATCAGGCGCGCCCGGATCTCGAAATCGCCCAGACAGTAGACGCTGCCGTGCTCGATGCGCTGGGGCTGGCTCCTGACCAGGCTGGCGCCGCTGTCCTTGAGGCGAATGCCGTTGCTGCTGGTATCGGTGAGATAGAAGGCACCGTCGCGGTAGCTCACCTCGGCATGATGTCCGGAGAGGACGCGCTTGCGGTCCGGGATCACCCAGTCGCAATCCTCGGCACGACCGATGATGCCGCCGGCCTGACGGAAGCTTTTGCTGGTCGCAAGACCCGGCACGAACTGCTGCGCGCCGACTACATCGAAGACCAGTTCCATGGTTGCTGTTATCCCTCTATCGATTGCCGCGGTTGAGCGCCTGCGGATCGCCCAGCGGGCGATAGTCGTCGTCGCTGAATTTGTAGTTGCCGCTGCAGGCGGTCAGCGCCAGAACCAGCAGGGCGGTGGAACAGAAGCGGATCAGCATGCGAAGTCCTTCTCGGGAGTGGAAAAGTGATCGGGTTTCGCGGGGCGACGGCCCACCGGCGCTGAACATGGGCTTGGCCTCACACATCGCTCGGACTGATGTTCAGCCGCTCCATGCGGTACAGCAGAGTGCGCCGGGGCAGGCCCAGCTCGCGGGCGGCCTGGCTCTGGTTGCCGTTGTTCTTGCGCAGGCAGTCGAGCAGCAGGCTGCGTTCGATGCGCTCCATGCGCTCGCGAAGGTTCAGGGTGCTGTCGCAGCCCAGCGGGTCCGGCCGCAGATTGAAGTGCTCGGGCAGCAGCTCGCCGCCCTCGCAGAGCAGCACGGCGCGCTCGACCAGCCCCTTGAGTTCGCGGACGTTGCCGGGGAAGGCGTAGCTGGCCAGGTGCTCCAGCGCGGCATCGGACCAACGGCAGACATCGCGCTGCAGGAAGGCGCAGGCCTTGTCGGCGAAGTGCCGGGCCAGACGCAGGATGTCCTCGCCGCGCTCGCGCAGCGGCGGCAGCTCGATGGGAAAGTGCGACAGGCGATAGAAGAGGTCTTCGCGGAAGCGGCCTTCCGCCACCAATGCGCGCAGGTCACGGTGAGTGGCGGCGACGATGCGCACGTCCACCCTGTGGGTCTCCAGCGAACCCAGCGGACGTACTTCGCCTTCCTGCAGCACGCGCAGCAGCTTGGCCTGCAGAAGGAGCGGCATGTCGCCGATCTCGTCGAGAAACAGAGTGCCGCCGTCGGCAGCGTCGAACAGGCCGGGGCGGTCGCGATCGGCACCGGTGAAAGCGCCCTTGCGGTAGCCGAACAGCTCGCTTTCCAGCAGGTTTTCCGGCAGCGAGGCGCAGTTCTGCACCACGAAGGCGCGACTCCTGCGCAGGCCGCAGTCGTGGATGGCACGGGCCGCCAGCTCCTTGCCGGTGCCGGTTTCGCCGGTCAGCAGCACGCTGACCGGGTTGTGCAGCACCTTGCCGATCAGGCGGTAGACGGCGCGCATGCTCGCCCCGTCGCCGATCAGGCCGTAGCCGCTGGCGCAGGGCGTAACGATTTCGCCATTCGCGCCGTCCTGGTCCTGGTCGTGGGGCCGGCGCAGGCGCTGCAGCAACTGCAGGTGGCTGATGGCGCAGCCGCCGAGATGGCCCAGCGAACTGGCGAAGCCCTGCAGCTCGCGCGACTGCGCGCTGGCGCAGAGCAGCAGGCCGCGGATGCGCGCCCCGGCATCGGAAAGCGGCAGGCACAGCAGACTGCGCCAGGAGCGCGCGCCGCCCGGCAGAAAGCCGGTCTGGTGCAGGCTGCCGTCCAGTTCGCTGAGGCTGAGCACCCGGTTCTGGCACAGGCAGTATTGCAGCAGTTGCTCGCCGTCGTAGTCGCTGGGCAGGCTGGCCGCTTCGCGCGGCTGCAGGAGGCCGTCCAGCCATTCGGCGGACAGGGTCAGGCGAGTGTGGCTGTCGTCCAGCAGATAGAGCTGGCTCAGCTCACAGCCGGTCAGCTGTGCCGCCGCCTGCACCAGGCGGCCGAGCAGCGCCTCGACACTGGCGCTGCGGGTCAGGCTGGCATGTTGCGTCAGCAGCGCTTCGGCATACCGCAAAGGCTGGGGAATCTGGGCGAACATCGGCGGCACCTCAGTCGAACTCGCAGACGACGGCGCCGGCGCCATCCAGGGTCGCATGCACCCGCTGCAGGGTTTCTCCGGCGGCCATGGCATCGAGCAGGCGATCGGCTACCAGTGGCTGCAGATGCCGCTCGATCAGTTGGTCGATCCAGCGCACGCCGCTGTCGCCATGCTTGCAGCGCTCGACGAGATGGCCGACCAGAGGCTCGCCGTGGCTGAACGACAGCTGGCGGCGAGCCAGGCGTTCGCCGAACCGCGCCAGCTTGAGGGCGACCAGTTCATGGAGCAGCTCGCCGGCTACCGGGTAGTAGGGCACCACGCGCATGCGCGCCAGCAAGGCCGGCTTGAAGTGCCGGCTGAGCGCCGGGCGGATGGCCTGCTCCAGCTCTTCGACGGCAGGCCGCCGCCCCTCCTGGCAGAGGGCGGCGATACGCTCGCTGGCGAGATTCGAGGTGAGCAGGATCAGGGTGTTGCGGAAGTCGATCGCCCGACCTTCGCCGTCGTTGGCCACGCCCTTGTCGAAGATCTGGTAGAAGAGGTCGAGCACGTCCGGATCGGCCTTCTCCACCTCGTCGAGGAGGATCACCGAATAGGGCTTCTGCCGCACCGCCTCGGTGAGCATGCCGCCTTCGCCGTAGCCGACATAGCCCGGCGGCGCGCCGATCAGCCGCGAAACCGTGTGCTTCTCCTGAAATTCGGCCATGTTGATGGTGGTGAGGAAGCGTTCGCCGCCATACAGCAGATCGGCCAGGGCCAAAGCGGTTTCGGTCTTGCCGGCGCCGCTGGGTCCGACCAGGAGGAACACGCCCACCGGCGCGTCCGGCTCGTTCAGCCCGGCGGCAGCGGCGCGCATGGCGCGGTCGAGCATTCGTACCGCCTGCTCCTGGCCGCGCACGCGCTGGCGCAGATCGTGGGCAAAGGAGGCGACCCTGGCGTTATGCTCGCGGGCCAGCTGGGCCAGCGGCACGCCGGTCCACTGGCTGATCACCTCGGCTACTAGGCGCGGGCAGACTTCATGGCTGACCAGGCGCTCGTCGGCCTGGGCCGCACTCAGCTCGGCCTGGGCTTCGCACAACCGGCTTTCCAACGGCGCGAGGTTCGGCGGTGATTCGCCATCGGCCGCCAGCCGACGCGCTTCTGCGTACTGCCGACGCAGCTCCAGCAGCCGCTCGGCCAGGGCGCGCTGACGGCTCCAGCGGCTCTCCAGCGCCTCCTGCTCAAGGCGGGCAGCAGCCAGGCGATCTTCCAACTGCCGCAGCGCATCCGGGTCGATCGGCAGACCGGCGTCCAGATCGCGGGTCAGCGCCAGCAGGCGGCGCTCGCCTTCGGCGATCTCGCCACGCAGGCGTTCCAGTGCCTGCGGTGGCGCGGCCAGGCTGATGCGTACGCGGGCGCAAGCGGTGTCGAGCACGTCGACCGCCTTATCGGGCAGCTGGCGGCCGGCGAGGTAACGGGCGGACAGCTCGGCGGCGGCGACCACCGCATCGTCGCGCAGGTAGACGCCATGGCTTTTCTCGTAGACCGGCGCCAGGCCGCGCAGGATGGTCGCCGCCTCGGCCACCGTCGGCTCGACCAGCCGGATCGGCTGGAAGCGCCGGGCCAGGGCCGGGTCTTTCTCGAAATACTTCTTGTATTCGCTCCAGGTGGTGGCGGCGATGGTGCGCAGCTCGCCGCGCGCCAGAGCCGGCTTAAGCAGGTTGGCGGCGTCCGATCCACCGGCCTGACCGCCGGCACCGATCAAGGTGTGGGCTTCATCGATGAACAGGATGATCGGCCGAGGCGAAGCCTTCGCCTCGTCGATCACCCCCTGCAGGCGCCGCTCGAACTCGCCCTTGACGCTGGCCCCGGCCTGCAGGAGCCCCAGATCGAGGCCGAGCAGCTCGACGTCCCGGAGCGCTGCCGGCACCTCGCCACTGGCGATGCGCAGGGCCAGCCCCTCGACCAGAGCGGTCTTGCCGACCCCGGCCTCGCCGACCACGATGGGGTTGTTCTTGCGCCTCCGGGCGAGGATGTCGACCATCTGGCGGATCGCCTCGTCGCGGCAGAGCACCGGGTCGAGCCGGCCGGCGCGGGCCTGGCCGGTGAAGTCGTGGGTGAAGCGCGTCAGCGCCGATTCGCCGCCAGCCACCTGCCCGCGAGAGGGCCGCGCCTGCTGGGCAAGGGCATGGTCGCGCAGGCGCTCGGCATCGATCCTGGCCAGCAGCGGCTGGTAGCGGCTGCCGGCATGACGCAACGTGTTGCGCAGCAGGGCGAGGATCAGCGCGGCCTGATCGATCTGACTCTGACCCAGCTCCAGAGTGGCGACCAGCAGGCCGTCCTGCAGCCACTGCACCAGTTCGGCGGAGAACACCGGGTTGCGCGATTCGCTGGCTTCCGCGCGCGGCTTCAGCACCCGGGCCAGCTCCGCCTCGTCCACTCCGGCATCCTGCAGGGCGCGCCCCAGCAGGCCCTGCGGGCGCTCGAGCAAGCCGAGCAGCAGATCCTCGACGAGGATCCTGCTGCCGCCGCGGGCCACGCAGCGCTCGGCGGCGCCTTCTAAGTCGAGGCGGCTGTCGGCATCCAGGGCCTGTACCAGTTGTTGCAGATCGACGTTGATCATTCCATCAGTCCTTAATGAATGCGGTTGCCCAGGGTGACGATGCCGTCGGCGCGTTCGCGGTCGAGCCAACTGGTCCAGCCCAGCCGGCAAGGATTGCCTTCGCCGATGCGCAGCTCGCGGATTTCGTCCCGGCGCAGCTGCAGGCGGATGTCGTAGTCCAGCGGGTCGCGCAGGGTGAAACGCACCAGGGCGCAGAGCGGCTGGTAGCCCGTACCGAGCGGGAGAAACTCGTGGAAGCGCTCCCAGAACAACTCGCGGATATGGATGCGGAACTTACCGCCGCGGTCGCGCACCCGCTCGCCCAGCACCAGGCTGTCGCCGAGCCGGCTGTTGGCCAGGCCGAGACGGTTGCGTTGCTCGGCAAGGATGTCTACCTGGCGCTCCAGGCATTGCTCGATGGCGAGTTCGGCATGCTTGAAGTAGTAGCGCAGCACCGACTCGATCAGTGCCGCCGAATGGGCACGCAGGCTGAGCAGGCCGAGGTAGGGCAGGAGGCGGTTCCAGTTCAGCTCCCGGGACTGACGGATGGCCGGGCCGCCGAGGCCGATCAGGGCGAACAGCTCGGCGGAGAAGGGGTCGCTGGCGCCGCCGGCGAAACGCACCCAGTAGCGGTACTTCCGCCAGATCGGCAGCAGCAGGCGCTGCAGACGGTTGTTGAAGAGGTCGAGGAAGTCCCGGGTCGGATTGCCGGCTTCGCCGTCGCCGAGAGCCTGTTCGCCATAGAAGGCGGGCAGGGGCGAACCGGCACCGAACAGTCCGACCAGGTTGACGTTCAGCCGCGCCCGCAGCTCGCCGTGCTCCTCGAAGAACTCGACGCGCTCGATGTCGCTGCCGGGAAAGCCCAGGCTCGGATTGGCGACGAACTCCAGCCGCTCGTACAGCGCCGGATCGTCCAGCTCGGGATGTGCGGCTTTCAGTCGCTCCAGCACCATCAGCACGCCCTGGAACAGGCTGTATTCGCGGATGCTCCGGCCGAGCCGGCTCAGAGCAGGGGCTGCTGCCCCATGCGCGGCGTCCATTGATACAACTCTCCCTGAATACTCCGTACGTGCAGCTCGTGATAGGAATTGAGGCTGGCGTACAGGGCGAAGAACTCGTTGAGCACCGAGGCGAAGAGGAACAGGTCCCCATCGCCCAGGTAGTGTTCGGCATCCATCAGCAGCTCGGTGCGCACCCCGCGCACCGGCAGGCCATGGTGCAGGCGGTCGACATGGCGGTGCTCGATACGCCTGAGCCCGCCGAGCCGGCGCTGGCCGACCCTGGCCGCGTGCTGGTCGTAATGACGCGGCAGGTCGTAGGTTTCGAGGATGACCTTGAGCGCCTCGACGTTGGCCAGCGACAGGTAGTTCAGCGACATGTTGCTGATCAGCTTCCAGAGGAAGTCGCGTTCCAGCGGCGGCGCGTAGCTCGGCGTCACCGCGCCGATGTTGCGGAAAGTGAGGAACTCCGGCGTGTCCTCGCTGGGCAGGCAGATATCGCCCGGGGCCAGCTGGCTCGGCAGGTTCTGGTTGGTGCAGGTCAGCTCGATGGACAGCGTCTCGTGCCGGTCGGGATCGCGCTGGCCGAAACTCAGCCAGGTCTCCAGGCCGTCGCCGAGCAGCGAGGGCCGCTGGCGCAGGCTGTAATGCGGCCGGGCCAGCGGCACGTCGAAGCTCGGGTCGTGCTCGAAGGACTCGAACGGCACGTACTCCTCGTAGCCCATGCCGCCGGGCCTCCAGCCGGTGACGCGATCCACCGAGAAGACCCCGCAGTGAAGGGCGTCGTGCTCCGCCGGACGCAGCAGGTACTGATCCTGCTTGCCGTCCAGGCGGATCGGGATGGCGTCGTGGGCGAACAGGTTGACCACCGGCGTGCAGTACAGGCGCAGGTTGTCCAGGGTCGGGCAGATCCGTTCCAGCCCGGCCTTGCGGATATCGAAGCGCAGCTCGAGACCGCGGGCCTGCTTGAGCTGCTTCTCGGGCAGGCGCTGCAGGGCGTCCAGACCGAGCAGATCGACGAACAGGAACTTGTCCTGGAAGGCGAAGTACTCCTGCAGGTAGCGGTAGCCGCGGAAGGTGTTGAGCGGGTAGGGGACCAGCGCCTGGTCTTCGGCGAAACCGACCGGCTGCACCCGGTCGGGCTCCAGGCGCAATGCAGGCAGCGACTGGCCCTGGGCATCCCTGAACGGCTGGCCCTCGCCATCCAGGGCGATCAGCTGGATGCCCTCCAGGTGACGCAGCAGGCCCAGGTAGAGCAGCTGGCTGATATAGCGCTCGCCAGCCAGGTGCAGGCGCAGCTGCCTGAGGTTCAGCTCGCCGAGGTGGCCGTCAGTGCTCATTGTCAGGCGCAGGCTCAACAAGGCGCCATCGCCCTTCACCGAATAGTCCATCGCGCCCAATGCCAGCGGCAGCACCTCGGTGGCGTAGCAGGTGCGGAAGCGGCAGGTCACGCCCCGGTTCGGCCTCGATTCCACCGGCGTGTTCCGCGGTACCGTCAGTGCCGGGCCGGGACGCTCGAGCGGATCGAACTGCAGCATGGCGAAGGCCGGCAGCGGGCGCATGTAGTTCGGCCAAAGCAGGTGCATCAGCGAATGGGTCAGCTCCGGCAGCTCGTCGTCGAGCTTCTGCCGCAGGCGCCCGGTGAGGAAGGCGAAGCCCTCCAGCAGGCGCTCCACGTCAGGATCGCGCCCGCTCTGGCCGAGAAACGGCGTCAGCGCCGGATTGCGCTCGGCGAAACGCCTGCCCAATTGGCGCAGGGCGGTGAGTTCGCTCTGGTAGTAGTGGTTGAAGGACATTTATCTATCCCTGATCCGCCAGTGCTGGTGGCTTGTTCCGAATGAGCAGTGAAAAACGCTGCTCCTGACGTATGAGGTCATGGACACTAACTTCGGTGCGCTAACCGTCTTGATATATAGATGGCTGTGAGTGATAGCCCGCCAGACAGACCGGCAAAGAACAATCCCCGCAAGGGGTGCTCCGGAAGCAGATAGATAAGCACCACAGTGAGCAGTGCACAGGCGAGCGCAACTTTTACTTTCAGGCTCGAAGTCAGGGCAATTAGTCCATTAGTTAGGACGAAGACAACGAAAATGAGCTGGACGGCCAGGCCGATCGCAACGCTTCTAGCGAACGGCTCACCAAATAAGGCGGTGTAAACCTGAAAGCCTATGGACGTAACTATCGGGAATAATAAGCACGCCATTCCATGGCACCCGAAAGCTATCATTAGTTGCCGGCTCATTTCTTCCATTCTCCATATTGCGCAAGGGAGCCGGCAGCGATGGAATTTTGCAGATATTGCAATGATCCCGGCTGGTAAACGGTATTTGCTCTCTCGATTATTCGGACGGTGTGCGGGGTATGAAATAGCTCCTTCCGGATGGCTAACTGGAAATTTTCGGAGGCCCAGAGAGCCCCTCGAAGAACCATATAGTTATCGTATTCATTGGTTGGGTCGTCTTTCGGAGAGAACGGATTGCCGTCCCCATATTCCATGCCGGTCCGCACTGTCTTGCTGATTGCGGCTGATTTGGTTCGCAACTCTTCCAGATATTTCCTGAACGTATCGACAGCGAATGGGATCTGTCCAACCCCGTCGGTCCAGTAGGGTGCGTTGTCGACTATGACCATCAAGAATCCGGCGCCCCCTTCCGAATTGGCTTTCCAATCGCCTTGAAGCCTTGTGGAGAAGCTGATCGACCACCGATCAACGATGGCGAAGTCGATGATTTGCCCCCAAGTAAAGTGTTTATACGCAGAGTAGGCTTCGGAGCCTGGCTTGGATGAGTTCGGATGCAGCCAGATCGGCTTTCGATAATTATCAGCCAGTGGTTCGAACCACTGAATTTTCTCCGAGTAAAGTTTATCGGCCGTTATGATGCGAAAAGGCTTTTCATCCTGCTTCGGTCGGACGGCGAATAGGGGGAAACCGTTCTTACGCGTAATCAGCCAAGCTTTGGGAGCTTTGATTTTCAGCGCCTTCTTGTCCTCGCTTGGAGTGCTTTCGGACTGCACCTTGAGTTCGGTCTTGCCATTGCTGGTCTCGAAGGTATAGGTGACTCCGTCAATCGTGATGAGGGTTTCCATCACTCTTCTCCGGAGATGTAAAGCGTAAGGGCTTCTTTTCGGCTTCCGGTGGAAATGCTGCCGGTCATGCCGTTCTCCATGGTAGCGCCCTGCTTGACGATGCCGCTCTCGGACACGATGCGGTACGAAAGACTCTTCAAGGGTTGGCCATCCTCCGTCTCAACAGCGAACAAGCGGTCAAAGCCAGCGGCCAAGTGGACTGGGCTCGGCGAAGTAAACTCCGCCACCACCAAACTCGTTCCGATCAACACAGTCCCCGACCCACCCACCACCACATTCCCATGGCTACCCACCGAGCCCAATACGGCCGCCGGCTTGCCATTGATCAGCACGTTGGGAATCAGATCGCCGCTCATGGCGCCGCCGCAGGCCGAGGCATCGCCCAGCCGTGCAGCCGGCAGGCCGTCGAACAGCACGTCGGGCGAGCCTTGGGCGATGGGGTTGGTGCCATGGCCGGGAACCGGGCAGTCGGTGGGATCGCCCAGGCGGGCGGCGGGTTTTCCGGACATCCGTGGTCTTCCTCACTGAACCTTCACTTGTCCGCTGCCATCCAGGCTGGCGGCGAAGCTGACCTGACGCTTGAAGCCGTCCACGTCCAGCAGCCCTTCGATGGCGAAATTGAGGCTGAGCGGGTCGTGGTCGCGCGGCAGGGAAACCACCCGCACCTGACGCAGGCGCGGCTCGTAGGCCTCGATGAAACGCTCGATGGCACTGCGTGCCTGCTGCAGCGAATCGTGCAACGACAAGCGCATGTCGTTGAGATCGGGCAACCCGTAGTCGGGCAGCGTCTGCACGCTGCCCGCCCGGGTGCTGAGCATCTTCGCCAGGTGGACAGCCACCGAGGCCGTGACGGCCACCTCGCGGCTCCAGCCGGCACGCCGGCTGGCCTCGCCGCCCAGGCGCTCGAACAGGCTGCCATAGCTCACGATGCTTATTCCTTGTCCAGCTTGCCGACCAGCGACAGGGTGAAGTCCGCCCCCATGTACTTGAAGTGCGGCCGCACGCTGAGGCTGACCCGATACCAGCCCGGCTCGCCATCCACGTCGCTGACGCCGATCTGGGCGGCGCGCAGCGGACGGCGGCCGCGGACTTCGGCGCTGGGGTTGTCCTGGTCGGCGACGTACTGACGGATCCACTTGTTCAGCTCGCGCTCCAGGTCGCTGCGCTCCTTCCAGGCGCCGATCTGCTCGCGCTGCAGCACCTTCAGGTAGTGGGCCAGGCGGTTGACGATGAACAGATAGGGCAGTTGGGTGCCGAGCTTGTAGTTCAGCTCGGCGGCGCGGCCTTCCTCGCTGTTGCCGAAGAACTTGGGCTTCTGCACCGAATTGGCGGAGAAGAAGGCGGCGTTGTCGCTGCCCTTGCGCATGGTCAGGGCAATGAAACCCTCTTCGGCCAGCTCGTATTCGCGACGGTCGGAGACCAGTACCTCGGTGGGAATCTTGGTCTCGATCTCGCCCATGCTCTCGAAGTGATGCAGCGGCAGGTCGTCCACCGCGCCGCCGCTCTGCGGACCGACGATGTTCGGACACCAGCGGAACCTGGCGAAGCTGTCGGAGAGACGGCTGGCGAAGGCGTAGGCGGTGTTGCCCCACAGGTAGTGCTCGTGATCGTTGGCCACGGTCTCCTTGTAAACGAAGGTCTTCACCGGATTGTCCTGCGGGTCGTACGGGGTGCGCAGCAGGAAGCGCGGCAGGGTCAGGCCGACGTAGCGGGAGTCCTCCTGCTCGCGGAAGCTCTGCCACTTGGCGAACTGCGGCCCGTCGAAGTGATCCCTGAGATCCTTCAGATCGGGCAGGCCGGTGAAGCTATCCAGACCGAAGAACCCGGGACCGGCGGCGGCGATGAAAGGGGCGTGGGCCATGCTGGCGACGCTGGCGACGTACTGCATCGTCCTCACGTCCGGCGCGCTGGGGTCGAAGAAGTAGTTGGCGATCAGCGCCCCCACCGGCTGGCCGCCGAACTGGCCGTACTCGGCGGTGTAGATGTGCTTGTAGAGGCCGGACTGGACCACCTCCGGGCTGTCCTCGAAGTCCTCCAGCAGGTCTTCCTTGGAGGCGTTGAGCACCTCCAGCTTGATGTTCTCGCGGAAGTCGGTGCGGTCCACCAGCAGCTTGAGGCCGCGCCAGGCCGACTCCAGGGACTGGAACTGCGGGTGATGGAGGATCTCGTCCATCTGCCGGCTGAGCTTGCCGTCGATCTCGGCGATCATGCGGTCGACCAGGGCCTTCTTCACCGGCTCGTGCTCGTTGTGCGGCTTGAGCAGTTCCTCGATGAAGGCCGAGATGCCGCGCTTGGCGATGTCGTAAGCCTCGTCGCCGGGGGTCAGGCGGGTTTCCGCGATGATGCGATCGAGAATGCCGGATTCGGCCGTGCTCTGTTCACGTGCTACTGCTGCGCTAGTGCTCATCAATCAGCGTCCTTGTCGCTCGGTATCAGGAATTCGGCTTGTCCTGGGCAGCGAGGCCCAGCTCGGCGAGCACCCGCTCGCGGGAGGCGTCGTCGGCGAGCACGCTCTCGATCGCCTTGCGGAAGGCCGGGGCGTTGCCCAGCGGGCCCTTGAGGGCGACCAGGGCGTCGCGCAATTCCATCAGCTTCTTCAGCTCCGGCACCTGCTCGACCAGGCTGGCCGGGTTGAAGTCCTTCATCGACTGGATGCGCAGCTGCACCAGCAGCTCCTCGTCGCAGGGCTCGTCCTGCAGGCGGTTGGGCACGCCGAAGGTCAGGTTCAGTTCCTGCTTGGCCAGCACCTCGTCGAAGCTGTGCTTGTCGATGGCGATCGGCTTGCGATCCTCGATCTTGCGGGCGTCGGGGCGCTGGGTGAAATCGCCGAGCACCATCAGTTTGAGGGGCAGTTCGATCTCTTCCTGGACGCCGCCGGTGGCGGGCTTGAAGGTGACGTTGATGCGTTCCTTGGGGGCTACCGAGCCTTCTTTGGCCATGGTGTTCTCCGTTACGGTGATGGCCCGAAGGCCGGGTCCAGCGCCACCTCGAGATCGAGGTGGCACAACCTGCGGTAGATCTCGTCCTTGCGTTCGCGCACCGCATGGTTCTGCGGCAGCAGCTCGCAGCAGCTGTGCAGCAGGTGCAGCACTTCCAGGGCAAGATCGGGCTCCCAGTCGCCGAGGCCGGAGGCCGTCAGCTGCTGATCGAGGGATTCGAGCTGGGTCTTGGCCAGTTCGTACTTCTTCGCCTGGTAACACAAACGGGCCAGGGCCAGCTGCCAGTAGAAGCGTTCGCGACCGCCACGAGCCCGGGCGAGGCCCCGCTTGAGCTGCTGCACGGCAGCCTTCAGGCCGTCATCGCGCAGCACCGCCTGCACGTCCCGCAGCGCCTGGCCCCAGGCCGGCATGGCCCCGGCAGCGACCGGTTGTTCGGGCTCGCGGCGACTTTCCGGCCTGTGCAGATGCGGCATGACCCGGGACGCCAGCCAGGCGCGGGTCTCGGCATCGGCGAAGGGCGTGCCGTCGTGAAAGCGCAGCGCCTCGAGCCCCGGCAGGCGCTGGAGGAACAGCGCCAGCTGGATCTCCACTTCGCGCATGGCCGTCTCTTCCCGGAGGGCCTGCAGGCACGACCACACCAGACGCTGGCCATCAAGCCAGAAGGGCGAGCGGGCGAGGCTGGCTTCCAGATCCACCAGCAGGTCGGCATAAAGCCCCTGGGCGAAGCGCTCACGGTAGCTGGCCAGCCGGTCAGCCGGCTGGCCACGCAGGGCCGTGACCTGCTCGGCGCTGCGCTCCGGCAGGCTGTCGATCGGCAGCCAGAGTAAGGTGCGAGCCAGACGCAGTGCCTTGAGGTCGCAGGCTTTCTGCTTCAGCCACCAGGCACATAACGGGCGCGCCTGCTCCTGCAGAAAACGCAGACTCTTGTGAGCCTCCTTCTCGCTATCCACGCCGGCAGCGGAAGAGAGAATCTGGGTCGCGGCCTGCTTGACCTGGGCGATGGCGGCTACTACCGGGCCAGGCTCGGGTTGTCCGCGACTGGTGCGCTCGATCATCTCGTCCAGTCGCCGGCAGAGCGGCAGCAGCAGGGGGGCCTCTTCGCCGAGATGACCGGACAGGCATTGTTCCAGCGCCCGCAGATGACCGGCCAGGGAGCGGAACAACGGCAACTGCTCGCCCAGGGGTACCTGTTCGCCCAGAGCCTGCTCCATACGAGGCAGCAGCCAGCCGATAGCAGCGGCACGGGTTCGGGGCTTGCGCGGGTGCAGTTCGCTCCAGTGCTCGAGACAAAGGTGGCGCAGCAGGCCCAGCCCGGCTTCCAGGCCGGCGAAGGAATCGCACTGGTAGAGCCCCCAGATCAACCAGGCGGCAATCCGCAGATCCTTGGACTGTTCGGCGAGCAGTACTTCGCTATGCTCGCGAACTTTCTGCCAGTCCACGCTACCGCCCCCGTGCAGCGCGGAAGCCTTGCCCAGTTCCTTTTCCAGCAGCTCGTATTGATCCGTATAACGGACATCCGCGCCGGCGAAGTTGCCCTCGCTAATGGGGGAACTGGCCAACCTTAAATAGCGAACGGCCAGTTCGGTCGAGTGTTTCAATCCCTGAATCCTAATTGTCATGCGCGATCATTCGAACTTGGCGAATAATCAAAAGAAGAACTTCCCCATCAATTGCGCAACTTTTTGCGCACTTCTAAAAGTTCTCGCACGGAATCAAAAACTCTTACAGGGCGCGCATCCTATCCCCTATGTTCTTTATAAAGTGTGAACCATTAGAACTTATGGGAAATTCCAGAATTCATCTTCAAGCAAGTGAAAAATGCGAATTATTAATCTTTGGCGCCAACTCGCTTTTCCATCAAAGACCGACCGTCTAATCATCCGATAAATACAGAGATAGTTTGACTATCAAGGATCTGTAATCTTCCCGACTAGAGCCAAGCATTGAATCAATGGGGCCACAGCACGGGACAATTAACGATTGCCGGCAACTGGAAGTTGCTCGTCCAATACATTGGCAATAACGGAATCAAGTTCAGTTAATTCAGGAGCGATCTACACGAATACGCTCTTTGCCCCGAATCCGAATAAAGTGCCGAGCCTGGTCTAAGCTTTCCAATACCCGTGGGCGCTGCCTCTGAGCGCGCTCTGCCATCGCTGGTTGTTCCGCAAACGGAGTAAGACCATGCCCTTCAAAGCCCGCCATACCTCCCTGGCCGAGATGAAGCTCGAACGGGAGATCCACGATCTCATGCAGGCGCTGGACGATCTCAAGGCCGGTGCCTCGCACGACAGCCATCGGAATTACGAACAGCTCAAGGAGCGTGCGGCGGACATCCTGCAACGCTCGCGCAGCCAGTGGAACGACACCTATTCCAGCCTGTCGCACAAGGCCTGTCAGGCCAGCAAGTGCGCCAGCGACTGCGCGCGTGCCCATCCATGGACGGCGCTCACCCTGGGCGTCGCGGCCGCAGCGCTGATCGGTCTGATGTGCACCTCCCGCCACCGGCACTGAGCGACAGCGAAGGGCCGGGCGGTCAGACCTGGCTGCGCAGCCGGGCCAGTACCGGGGCGGTATCCGGGCTGACGCCGCGCCAGAGGCGGAACGCCTCGGCCGCCTGCTCGACCAGCATGCCCAGGCCGTCCCGCGCCTGCGCCGCACCCAGTTGCTGAGCCCAGCGGCAGAAGGGAGTGGCATCCGCCGCGTACATCATGTCGTAGCAGAAGGTCCGGCCGGGCCGGATCACGCCCTCCGGCAGGGGCGGCAGTTCGCCAGCCAGGCTCGCCGAGGTGCCGTTGACGATCAGGTCGAACGGCCCTTGCAGTTCAGCGAAGCGACAGGCCGACACCGGCCCCAGATCGTCAAATTCGCGGGCCAGTGCCTCAGCCTTGTCCTCAGTGCGGTTGGCGATCACCAGCGCGGCCGGGCGCTCCGCCAGCAGCGGCTCGAGCACGCCGCGTACCGCGCCGCCGGCTCCCAGCAGCAGGATGCGCGCGCCGTCCAGGGCGAGGCCGGCGTGTTTCAGGTCGCTGACCAGGCCGGCGCCGTCGGTGTTGTCGCCGAGCAGCGAGCCGTCCTCGCGCTTCATCAGGGTGTTCACCGCGCCGGCGCGGCGGGCCCGCGGGGTGAGCTGGTCGGCCAGGCGGAAAGCCTCTTCCTTGAAGGGCACGGTGACGTTGGCGCCCTTGCCGCTGGCGAAGAAGGCACGGGCGAAACCGGCGAAATCGTCCAGCGGCGCGAGCAGGGGCTCGTAGCCGAGCTGCTCGCCGGTCTGTTCGGCGAACAGGCGGTGGATCTGGGGTGACTTGCTATGGCCGATGGGGTTGCCGAAGACGGCGTAGCGGTCCATGGATAACCTCGAACGATGCAGGGATGCGCCGTGCCGCGGCGGCGAAGCCAGTCGCCGCACGGCGCCAGATGGATCGGGCGGATGGGTTCGCCGGCGATCAGCGATTCGCGAGCCAGTCGCGGTCGGTCAGGAAGTATTCGGTCAGGCGCGCCTCCTCGCTGCCCGGCTCCGGCTTCCAGTCGTAGCCCCAGCGCACCAGCGGCGGCAGCGACATGAGGATCGACTCGGTGCGCCCGCCGGACTGCAGGCCGAACAGGGTGCCGCGGTCGTAGACCAGGTTGAACTCCACGTAGCGACCGCGGCGGAAGGCCTGGAATTCCCGCTCCCGCTCGCCGTAGGGGGTGTTCTTGCGCTTCTGCACGATCGGCAGGTAGGCCTTCAGATAGGCATCGCCCACGGCGCGCAGGAAGGCGAAGCTGGTGTCGAAATCCCACTCGTTCAGGTCGTCGAAGAACAGGCCGCCGATGCCGCGGGGTTCGTGGCGATGCTTGAGATGGAAATAGCGGTCGCACCATTCCTTGAAGCGCGGGTAGACATCGGCGCCGAACGGGGCGCAGGCGGCGCGGGCGGCCTCGTGCCAGTGGATGCAGTCCTCTTCGTTGGCGTAGTAGGGAGTCAGGTCGAAGCCGCCGCCGAACCACCAGACCGGCTCCTCGCCGGCCTTCTCGGCGCTGAAGAAGCGCACGTTGGCATGGGAGGTAGGCACGTAGGGATTGCGCGGGTGGATCACCAGGGACACGCCGAGGGCCTGGAAACCGCGCCCGGCCAGTTCCGGCCGGTGGGCGCTGGCCGAAGGCGGCAGACCGGCGCCGAACACGTGGGAGAAATTCACGCCGCCCTTTTCGATCAGCCCGCCTTCCTCCAGCACCCGGGTCCGCCCACCACCGCCGCCCTCGCGGGTCCAGGCGTCCTCGCGGAATCGCGCTTGGCCATCCTCCGCCTCCAGGGCGGCGCAGATGCGGTCTTGCAGGTCGAGCAGATAGGCTTTCACGGCAGCGGTACGATCGTTCACGGCATCTCCCAGGTTGAAAAACGGCAGGCGGCGCTAGCATAGCATTGCGCATCCTGACGCCGCAGTTGACGGGATGCCGACGCGGCGCTTGGATAGGCGCTTTCGCATCGGTGCCCGCGAGGCTCCGGTCAACCAGAGAAGGAGAACGAAGCATGGCCAAGCGCATCCAGATCAGCCGACACGGCGGTCCCGAAGTCCTCGAATGGGTCGACTACAGGCCGAGCGAGCCCGGCCCGCGGGAGGTGCGGGTGCGCAACCGGGCGATCGGCCTCAACTTCATCGACACCTACTTTCGCAGCGGGCTGTATGCGCCGGCACAGATGCCTTCCGGCCTCGGCTGCGAGGGTGCCGGCGTGGTCGAGGCGGTGGGTAGCGAGGTCAGCCGCTTCCGGGTCGGCGACCGCGTCGCCTATGCCACCGGCCCGCTGGGCGCCTACGGCGAACTGCACGTGCTGCCCGCCGACCACCTGGTCAAGCTGCCGGAATCCATCGGTTTCGAAGAAGCCGCCGCGGTGATGCTCAAGGGCCTGACCGTGCAGTACCTGCTGAGCCAGATCGGCCGGTTCGGGGGTGGCGAGACCATCCTCTTCCATGCCGCCGCCGGCGGCGTCGGCAGCATCGCCTGCCAGTGGGCCAAGGCGATCGGCGTCAGGCTGATCGGCACGGTCGGCTCGCCGGCCAAGGCCGAGCGCGCCAAGGCCCTGGGCGCCTGGGAAACCATCGACTACAGCCGCGAGAACGTGGTGCAGCGGGTGCTGGAGCTGACCGACGGGAAGAAATGCCCGGTGGTCTACGACTCGGTGGGCAAGGACACCTGGGACATCTCGCTGGACTGCGTCGCCCCGCGCGGCCTGCTGGTCAGCTTCGGCAACGCCTCGGGCCCGGTCACCGGGGTCAACCTCGCCGTGCTGGCGCAGAAGGGGTCGCTGTTCGTCACCCGCCCGGTACTGGCCGGCTACGCCGATGCGCCGGAACGGCTGCAGGCGATGGCGGACGAACTGTTCGGCATGCTGGAAAGCGGCAAGGTCAAGGTCGAGATCGATCAGAAATTCCCGCTCGCCGAGGCGGCCAAGGCCCAGGAAGCCCTGACCGGACGCAAGACCACCGGCTCGACCATCCTGCTGCCGTGAATCCCGGCGCCGGGGCGGAGCGCTCCGACCCGGCCTGGCAATCTAGTCCGGGCGGATCACCCGGCCGGTGATCAGGTCGCGAATGATGCTCGGATTGCGCCGCCCACCCAGCGGGCCGTTCAGCACGGCATCCAGCTGGCGGGGGAAGTACTGCTCGACCCGCAGCCGCGAGCGTGCGGCGGGACGCCCGGCCACATTGGCAGAAGTGGACACCAGCGGCCCGGTCAGGGCGCAGAGCTCGCGCACCAGCGGGTGATCGCTGACGCGCAGGGCGACGCTGCGGTGCCTGCCGGTGATCCACTCCGGCAAGCGTTCCTGGTGCGGCACCAGCCAGGTGTTCGGCCCCGGCCAGGTGCCGCCCAGTCGGTCCTGCCAGGCCTGCGGCAGATCGGCGAGGAGAAAGTCGAACTGGCGGATGTTGTCGGCGATCAGGATCAGGCCCTTGTCCATCGGCCGTTCCTTGAGCGCCAGCAGGCGATAGACGGCATCCTCGTTCCACGGGTCGCAGCCCAGTCCCCAGACGGCCTCGGTCGGGTAGGCGATCACCCCACCGGAACGCACCACCCGCGCCACCCGTTGCACACGCCAATGACTGACCATCTCTTGTCTCCCGGAAAAACCGTGCGCAGTGTACCCAAGACTGCCGCCGGTGGAAAAAGCCCCTGCTCGGCACCCGCCTCACTGGCCGCCGCAGCCCAGCCAGAGCCCACCCTCGCGGACCACGGCGCCTTCCAGCTCCAGTTCGGTCAGCGCCGCCAGCACCCGGGCCAGCGGCCAGCCACTGGCCACCGCCAGGGTTTCGCTGCTCTGCGGGGCGGCATGCAGCAGGGCGAGCAGGGGATGCGCTGCCGCGGCCTCCGGGTTATCCACAGCGGCGCTGCGCGGGGCCGGCACGGGAGTCTGCCAGCCGCGCAGCGCCTCGAGGATGTGCTCGACGTTTTCCACCAGGGTGGCGCCCTCGCGGATCAGCTGATGGCAGCCGCGGGCACCGGGATGGTGGATCGACCCCGGAATCGCGTAGACCTCGCGGCCCTGTTCGGCTGCCAGACGGGCGGTGATCAGCGAGCCGCTGGAGGGACTGGCCTCCACCACCAGCACGCCGAGGGACAGCCCGCTGATGATGCGGTTGCGCCGGGGGAAGTTGCTCGCCTGGGGAGGACAGTCCAGCGGCAGTTCGGAAACCAGCGCGCCGCCCCGGGCGACGATGTCCCTGGCCAGCGGTTCGTGCCGCGCCGGGTACAGATGCCGCAGGCCGGTGCCCAGGACCGCCACGGTCTGGCCGCCGGCTTCCAGAGCGCCCTGGTGGGCGGCGCCGTCGACGCCCAGGGCCAGTCCGCTGGTGATGACGAAGCCGCCGCCGGCCAGATGACGGGCGAAGGAGCGGGCGGTGTCCAGGCCGGGCTTCGACGCCTTCCGGCTGCCGACCATGGCCAGCTGCGGCCGCTCCAACAGGTCGGGGTCGCCGGCGACGAACAGCAGCGGCGGGGCGTCGACCAGCTCGGCGAGCAAGGCGGGATAGTCCGGCTCGTCCCGGCACAGCAGATGCTGGCCCGGTTGCTCCAGCCAGGCGAGCGCGGCGGCGGCCCGCTCGCGTACCTCCAGGCTGCGCCGCGCCTCGGCACAAGCGGCCGGCAGTCCCAGCGCCCGCCAGGCGCTGGCCGGTGCGCTGAGCGCCGCCGAAGCGCTGGCGAAGGCCTCCAGCAGACGCTGATAGCGCCGCGGCCCGAGTTCCGGCAGACAATGCAGGCGCAGACGGGCTTCGAGTTCGGCAGGAGAACGGGTGGGCATGTCGATCGTCCTTGATCGGGAAAACGGAGGGAAAAAGGGGAGGGAGCGGACGCTCCCTAGGGATTGCGCACCTTGTCCATCACCGCCAGCTGGCGCGAAGCGTTGAGGACCAGGCCATAGCTGAGCTTTTCATAGGTACGGAACACCATCAGCAGACCTGCGCGCTCGTCGGGGATCTTCACCGACTCGCCGGTGACGCGGTCGCGCACGGTTTCGCCGGTCTTGTACACCGCCAGCACGCTGCCCTCGGCCAGACCGTCGCGCCGGCCCTTGTTCAGGGTCACCACGTCGAACTGGCCGATCTGCGTCACCCCGCGCGGCACGTCGATGATCAGGCCGTCGATCTTTTCGGTAGGCTCGCTGGGCATGAAGGTGGAGTTGATCTTCCGTTCCTCGGTGGGGAACAGGCGATCGCCGAGACGCACCTCCTGGGTGGAGCGACTGAGCAGCAGGGTGGAGATGTCGCCTTCCTCGGCGACGACCTCACCGCTGCCGATGTCGTCGGCATTGATGCCGAGGAGCTCCTGGGTCTTCGGATCAGAGTAGATCTTGCCTTGGCGGAAGATGCCGTACACCGTCTCGCCGGCGGCGAAATTGCCGCGCGCATAGACCCGATCGCCGGCGCCGCTCACCACCCGCTCGGCATTGCCGGCGACGATGTAGGGCGCCTTCTGGAAGTCTTCCGGCTTGTCGACGATCCGGTTGCTCAGCAGGAAACTGTTGACCGCACCCAGCGGGATGGTCGGGATGGCCTCGGCCATCGGCGTGCTGCGCACCTTGGGCGACAGCCGGATGGTGCCGCGGCTGGCACCGCGCTCCAGCTGCAGACGCGGCTTGCCGTCGACGTAGACCAGGGTCAGGGAGTCGCCCGGATAGATCAGGTCGGGATTCTCGATCTGCGGGTTCGCATGCCAGATCTGCGGCCACTGCCAGGGCTCGCGAAGGAACTTGCCGGAGATGTCCCACAAAGTATCGCCCTGGACGACCGTATAGCGCTGCGGATGGCCATCCCGGAGCTGCACGTCGGCCTGAGCCAGGCCGCAAGCGGCAGCCAGCAGCAGGGCGAGTAGTGATTTCCTCATGCGGTGAATCCCTTTATCATGTGCCTTCACGTGGAACGCCCCGACGCCGCGGATTTCCTTGCGAATCGCGACGTTAAGTCGTTTTTTCAATGCTGCTCGGCATCTTAGCAGCGCCGTTTTTCCCAATTCCACAAGTGCATCACAAACGCATATGGCCAAACTGAACATCCTCGAATTCCCCGATCCGCGCCTGCGAACCCTGGCCAAGCCGGTCGAGACGGTGGATGACGAGATCCGTCGGCTGATCGACGACATGTTCGAGACCATGTACGCCGCGCCCGGCATCGGTCTGGCGGCGACCCAGGTCAACGTGCACAAACGCGTGGTGGTGATGGACCTGTCCGAGGAAAAGAACGAGCCGCTGGTCTTCGTCAACCCCGAGTTCGAGTCGCTCACCGAGGAGCTGGAGCCTTACCAGGAAGGCTGCCTGTCGGTACCCGGCTTCTACGAGAACGTCGACCGACCGCAGAAGGTCCGGATCAAGGCCCAGGACCGCGACGGCCAGCCGTTCGAGCTGATCGCCGAGGGGCTGCTCGCGGTATGCATCCAGCACGAGTGCGATCACCTCAACGGCAAGCTGTTCGTGGACTACCTGTCTACGCTTAAACGCGACCGCATCCGCAAGAAGCTGGAGAAGCAGCATCGTCTGCAGGCTTGACCCCATCCCTGCAAAGGCTTGCCCCGGCAAGCCTTTTTCTTGAGCAAGAAATCATGACCCAGCCTTTGCGCATCGTCTTTGCCGGCACCCCGGATTTCGCCGCCGAACACCTCAAGGCGCTGCTGACCGGCCGCCATCGGGTGATCGCCGTCTACACCCAGCCGGACCGGCCGGCTGGCCGCGGGCAGAAGCTGACCCCCAGCCCGGTGAAGCAGCTGGCCCTGCAGCACGACATCCCCGTCCACCAGCCCCTGACGCTGCGCGATCCCGCCGCCCAGGCCGAACTGGCGGCGCTCGAGCCCGACCTGATGGTGGTGGTCGCCTACGGCCTGATCCTGCCGCAGGCGGTGCTGGATACGCCGCGCCTGGGCTGCATCAACAGCCACGCCTCGCTGCTGCCGCGCTGGCGCGGCGCGGCGCCGATCCAACGTGCCATCGAGGCCGGCGACGCCGAATCCGGGGTCACGGTGATGCGGATGGAGGCCGGTCTGGACACCGGACCGATGCTGCTCAAGGTCACCACGCCGATCGGCTCCGAAGACACCGGCGGCAGCCTGCACGACCGCCTCGCCGGGCTCGGCGCCCAGGCCGTGGTGGAGGCAGTCGATGCCCTGGCCGTCGGCAATCTTCCGGGCGAAAAACAGGACGACGCCCTGGCCACCTACGCCCACAAGTTGAACAAGGACGAGGCGCGCCTCGACTGGAGCCGGCCGGCGCAGGAGCTGGAGCGGAAGATTCGCGCCTTCAATCCCTGGCCGATCTGCCACGGCAGCCTGAACGGCGAATCGCTGAAGGTGCTGGCCGCCGTGCCGGGGCAGGGCAGCGGCGCGCCCGGCACCATCCTCGCCGCCAGCCGCGAGGGGCTGACCGTCGCCTGCGGCAGCGGCGCCCTGCTGCTCACCCGTCTGCAGTTGCCGGGCGGCAAGCCGCTGGCCTTCGGCGATCTCTACAACAGCCGCCGTGAGCAGTTCGCCGTCGGCCAGATCCTGCTCTAGGAGGAGGCGAGCATGAGCCTGAATCCACGGCTGGCCTCCGCGCGCGCCCTGGCGGCGGTACTCGCCGGCAAGGCCTCGTTGAGCGGCAGCCTGCCGGCCCAGCAGGAGAAGGTCGATCCGCGCGATCGCGCCCTGGTCCAGGAGCTGGCCTTCGGCACCGCCCGCTGGCAGCCGCGCCTGGCGCTGCTCGCCGAAAAACTCCTGCAGAAGCCATTCAAGGCCGCCGACCGTGACGTGGAAGCCCTGCTGCTGGTCGGTCTGTATCAACTGTTCCATACGCGCATCCCGGCCCATGCAGCGATCGGCGAAACCGTCGGCTGCGCCGACAGCCTGAAGAAGAGCTGGGCCAAGGGCCTGCTGAACGCCGTGCTGCGCCGCGCTCAGCGCGAGGGCGCGGAGCTGCTCGCTGCGCTGGAGCGCGACCCAGCGGCCCGCACCGCCCACCCGCGCTGGCTGCAGCAGACGCTCAAGGCGCACTGGCCGGAGCACTGGGAAGCCATCTGCGCAGCCAACAACGAACACCCGCCGCTGACCCTGAGGATCAATCGCCGCCTGGCGTCGCGCGACGCCTACCTGGACGAACTGGAAGAAGCCGGCATTGCCGCCACGGCCTGCCGCTTCAGCCGCGACGGCATCAACCTCGTCGAGCCGCGCGACGTGCGCAACCTGCCCGGCTTCGCCGAAGGGCGGGTCAGCGTGCAGGATGAGGCCGCCCAGCTGGCCGCCGACCTGATCGAACTGGCGCCCGGCCAGCGCGTGCTGGATGCCTGCTGCGCCCCCGGCGGCAAGACCTGCCACCTGCTGGAAACCGGTTATCGCCTGGCCGAGGTGGTCGCCATCGACCTGGAGGAGAAGCGCCTGGGACGGGTGCGCGAGAATCTCGCACGGCTGAGCCTGGAAGCCCGGCTGATCGCCGCCGACGCCCGGGCGACCGGCCAGTGGTGGGACGGCCAGCCGTTCCAGCGCATCCTGCTCGACGCGCCCTGTTCCGCCACCGGGGTGATCCGCCGCCATCCGGACATCAAGCTGACTCGCCAGGCCGAGGACATCCCCGCTCTGGCGCGCCTGCAGGGCGAGCTGCTGGACGCGCTGTGGCCGACCCTGGAAGTCGGCGGCATCCTGCTCTACGCCACCTGTTCGGTCCTGCCGACGGAAAACACCGAGGTGATCGCCGCCTTCCTGGCCCGCACGCCGGGAGCCCGCGAGCTGGACATCGGCGCCAGCTTCGCCGGCGACAAGCCGGGCCTGGCGCAGCCTCACGGGCGCCAGTTGCTGCCGCAACCGGGCGGCCACGACGGTTTCTACTATGCCAAGCTGATCAAGATAGCCGCGAGCCCGCGCGGCTGAGGAATTGGGACGCGATGAAGATCATCATTCTCGGCGCCGGCCAGGTCGGCGGCACCTTGGCCGAGTATCTGGCCAGTGAAGCCAACGACATCACCGTGGTGGACACCGACAGCGATCGCCTGCGCAACCTGGGTGACCGCCTGGACATCCGCACCGTCACCGGCAAGGGCTCCTTCCCCACCGTACTGCGCCAGGCCGGAGCGGACGATGCCGACATGCTGGTGGCGGTGACCAACAGCGATGAAACCAACATGGTCGCCTGTCAGGTCGCCTACACCCTGTTCCACACCCCGACCAAGATCGCCCGGGTGCGCGAATCGGCCTATCTGCTACGCAATGGCCTGTTCTCCAACGAGGCGATCCCGGTCGACGTGCTGATCAGCCCGGAACAGGTGGTGACCAACTACATCAAGCGCCTGATCGAATATCCCGGCGCGCTGCAGGTGATCGACTTCTCCGAAGGCAAGGCGCAGCTGGTGGCCGTGCGCGCCTACTACGGCGGCCCGCTGGTCGGCCAGGAGCTGCGCCAGATCCGCGAGCACATGCCCAACGTGGACGCCCGGATCGCGGCGATCTTCCGCCGCAACCGAGCCATCCTGCCCAAGGGCAACACTGTGATCGAGGCCGACGACGAGGTGTTCTTCATCGCCGCGAAGAACCACATCCGCTCCGTGATGAGCGAGCTGCGCCGCATCGATGACGACAACAAGCGCATCGTCATCGCTGGCGGCGGACATATCGGCGAGCGTCTGGCCGAGGCCATCGAAAGCCGCTATCAGGTGAAAATCATCGAGGCCAACCCGGCGCGCTGCCGCTACCTCTCGGACACCCTGGACAGCACCATCGTGCTGCAAGGCAGCGCCTCGGACAAGGATCTCTTGGTCGAGGAGAACATCAACGAGGCCGACATCTTCCTCGCCCTGACCAACGACGACGAGGCCAACATCATGTCCTCGCTGCTGGCCAAACGCCTCGGCGCGCGCAAGGTGATGACCATCATCAACAACCCGGCCTACGTCGACCTGGTGCAGGGCGGCGAGATCGACATCGCCATCAGCCCGGAGCTGGCCACCATCGGCACCCTGCTGACCCACGTGCGCCGCGGCGACATCGTCAGCGTGCACTCCCTGCGCCGCGGCGCGGCGGAAGCCATCGAGGCCATCGCCCACGGCGATGCCAAGTCGAGCAAGGTGGTCGGTCGGCGGATCGGCGAGATCCCCCTGCCGACGGGTACCACCATCGGCGCGGTGATCCGCGACGAACAGGTGATCATCGCCCACGACGATATCCTCATCGAATCCGGCGACCATCTGATCCTGTTCCTGGTGGACAAGCGCTACATCCGCGACGTGGAACGCCTGTTCCAGGTAGGGCTGGCGTTCTTCTAGAAACCGGTCCGGCAGCGGGGCACTAGACTGTATCCGCCATGACCACGAGGAAACGCCCATGCTCGAATCCCTGGAAAGGCTGCTGGCCAAGGGCAACGACAATGCGCTGTTGCGCTTCGGCCTGGGCAAGGGCCATCTGGATGCCGGCGATGCGGCCCGCGCCGTCGAGCACCTCGAGCGCTGCGTCGGCTTCGATCCCGGCTACTCGGCGGCCTGGAAACTGCTCGGCAAGGCCTATCTGGCCCAGCGAAACCCCGAAGCGGCCCGGCGGGCCTGGCAACAGGGACTGGCCGCCGCGCAGACGCACGGCGACAAGCAGGCGGAAAAGGAAATGGCGGTATTCCTGAAGAAGCTGGACAAGCAGGCGCCGCCGGCCTGAAGACCGCTCAGTACCACTTCTCCTCGCCCGGCGGGCGCTTCTTGAAGCGTTTCATGCTCCACATGTACTGGCTGGGATAGGCCCGCACGTACCGCTCGATCACCGCGCTCATCGCCGCCACCGCGGTTTCCGTATCCTCGCTGTACATCTCCGGCGGAGCGGCCTCGAGGATCACCCGGAAGCCGGAGCCGTCCGGCAGGCGCACCGCATGCAGGAAGACCCCCACCGCCTTGGCGCCGGCGAGCATGCCCGGCACGAACTTGCTGGTCAGCGCCCGGGTACCGAGGAAGGGCACGAAGACGCCGCTGCCCTCGCTCGGCTCGGGATCGGCTGGGATGCCCACCGCGCCGCCCTTGCGTACCTCCTTGATGACGCTGAGGATGCCTTCGCGGGTCGAGGGTGCGACGCGGTTGCCCAGCTGTACCCGCTGCTTCTGCAGCAGTTCGTCCACGGCCTTCAACTTCGGCGGACGGTAGAAGATGATCGGCTTGCACTGGCTGCAGTAGAAATGGTTGAGCACTTCCCAGTTGCCCAGGTGGCTGGTGATGCCGACCACGCCCTTGCCGGAGGCCAGCGCCCGCTCCAGCACCTCCAGTCCCTCGACCTCCTGCACCCGGGCGAGGGATTTCTGTGCCGGCCAGATCCAGGCGCAGGCGCTTTCGGTCAGGGTCTTGCTGATGTCCTTCAGGCTTTGCCGCACCAGCCGGTCGCGGGCGGCGGGATCGAGTTCGGGAAAACACTTCTCGATGTTGATCCGCACCACCTGCGCCGAGCGATTCGGGATGCGCGCCAGCAGCCAGCCGATGGCATTCCCAAAACCCTGCACCGCCGGCCAGGGCAGCCGGGCGAAAAGACGCAGGAAGCCGACGACCACGGCACCCTTGAGCTTATCCACAAGCGGAACTCCCCAGGAAAGAAGGTCAGCCATTGTAGAGCAGCCGGCGGCGCGGGCGTGTTTATCGGGCCCACAGTTGCAGCGGCAGAGGGGAAAGCGGCAGGGCGGCGGGTCTATCCACTGGGCTGGGCGGCACCGGCCAGCTGGGCATGGCGGTCGCAATCGGTGGTGTGGTCCATGACCATCCCGGCCGCCTGCATGAAGGCATAGCAGATGGTCGGCCCGACGAAGGCGAAGCCGGCCTTCTTCAGCGCCCGGCTCATGTCCTCGGCTTCGGGACTGGTCGCCGGGACGTCCTCGCGGGCCTGGAAACGATTGATCCGCGGCACGCCGCCGACGAAGGACCACAGCCACTCGACCGGATTCTCCAGCCCCAGCCAGGCCCGGGCGTTCTGCCGGACGGCCTCGAGCTTGCGCCGGTTGCGGATGATGCCCGGGTCCAGCAGCAGGGCGTCGATCTCCGCGTCGCCGAGACCGGCCAGACGCTGCGGGTCGAAGCCGAACAGCACCTGGCGGTAGCGTTCGCGCTTCTTCAGCACGGTGAACCAGGACAATCCGGCCTGGAACCCCTCCAGCAGCAACAGCTCGAACAGGGCTCTGCCATCGCGCAGGGGCACGCCCCATTCCTCGTCGTGATAGGCCATGTACAGCGGCTCGTCGGAGCACCAGAAGCAGCGTGGCATATGGGCTGTGCATCTCTCTCGGGGCCACAGCGAATCGGGGTATAATCCCAGCCTTTTACGTCGCAGCCTCAGGACAGGGTGAATTTTGTGAGCCAGACTACGCCTGCCGTGCGCACCTTCCAAGACCTGATTCTCGCCCTGCAGAACTACTGGGCCGAGCAGGGTTGTGTGGTGCTGCAGCCCTACGATATGGAAGTGGGTGCCGGCACCTTCCACACCGCCACCTTTCTCCGCGCCATCGGCCCGGAAACCTGGAACGCCGCCTACGTGCAGCCCTCGCGCCGCCCGGCCGACGGCCGCTACGGCGAGAACCCCAACCGCCTGCAGCACTACTACCAGTTCCAGGTGGTGCTCAAGCCGAACCCGGACAACATCCAGGAGCTCTACCTGGAGTCCCTGCGGCGGATCGGCATCGATACCCGCATCCACGACGTACGCTTCGTCGAGGACAACTGGGAATCGCCGACCCTCGGCGCCTGGGGCCTGGGCTGGGAGGTCTGGCTGAACGGCATGGAGGTCACCCAGTTCACCTACTTCCAGCAGGTCGGCGGAGTCGAGTGCTACCCGGTCACCGGCGAGATCACCTACGGTCTGGAACGTCTGGCCATGTACCTGCAGGGCGTGGACTCGGTGTACGACCTGGTGTGGACCGACGGTCCGTTCGGCAAGGTCACCTACGGCGACGTGTTCCACCAGAACGAGGTGGAGCAGTCCACCTACAACTTCGAGCATGCCAACGTCGAGAAGCTGTTCGAGCTGTTCGACTTCTACGAGTCGGAAGCCAACCGCCTGAGCGCCCTGGAGTTGCCGTTGCCGACCTACGAAATGGTCCTCAAGGCCTCGCACACCTTCAACCTGCTCGACGCCCGCCGCGCCATCTCGGTGACCGAACGCCAGCGCTACATCCTGCGCGTGCGCACCCTGGCCCGCGCCGTCGCGCAGAGCTACCTGCAGGCCCGCGCCAAACTCGGCTTCCCCATGGCCTCCCCGGAATTGCGTGACGAAGTACTGGCCAAGCTGGAGGCTGCAGAATGAGTGCACAAGATTTTCTCGTCGAACTGGGCAGCGAAGAGCTGCCGCCGAAAGCCCTGAAGAACCTCGCCACGGCCTTCCTCGCCGGGATCGAGAAAGGCCTGGCCGATGCCGGCCTCGGCTATCGCGTCGCCCATGTCTATGCCGCGCCGCGCCGTCTGGCGGTGCTGGTCGAGCAACTGGCCACCCAGCAGCCGGATCGCACCATCAATCTGGACGGTCCGCCGGCCGCGGCCGCCTTCGACGCCGAGGGCAACCCAACCCAGGCCGCCCTCGGCTTCGCCAAGAAGTGCGGCGTGGAACTGGCCGAAATCGACCAGAGCGGCCCCAAGTTGCGCTTTTCCCGCACCATCGCCGGCCAGCCGGCCGCTGCGCTGCTGCCGGAGATCGTCAACGCTTCGCTGAACGCCCTGCCGATCCCGAAGCGTATGCGCTGGGGCGCACGCAAAGAGGAGTTCGTCCGTCCGAGCCAGTGGCTGGTGATGCTGTTCGGCGACCAGGTGGTCGACTGCGAGATCCTCGCCCAGCGTGCCGGCCGCGAATCCCGCGGCCACCGCTTCCATCATCCGGACGCGGTGCGCATCAGCAAGCCGACCACCTATCTGGAAGACCTGCGCAGCGCTTACGTGGTCGCCGACTTCGCCGAGCGTCGTGCGCTGATCGCCAAGCGTGTCGCACAACTGGCCGCGGAGCAGAAGGGCAGCGCCATCGTCCCGGATGATCTGCTAGACGAGGTGACCGCCCTGGTCGAATGGCCGGTGCCGCTGGTCTGCTCCTTCGAGGAACGCTTCCTCGCCGTGCCGCAGGAGGCGCTGATCTCCACCATGCAGGACAACCAGAAGTATTTCTGCCTGCTGGACGAGAACGGCAAGCTGCTGCCGCGCTTCATCACCGTGGCCAACATCGAGAGCCAGGATCCGGCGCAGATCGTCGCCGGCAACGAGAAGGTCGTGCGCCCGCGCCTGACCGACGCCGAGTTCTTCTTCAAGCAGGACAAGAAGCACAAGCTCGAGTCCTTCAACCAGCGTCTGGCCAGCGTGGTGTTCCAGGCCCAGCTCGGCACCGTGCTGGACAAGGCCAAGCGGGTTTCCAAGCTGGCCGCCTTCGTCGCCGAGAGCGTCGGCGGCGATTCCAAGCGTGCCGCCCGCGCCGGCCTGCTGTCGAAGAGCGATCTGGCCACCGAGATGGTCGGCGAGTTCCCCGAACTGCAGGGCATCGCCGGCTACTACTACGCGCTCAATGATGGCGAGCCCGAGGACGTCGCCCAAGCCCTGAACGAGCAGTACATGCCGCGCGGCGCCGGTGCCGAACTGCCGGTCACCCTGACCGGTGCCGCCGTGGCGGTCGCCGACAAGCTCGACACCCTGGTCGGTATCTTCGGCATCGGCATGCTGCCGACCGGCAGCAAGGACCCGTACGCTCTGCGCCGTGCGGCGCTGGGCATCCTGCGCATCCTCATCGAGAAGCAGCTGGACCTGGACCTGGAGGAGGCCATCCGCTTCGCCATCGCCCAGTACGGCGACAAGGTGAAGGGCAAGGGGCTGGCCGATCAGGTCTCCGAGTTCATCTTCGACCGCCTGCGGGCACGTTACGAGGACGAGGGCGTCGACGTCTCCAGCTACCTGGCGGTACGCGCCCTGCGTCCGCATTCGGCGCTCGACTTCGACCAGCGCGTGCAGGCCGTGCAGGCCTTCCGCAAGCTGCCGGAAGCCGAGGCCCTGGCCGCGGTGAACAAGCGCGTGTCCAACCTGCTCGGCAAGTACGAGGGCAAGCTGCCGTCCGCGGTCGAAGCCCGCTACTTCGACAACGCCAGCGAGTTCTCCCTGTACTCGGCGCTGCAGCAGGCCCAGCAGGCGGTCAAGCCGCTGTCCGCCGCACGCTGCTACCGCGAGGCCCTGGAGCGTCTGGCCAGCCTGCGCACCCCGGTGGACCACTACTTCGAGTCGGTGCTGGTCAACGCCGAGGACCCGACCGTGCGGGCCAATCGCTACGCGATGCTGGCGCAACTGCGTGGGTTGTTCCTCGGAGTGGCGGATATCTCCCTACTGGGATAAGAGCCCATGAAGCTGATCGTTCTCGACCGCGACGGAGTCATCAACCAGGACTCCGAAGCCTTCGTCAAATCGGTGGAGGAGTGGATTCCCATCCCCGGCTCCATCGAGGCGATCGCCCGCCTAAGCCAGGCCGGCTGGACGGTGGCGGTCGCCACCAACCAGTCCGGTCTGGCCCGCGGCCTGTTCGACCTGAACACGCTGGCCGACATGCATCTGAAAATGCAGCGGCTGGTGATGGAGCAGGGCGGCCGCATCGACCTGATCGTGCATTGCCCGCACGGTCCGGACGATGGCTGCGACTGCCGCAAGCCGGCGCCCGGCATGTTCCGCACCATCGCCGAACATTTCGGCCTAGAGGATCTGCACGGGGTACCGGTGGTGGGCGACAGCCACCGGGATCTGCATGCCGGTCTGGTGCTGGGCGGCACTCCCTACCTGGTGAAAACCGGCAAGGGGCTGCGCACCCTGATGAATAGCCTGCCGCCCGGAACCCAGGTCTTCGACGACCTGGCGGCAGTCGCCGACCACCTCCTCAAGACCGATCGATGAGTGTCATGAAGTACTTTCGTATCCTGCTCTACTATGTCCTGCTGGCATTGACCACCGTCTCCTGGTGCCTGGCCAGCCTCCTGTTCGCTCCCTTCCTGGGATACCGGGCCCGTTACCGCCTGGTGGCGCAGAGCTGGTGCCGTTGTTCCGTCTGGATGGCCAAGTGGATTCTTGGAATCGACTACAGGCTCCGGGGCCTGGAGAACATTCCGAAGACGCCTTGCGTGATCCTGGCCAAGCACCAGAGCACCTGGGAAACCTTCTTTCTCACCGGCTACTTCGCACCGCTGAGCCATGTGCTCAAGCGCGAAATATTGCGCATGCCGTTCTTCGGCTGGGCGATTGCCAAGGTCAAGCCGATCGCCATCGACCGCAGCAACCCCAAGGCCGCACTCAAGCAACTGGCTACCCAGGGGCATGAGCGGCTGATGCAAGGCAACTGGGTCCTGATCTTCCCGGAAGGCACTCGCGTGCCGGTCGGAAAGATCGGCAAGTTCTCCCGGGGCGGAGCATCTCTGGCAGTGAACGCCAACCTGCCGGTGTTGCCGGTAGCGCTCGATGCCGGGGTGTATTGGCCAAAGGATGGCTGGAACAAGCATCCGGGCACAGTCCAGGTCGTCTTCGGTCCCCTGCTGTATGCCGAAGGTTCCGGCCCGCGTGCCATTGCCGAACTCAACGAGCGTGCCTTCGCCTGGATCGAAAAGACCCAGCGGGAGCTGGGCGTGCTCGACGGCGAAAACGCGGTCATCGATGCCGAAGCCAAGGTCTCCTGACCTGATCGATCATCTCCAACAAGAAAGCCGGCCTCGACCGGCTTTTTTGTTGGCTGAGGTTCTGACGTGTGTCTGGTTCCACGTGGAACGCGATCGCGCATGATGGATAAATCCGTCATCGAAACGGTATGTTCTCACCAGACGCCATCACACTATTCACGGGCTACTATCGTCTTCACCGGAGGACGCTCTGGACGGCCCTACTAGAACGTTCCGGAAACTCCATGGATCCATTCGCTCATATTTCATCCCCCCCTTATTGGCCTCTGGAGGCCGGAAAAGGAATGCGCCGCGCATGACCAGGGAAGAGGCCGTACAGGCCGAGAATTGGCAGGCTCCCGCCGAGGAAGGGACTCTGTTGTTCCCGCCGCTGGCCCACCTGTCGGAATTGCTCAATACCAATATCCGTTCTGCGGTCGCCAGGTCCGGAATGAATTTCCATCGTCCCCTCCATGCCGAATGGGGCGGATTGCTGAGTGCCAGTTTCAAGCATCCGGCAGCCAAGCAGTTCTGGCAGGACCGACTGGAAGAGGATCGGGAACTGGCCTGCCGGATTCTGCCGACGGTTTCCGGAACGGTGGAGAAATTCCGCTGCTTCATTCAAAGCGCTCTGTCGCAAGAGCTGAGCTGCCCATCGGCTCGCGTGCGCCTAGAGCGGCTGCTTGAGCAGGAGTGGCCGGAGCGGATGTTGCTGGAACACCCGCTCGTACTGCAATCGCGCATTGCCGATGCCCATGTGGTGCTGATCCGCCTGGCCGCCTGGAGGGTGGTCGACCTCAGCCTTGAGCATTGGGACACACTCAGCCAGACCGGCCTGGAGGACGTGGTACTGCTAGAGAACTTCCTGCCGGCGCTCGACCCGGCGAGCGGCCGCTGGAGAGCTCCGCTAGAGGAATACCTCGACCATCTCGCTCTGATCAGCGGTTGTCCTTCCAGCGGAAATCCCGATCAACACCTTGCCGCACTCTGGGAGAAAGATATCGGAGAGGGGCAATCGCCCGACTGCAAACGACGCCTGCTGGAGCACTGGCGACGGGGCCAGGCACGACCGACAGCGGATGCCATTGCGGCACTGGTCAAGGCGACGCTGCAAGCAATATTCGCCAGGGAGAGCCGGATCGGTGATTTCCAACTCAACGCCCGGCTACTCAAAGAATCGTTTCGCTTCGCCGAAAGCTGCGGCCATCTGCAAAGGACCCTGAGCCGGAACGCAATGCCGGATCAGGTGGTTTCCGAGATTTTTTCGGTTTACGGGACGGAATACCGTAGGGCTCGGGATGCCTTGGGCCGGCCGATGACGCATAAACCGTAAGGAAAGGAACTCAGACTGCCCGATTGACACCTATCAAGGGATGTCGGAGCCCATCGGCTAATCTGAGGGAGCCGGACCACCCAGCCTCACAGGTCCACTGCTAAAGGAGCGTTTCGATGACAATGATGAAAGCCGCCGTGTTCCTGGCCCCGGGTCGTATCGAGCTGAGGGAGAAGCCGATCCCCCCGGTCGGTCCGAACGATGCGCTGGTGCGCATCACGACCACCACGATCTGCGGCACTGATGTGCACATCCTCAAGGGCGAATACCCGGTCGAGCAGGGCCTGACCATCGGCCACGAGCCCGTGGGCATCATCGAGAAGCTGGGCAGCAACGTCCAGGGCTACCGGGAGGGTCAACGGGTGATCGCCGGCGCTATCTGTCCGAGCTTCACCTCCTACGCCAGCCAGGACGGCTTCCCCTCCCAGGACGGGGGCTGTTCCTGCCACGGTTACAAACCCATGGGCGGCTGGCGCTTCGGCAATACCATCGACGGCACCCAGGCCGAATACGTCCTGGTCCCCGATGCCCAGGCTAACTTGGCGCCGGTTCCCGACGGGCTGACCGACGAACAGGTGCTGATGTGCCCGGATATCATGTCCACCGGCTTCGCTGGCGCCGAGGCCGCCAACATCAAGATCGGCGATATCGTCGCAATCTTCGCCCAAGGCCCGATCGGCTTGTGCGCCACTGCCGGGGCCAAGTTGCGCGGGGCCAGCACCATCATCGCCATCGACGGCAACAACGAGCGCCTGAGGGTCGCCCGCCAGCTGGGCGCCGATGTGACCCTCAACTTCCGCGAGGTGGATGTGGTCGACGAGATCCTCAAGCTGACCGGCGGCCGGGGAGTGGACGGGGCGATCGAGGCGCTTGGCTTGCAATCCACCTTCGAAAGCGCCCTGCGCGTTCTAAAGCCGGGAGGCACCCTGTCCAGCCTCGGGGTTTACTCCACCGATCTGAAGATTCCCTTGGGGGCGTTCCATGCCGGCCTGGGCGAAAACAAGATCGTCACCTCGCTCTGTCCGGGCGGCAAGGAACGCATGCGCCGTCTGCTCAACGTGGTGGCTTCCGGCCGTATCGACCTGACTCCGTTGGTTACTCACCAGTACAAGCTGGACGACATCGAAGCCGCCTACGACCTGTTCGCCAACCAGCGTGACGGCGTGCTCAAGGTAGCGATCAAACCGTTCTGAGGGACTTGCCGAATGGCATCGGCTCAGAGCGACAACCCCGGCTATCCGGGGTTGTCGTTTTCCAAGGAGACACTACCGGTTGAATCCCCGTAAAGAGTGCACACTTGAAGCGGGTTTAAGCCGGCAAACCGGAGAACTGCGCGAACGGATTGCTGCACAGCTTATGCCCGACGTACAGGACGTCCGGATTCTTTTCCTGCTGCTTACGCAGATAATCGGTGCTCGTCAGAAACTCGGTCACCAAGGCACGCTCGAATCGGTCTATCCGCCCACGAGTGAACTCCGTGCCCAGCCCGGTACTTTCATCGACTCGGTACAAGGCGATCATGGCTGCCAGCTTCTTCGTGCCGAAGCTTTCAGCAAAGGACTTCACGAACTGCTCCTCTTGTTGCGGTGTCATGGCGAAGTCACCGATGAGTTCGTGCAGCAGTCGTGGAATGAAAGAATCACTGTCCTCATGCAGAAAGGCCGAGGCCCCCAATGCCGCCAGGCCGAAGGTGGCCGCGGAATAACCCAGGAATTTGCGACGATTCATGGTTATGTCCTCAGCTGTAGAGAAGTTCGGCAGCACGAATGGACAGAGCTGCAGCGGTCAGACTCGGGGCGGCAGGCGAGCAACTGGGAAAGCTGGAAGTTCCGACCACGACCAGGTTGCGCATCCTATGGTGCAGCATGTTTTGATCGATGACCGATCCATCGTCCTTGATGCCCATCCTGAGGGTGCCTTGAACATGGGATTCGGTCGGACGCCAAATCCGGCTGTTGATGGACTCCACGGGTAGAGGCGCCAGCAATTTATCCAGATTGTCGAAGACATGCTCGATGCCGGCCTTGGCATAACTGGATTCGCCGCGGTAATCGACGACGGCCTGACCGCTCTGGGGATCGATGGTCACACGGTTGTCGGGATTCGGCAGATCCTCGACGACGACGGATAACGACAGCATCTCATCCCATCGCCCCCGCTCTTTGCGCAGTCCGAAAGGCCACCAGCGATTCTCGAAGGAAACCAGACAAGAAGCGCGATTCCGGCGGAAATCGCCATCGGCGAAATAGTAGTTGTAACCCGTGGTGATCGTGCTGCCATCGAGGCTCTTCAGCCCCTCGAGGAACACTTCGACGTTGGCGCCCACCTGCTCGTGCAAGCCTCTGCCGGTTTGCCCGTAGTCTATGTCGGATCGGAGCAGGATCGCCGGACTTTGGATGGCATTGGCCCCCAGCACGAACACATCGCCGAAAACTTTATACTCGCCGCCCTCGGAGGCAATGGTCGCCCCCGAGATCTGGTTGCCTGAATACTCCAGCGTTCTGACTTCGCTTTTCAGGCAGACGTCGACCTTGGGATGGCTGAACAGCGAAGGGAACCCGTTCTCGGCCGTGAATTTGGCATTGACGGGACACTGACTGCACCTTGCATTGGCGCAGCAGGCGCTGCGATTGGCAGTCGCCATCCTCGGCCGGGCAGTTGGGCAAATGAAGTGATGATCAGGCATGGCAGCCTTCATCAGTGCATCAACCGAGGTCCCCTTGTGGGGCGGCTGAGGGTAGGGCTGACTGCGTGGCAATACCTTGCCTATGTCGGGATCGCCCGAAATGGACATGATCTGCTCCGCCCTGCAGTAATACGGCTCGAGGTCGTCATAGCCCAGCGGCCAATCGTGCCCGACTCCATAGAGAGCCCGGGTTTTAAAATCGTTCGGATGCAAGCGCGGCGTCTGGGCATACCAGCAGTTCGTACCACCACCCAGCGCGATGGTGGTATTCCATGGCTTGTTTCCCGAGTTCTTGTAAGTGGATTCGGGCGCAATCGGAGAATTGGATTGCGCCTCGACTTGCCAAGCCCAGGGCTGATAGTCGCCCCACTCGATAACCAAGGCCCGCCCGGTGATATGTTTCAGGGCTTCATCAAGAAAGAAGGTGGAGCCGAAACCCGAGCCGATAACAATCAGCTCGTAGTGAGCCTGATGCACGTTCCTTGCGCTTACGCGGTTGATGTCCATGAGATCCTTCTCGTGATGGCAATACCGCTCTTGCCAATAAATCGGTTGATCGATCGAAGCTGCTGCAGCGATCTGCTAATCCGCCCCTTCGCGATGATCACCCAGCTCTGAAATGGTTAGAGTCTTCACAATGAAGAAAATTGCAGCTCAGCAGTCCATTCCGCTCCGCTCTTTCTACCGAGATCGCTACTTGTCGATAAAGTCGATGCGATAAATCGAGCCCCGCTTATCCACAGCTACACACCAGGCTTTGGATATCTCTCCCTCAAAAGCAAAACCCCCGACAAACCGAAGGTCTGTCGGGGGTTGCCAATATCGGGCAGATTAATCAAACATCCAGATTCGAGACTGCCAGAGCATTGCTCTCGATGAAATCGCGCCGCGGTTCCACCGCGTCGCCCATCAGGGTGTTGAAAATCTGATCGGCAGCGATGGCGTCCTCGATAGTCACCTTGAGCATGCGGCGCACACTGGGGTCCATGGTGGTTTCCCACAGCTGTTCGGGGTTCATTTCGCCGAGCCCCTTGTAGCGCTGGATGCTGTGACGCTTGGTACTTTCCGCCATGAGCCAGGCGAGGGCTTCCTTGAAGCTTCCCACCGGCTTCTTGCGCTCACCGCGCTGCACATAGGCACCTTCCTCCAGCAGGTTGTTCAGCTGCTCGCCGAGTGCCGTGACCGTCCGATAGTCGTTGCTAGCAAAGAAGTCGCGGTTGAAGGTGACGTAGCTGGACAGGCCGTGGGCGACCATCTCCACCTCCGGCAGCCAGAGTCTGCGCTCGCGATCCTCGCGCAGGTTGGCCTTGTAGGTCAGACCGGACTTCTCGGCCGTCTTCAGGCGTGTCTGTAGCCGATCCAGCCAGGCCTGCATCGCAGCCTGGTCGGCCAGCTGCTCAATGCCGACCCGCGGCAGATAGACGAAGTGCTCGGTGAGTTCCTGTGGATAAAGCCGCGACAGACGAGCTAGGGTCTTCATCACCATGCGGTAATCGTTGACCAGCTTCTCCAGTGCGGCACCGGACAAACCGGGGGCACTCTCGTTGACGTGCAGGCTGGCCTCTTCGAGGGCCGACTGGGTCATGTATTCCTCCATGGCCTCGTCGTCCTTGATGTACTGCTCCTGCTTGCCCTTCTTGACCTTGTACAGCGGCGGCTGGGCGATGTAGATGTAACCGCGCTCGATCAGCTCGGGCATTTGGCGGAAGAAGAAGGTCAGCAGCAGGGTGCGGATATGCGAACCATCGACGTCTGCATCGGTCATGATGATGATGTTGTGGTAACGCAGCTTTTCGATGTTGTATTCCTCGCGCCCGATCCCACAACCCAGCGCGGTGATCAGGGTGCCGACTTCGGCGGAGGAGAGCATCTTGTCGAAGCGTGCCTTCTCGACGTTGAGAATCTTGCCCTTGAGCGGCAGGATCGCCTGGGTCCGACGGTTGCGCCCCTGTTTGGCCGATCCGCCAGCGGAGTCACCCTCCACGATATAGAGTTCGGAGAGGGCGGGATCTTTCTCCTGACAATCGGCCAGCTTGCCGGGCAGACCGGCGATATCCAGCGCCCCCTTGCGACGGGTCATCTCTCGGGCCTTCCGGGCGGCCTCGCGGGCACGCGCGGCATCGATCATCTTGCCGACCACAGCCTTGGCCTCGTTGGGGTTCTCCAGCAGGAAGTCGCCGAAGTACTTGCCCATTTCCTGCTCGACCGCGGTCTTCACTTCGCTGGAGACCAGCTTGTCCTTGGTTTGCGAGCTGAACTTCGGATCCGGTACCTTGACTGAGATAATCGCGGTCAGACCTTCGCGGGCATCGTCGCCGGTGGTGGCCACCTTGTGTTTCTTGGCCAGGCCTTCCTGCTCGATATAGGCATTCAGGTTACGGGTCAGGGCCGAGCGGAAGCCGGCTAGATGGGTGCCGCCGTCACGCTGGGGAATGTTGTTGGTGAAACACAGGATGTTCTCGTTGAAACCGTCGTTCCACTGCAGCGCCACCTCCACGCCGACGCCATCTTCCTCGCGCTGCATGTTGAAATGGAACACTTGGCTGACCGCGTTCTTGTTGGTGTTCAGGTAGTCGACGAAGGCCCTGAGTCCGCCCTCGTACTTGAACAACTCCTCCTTGCCGCTGCGTTCGTCTTTGAGAACGATGCCGACGCCGGAGTTGAGGAAAGACAGCTCGCGCAGGCGCTTGGCCAGGATGTCCCAGCTGAAGTGGATGTTCTGGAAGGTCTCGGCCGATGGCTTGAAATGGATTTGCGTGCCGGTGCCCTCAGTGTCGCCCACGGCGGCGAGCGGAGCCTGAGGAACGCCATGAACGTAGGTCTGCTCCCAGACCTTTCCCTCACGACGGATGGTCAGGATCAGCTCCTCGGACAGCGCGTTGACCACGGACACGCCCACTCCATGCAGACCGCCAGAGACCTTGTAGCTGTTATCGTCGAATTTGCCGCCGGCATGCAGCACGGTCATGATGACTTCGGCGGCTGAAACACCTTCTTCCTTGTGGAGATCCACCGGAATGCCACGACCATTGTCGCGCACCGTGATGGACTCGTCGGTGTGAATGGTAATGCTGATATCCGTGCAATGGCCTGCCAAGGCCTCGTCAATGGAGTTGTCGACCACCTCGAACACCATGTGGTGCAGACCGGTGCCATCGTCGGTGTCACCGATATACATACCGGGGCGCTTGCGTACGGCATCCAACCCTTTGAGGACTTTGATGCTGGACGAGTCGTACGTCTGGTTTTCGCTCATGCTTCACTCCCGATCGTGGGTCTGGGTGATACGACCTTGCTCCACGTGGAACAAGGCAACTGGCGTGTCCGTGCGCCAGCTTTCTCGCAATAATTCTCTATCAACGCAGGTGATGAATACCTGGCAGTTAAGTTCTTCAAGCAAGTGGCAAAGGGCGCGGCGGTGCTGCTCATCCAGCTCGGAGGGAAGGTCGTCGACCAGATAGATGCATTGGCTGCGCCTGGCATTTTCGACTAGATGTCCCTGGGCGATCTTCAACGCACAAACCACCAGTTTTTGCTGCCCCCGCGAAAGAATATCCACCGCATTGTGCGAGGCCAGGCGCAAACGCAAATCGGCACGCTGGGGACCTGCCTGCGTATGACCCAGTTGCTGGTCTCGCAGCAGGGACGCCACCAGTACATCGCCCAGCGAGCGCTCCTTGTCCCAGCCGCGGTAGTAGCTCAAGGTCAAGCCATCCAGCTCCACCAGTTCATGTAAAACCTTCTCGAAAACTGGTTTCAACGTCTGGATATAAGTGCGTCGATAACTATCAATTTCTTCGCTGGCCAAGCACAACTCATGGTCCCAGGCAGCTTGCGAAGCGCTATCCATTCTACCATGGCGGAGCCAGGAGTTCCGCTGCCGCAGGGCCTTCTGCAAGCGTTGCCAGGCTGGAAGAAAACGCCGTTCCACGTGGAACACGCCCCAGTCGAGAAACTGCCGGCGAATCTTCGGCGCCCCCTCGAGCAGACGAAAACTATCCGGGTTGATCAACTGCAGAGGCAGGGTTTCAGCCAAGTGGGCGGCGCTGCGCACGTTCTGCCCATCGATGCGGATCTGTAACTCCCCTTGACGATTACGTGAAACCCCCAGGTTGCTCATATATCCGTCGTTCAGGCGAACCTGTCCGAACACGGTACAGGCCGGCTGGTCATGCTGGATCACGGGGGAAAGACGCTGACTCCTGAAGGAACGGGCCAGTCCCAGAAGATGTATGGCCTCCAGCAGGCTGGTCTTGCCGCTGCCATTGGCGCCATAAAGGATATTGATGCGGGGCGAGGGAGAGAAGGTCACCGGGTGCAGGTTGCGCACCGCGGTGACCGTGATACGGCAGAGGGACATCGAATGCGGAGGTTTTACAAGCGCATCGGCATGACAACATAGGCCGAATCGTCGTTATCGGCTTCCTGCAGTAGGGCACTGCTGTTGGCATCCGACAAGGTCAGACGAACCTGCTCGGCAGTCATCACGCCCAGTACGTCGAGCAGATAGCTGACGTTGAAGCCGATCTCCAGCGGATCGCCGTTGTAGTCGACCGCCACTTCTTCCTCGGCTTCTTCCTGTTCCGGGTTGTTGGCCTGGATCTTCAGCAATCCTTTGGCCAGTTGCAGGCGAATGCCGCGGTACTTTTCGTTGGACAAAATTGCGGTACGGCTGAAGGCCTCGCGCAGCAGTTGGCGATCGCCGATCACCTGCTTGTCGCCGCCCTTCGGTAGAACGCGCTCATAATCCGGGAACTTGCCATCGACCAGCTTGGAGGTGAAGGTGAACTCACCGGTGGTAGCGCGGATATGGTGCTGACCGAGCACAATGCTCACTTCGCCATCCTGCTCGGTGAGCAAGCGTGCCAGTTCCAGGATACCCTTGCGCGGAACGATGACCTGATGGCGGTCGGCATGTTCGATACCCGCCTGCATGGCGCACAGAGCCAAACGATGGCCGTCGGTCGCTACCGCGCGCAATACACCCGCATTCATTTCCAGAAGCATGCCGTTGAGGTAATAGCGGACGTCCTGCTGGGCCATGGCGAAGCTGGTGCGCTCGATCAGGCGGCGCAACTTGCTCTGCACCAGGGTGAAAGTCAGCGAGCCCGGGCCTTCCTCTACAGTGGGGAAGTCGTTGGCCGGGAGGGTAGACAGGGTGAAGCGGCTACGCCCGGCCTTGATCAGCAGCTTCTGCTCATCGACGCGGATATCGATCAGCGTATCGTTGGGCAGACTCTTGCAGATATCCATGAGCTTGCGCGCCGGCACGGTGATCTCGCCCGGCTCGGCACGCTCCTCCAGCGGCACCCGACCGACCAGCTCCACCTCCAGATCGGTACCGGTCAGCGACAGCTGCTGGCCCTGGACGACCAGCAGCACGTTGGATAGCACCGGCAGAGTCTGTCGCCGCTCGACGACGCCTGCGACCAGCTGCAGCGGTTTCAACAAAGCTTCGCGTTGAATGATGAAATGCATGGTCAGTCCCTAATCGGTTTGCTTCTGGTTGTCAGGTGGTCAAGGTGCGCAGTAGGTTCTTGTAATCCTCGCGGATATCCGCATCGGATTCCCTCAGTTCAGCAATCTTGCGGCAAGCATGCAAGACGGTGGTGTGATCGCGGCCGCCAAAGGAATCGCCGATCTCCGGCAAGCTGTGGTTGGTCAACTCCTTGGACAGGGCCATGGCAACCTGACGCGGTCGCGCCACCGAACGCGAACGGCGTTTGGAAAGCAGGTCGGCGATTTTGATCTTGTAGTACTCGGCGACCGTACGCTGGATGTTATCCACACTGACCAGCTTATCCTGCAGAGCCAACAGATCCTTCAGCGATTCGCGGATCAGCTCGATGGTGATCGGATGATTGGTGAAGTGCGAGTGGGCGATGACCCGCTTCAAGGCCCCTTCCAACTCGCGCACATTGGAGCGAATGCGCTGGGCGATGAAGAAGGCAGCGTCGTGGGGTAGTTCTACCTTAGTCTGCTCGGCCTTCTTCATCAGGATCGCCACCCGAGTTTCCAGCTCCGGCGGCTCGACGGCGACCGTCAGGCCCCAGCCAAAGCGGGATTTTAGGCGCTCTTCAAGCCCTTCAATTTCCTTGGGATAGCGGTCGCTGGTAAGAATCACCTGCTGGCCACCTTCGAGCAGGGCGTTGAAGGTGTGGAAGAACTCCTCCTGGGAACGCTCCTTCTTAGCAAAGAACTGGATATCGTCGATCAGCAGCGCGTCCACCGAACGGTAGAAACGCTTGAACTCGTTGATCGCATTGAGCTGAAGGGCCTTCACCATGTCGGCGACGAAACGCTCCGAATGCAGGTAAACCACCTTGGCATTCGGATTCCTCTCCAGAAGATGGTTACCCACAGCATGCATCAGGTGGGTCTTGCCCAGACCGACTCCCCCATAGAGGAACAGTGGGTTGTAACCATGCTTGGGATTATCCGCCACCTGCCAGGCTGCGGCACGAGCCAGTTGGTTGGATTTGCCCTCGACGAAGTTCTCGAAGGTGAAGGAGCGATTGAGATAACTGGTGTGCTTGAGCGCTCCCTCGACCTGAACCGAACGCTCGGTCCGCACCGGAGGAACAGATGCCGCAGTCCCGGTATCAGCTCGACTATCGGTAGCAGTGGGCTCGCTCGCGGCCGGCTCGGGCATCTCAGCCACCGGACGCGAAGCAGGGGGGGGTAGAGCAGACGGAGCGGGTTGCACAGGACGCGGGATAGGCCGGCGTTTGCTGCCGATCAATAAAGAAACGGAAGGCGCGAAACCATCACTACGCTCTCCCAGCAATTCCAGCAATCGCCCTAGGTACTTTTCATTGACCCAATCGAGGACAAACCGATTGGGTGCGTAGACGCGCAGCTCATCACCCTCGGCTTCGACCTGCAGCGGACGAATCCAAGTGTTGAATTGCTGAGCGGGCAGTTCATCGCGCAGAAGCTCGACGCACTGTTGCCAAAGTTCAACGGACACGTATATCCCCTAGCCATCAAAGCGGCAGGCAAAAAACAGTCTGCCATTGTAGCCGCCACCGATAGTGGTTATCCACATGGCGAGAGAAAAAACACTGCCCCTCGGTGTAATAGGCTAGCGCCCAGCCCTGTTGATAACTAGATATCAGCGTAGTGCACAACCACCAGAGAGCTACTGTTGATAACTTCGCTGTGCATAAAATGCGATTTAACCCACAGCATTTACGCACATCTCAGCACAAGTGGAGCACTGATTCTGTACAACCTTGTCATGTCTGTAAACCTGCGCAGAATGGGTCTCTCATGATGTTATCCACAGACAGGCTGATCACTAAGTTCTTTAATAAGAACAATCTTTTTAAAGAATTTTTCCTCTTGTATCTTTTTGTGCATGCTTGCCGGACCAAGAAATCACCATGCCTGCATGGAGAGCTATACGGATTGAAAGGGATGCAAATGAGTCCAGCAGCCTTTGCTTACTGATGAGGTAAGGCATTGGTTGGAAATTGACCTGACCTGATGCTTTCAATAGAATTGCCGGTCTCTTTGAACGGGGGCCACTTCCGGCCCGTAGTGACCACCAGGTAAGGCATCATGAAACGCACTTTCCAACCCAGCACCCTCAAGCGCGCTCGTACCCACGGTTTCCGTGCCCGTATGGCCACCAAGAACGGTCGTCAAGTCCTGTCGCGTCGTCGCGCCAAGGGCCGCAAGCGTCTGACTGTCTGATTTATCCGGACCGGGTGGTGAGTCGAGACTTCTCTCGGGAAAAGCGGCTGCTGATCCCAAGACAGTTCAAGGCAGTCTTCGACTCCCCGACCGCCAAGGTTCCGGGCAAGCACGTTCTCCTACTCGCCCGCCTTAACGATCTCGAACTCCCCCGTCTGGGACTGGTGATCGGCAAGAAGAGTGTCAAACTCTCTGTTCAGCGCAATCGCCTGAAACGTCTGATACGTAATTCCTTCCGCCTGAATCAGGATGCCCTGATCGGATGGGATATCGTTGTGGTCGCACGAAAAGGCTTTGGCGATCTGGAAAACGCCGAGCTGACACAACAGTTCGACAAGCTCTGGAAGCGACTCGCGCGCAACCGATCACGTGGCCAGCCCCCGACCGAAGCAGAGGTGGCGGGAAATCCCGATGCGTAAACTGGCCCTCGCCTCGATCCAGTTCTATCGCTATGCCATTAGCCCGCTGATGGCAAGTCACTGTCGTTTCTACCCCAGCTGTTCCTGCTATGCGTACCAAGCCATCGAAAATCATGGCCTGATACGCGGCAGCTGGTTGAGCCTGCGCCGTCTCGGGCGCTGCCATCCATGGAACCCGGGAGGTTACGACCCGGTTCCTCCGATCCACCCCTCACGACCCTCTTCGATGGCCGAGTAATCATGGATATCAAACGCTCGATCCTGATCGTCGCCTTGGCAGTTGTGTCCTACCTGATGGTTCTAGAGTGGAACCAGGACTACGGACAGGCAGCCCTACCGACCCAGAACGCCGAAACTTCCAGCGCCAACCGGGCGCTGATGGATACGCCGCTGGCCAATCGATCGGCCAGCCCCGATGTTCCCACCGCCGGCGACCAGAGCAAGACTCTGGATAACGCGACACCAGTAGCGTCCAATGAACTCATCCGGGTGCGGACCGATGTCTTCGATCTAGCCATCGACCCGCGCGGCGGCGATATCGTCCAGCTCAGCCTGCCCAAATACCCGCGTCGTCAGGATCATCCGGAGATTCCTTTCCAACTGTTCGACAATGGTGGCGAACGTCTGTATCTGGCACAAAGCGGCCTGACCGGTAGCAACGGTCCGGATGCCCGTGCCAATGGCCGCCCCTTGTACAGCAGCGAACAGCACAGCTATAGCCTGGCCGACGGCCAGGACCAACTGGTGGTCGACCTAAAATTCAGCGAAGCGGGGGTCAACTACACCAAGCGTTTTACCCTCAAGCGCGGCGAGTACGATCTCAAGGTCAGCTACCTGATCGACAACCAGAGCGGCCAGCCTTGGAGTGGCAACCTGTTCGCCCAACTTAAGCGCGACGGCAGCGCCGACCCGTCCTCGACCACGGCAACCGGCTCCGCTACCTATCTTGGTGCCGCTCTGTGGACTTCGGATGAGCCGTACAAGAAGGTCTCCATGGGCAACATGGATGACAAGAACCTGCGCGAAACGGTACAGGGCGGCTGGATCTCCTGGTTGCAGCACTACTTCGTCACAGCCTGGATCTCGCAGAAGGACGGCACTAACCAAGTGCAGACCCGCAAGGACAGCCAGGGCAACTACATTATCGGCTTCACCGGGCCGACCCTGAACGTTCCGGCTGGTGCCCATGCCGAAACCAGCGCCATCCTGTATGCCGGTCCCAAGGACCAAGGCAAGCTCGAGGCCCTGTCTCCGGGGCTAGAACTCACCGTCGACTATGGCGTGCTCTGGTTCATCGCCCAACCGATCTTCTGGCTGCTCAAGCTTATCCACAGCGCACTCGGCAACTGGGGATGGTCAATCATCGTTCTGACCATCATCATCAAGCTGATGTTCTTCCCGCTGTCGGCCGCCAGCTACCGCTCCATGGGCCGCATGCGTGCAGTCGCGCCCAAGCTGCAGGCGCTGAAGGAGCAATTCGGCGACGATCGCCAGAAGATGTCCCAGGCGATGATGGAGCTGTACAAGAAGGAAAAGATAAACCCGCTCGGCGGCTGTTTGCCTATCCTGGTACAGATGCCGGTCTTCCTCGCCCTCTACTGGGTGCTGCTGGAGAGCGTGGAGATGCGTCAGGCTCCCTGGTTGCTGTGGATAACCGACCTGTCGGTCAAGGATCCCTATTTCCTTATGCCGATCATCATGGGCGTGACCATGTTCATCCAGCAGCATCTCAATCCGACGCCGCCGGACCCGATGCAGGCCAAAGTGATGAAGCTGATGCCGATCATCTTCACCTTCTTCTTCCTCTGGTTCCCGGCCGGCCTGGTGCTCTACTGGGTGGTCAACAACTGTCTGTCGATCGCCCAGCAGTGGTACATTACCCGGCAGCTGGAAAGGGCCGCGCAGAAGGCCTGATCCTAGCCGAGCCCGAAAAAAAGACGCCCCCTCGTGGGGCGTCTTGCTTATGGAGTCCCCGCATGCACAGCCCACGTGAAACCATCGCCGCCATCGCCACGGCCCAGGGCCGCGGTGGGGTCGGCATCGTACGGGTCTCCGGTCCGCTGGCCAGACAGGTAGCGTTGCATGTTTGCGGGCGGGATTTGGTGCCTCGACATGCCCATTACGGTCCCTTCCGGGACTCCGACGCTCAAGTGCTGGATGAAGGGATTGCGCTGTTCTTTCCCGGCCCCAACTCCTTCACCGGCGAAGATGTGCTGGAGCTGCAGGGACATGGTGGCCCAGTGGTTCTCGATCTGTTGCTGCAGCGCTGTCTCGAGCTGGGCGCACGCATGGCCAGGCCGGGGGAGTTCAGTGAACAGGCATTCCTCAACGACAAGCTCGATCTGGCCCAGGCAGAGGCCATCGCCGACCTGATCGAGGCCAGTTCGGCTCAGGCTGCCCGCAACGCCCTGCGCTCGTTGCAAGGCGAGTTTTCCAAGCGGGTGCAGAGTCTCACCGAGAAGCTGATCGAGCTACGCATCTACGTCGAGGCGGCGATCGATTTTCCCGAGGAGGAAATTGATTTCCTCGCCGATGGCCATGTGCTCGCCCTGCTCGACGGCGTGCGCGCCGAGTTGTCCACAGTTCTGCGCGAGGCCGGCCAGGGAGCCTTGCTGCGCGACGGTATGACCGTGGTCATCGCTGGCCGACCGAACGCTGGCAAGTCCAGCCTGCTGAACGCCTTGGCCGGACGCGAAGCGGCGATCGTCACCGAGATCGCCGGAACCACCCGGGACATACTGCGCGAACATATCCACATCGATGGCATGCCGTTGCATGTGGTAGACACTGCCGGCCTGCGCGAAACGACCGATCAGGTCGAGCGCATCGGCGTGGAACGCGCATTGAAAGCCATCGGCGAGGCGGACCGGATACTGCTGGTCGTGGACGGTAGCGCACCGGAGGCTGCGGATCCTTTCGCCCTCTGGCCGGAGTTTCTCGATATCAGACCGGAGCCCGCCAAGGTCATCCTGATTCGCAATAAAGCCGACGTGATAGGCCAGCCCATTGCCCTGGAGACAGACAGCGATGGCCATGCGACCCTTAGCCTGTCAGCGCGGACCGGCGATGGACTTGAGCTGCTGCGTGAGCATCTGAAGCAGTGCATGGGCTTCGAACAGACTGCCGAGAGTACTTTCAGTGCCCGCCGCCGCCATCTGGAAGCCCTGCGCCAGGCAGCCGCTTTTCTCGATCACGGGCGTGAGCAGTTGACCTCTGCCGGAGCAGGGGAGCTGTTGGCCGAAGACCTGCGCATGGCCCAGCAATCGCTGGGCGAGATCACCGGCAGCTTTAGTACCGACGATCTGCTCGGGCGCATTTTCTCCAGTTTTTGCATCGGCAAATAAAAACCCAGGCAGCCGACTGCTCTTGCCCCTCCCGAGCACACTGCTGCTCGCCAAGCAGCGGCGTGCGCCCGCTATCTCCCTGTGTCTAACACGATAGGGGAGCTACCTTTCATCGGAAAATACTCTATCCACATGCCGACAAGCTCTGTGGAAAACTTGCCATGAGCTCAGTCGATAACCGATCTCTAAATCTGCAGATAAAAACGCCTGTTGATAAGTGGTCATTCCATACACAGGTCGTTGACCGATTGTTCGCCGCCTACCGGCAGGATCACCACAACTTTATCCGGCGCTCATAAGCAAGTTTGACGGGGGCTAGGCAATGTTATCCACAGAACTTGTGCACACCATACATAAACATAAAAACCAAGCTTTATAAAATTTCATACTCTTTATTTTTGTAGACAGGCGTTGGGATAAGCGATTGGCTGTTTTTTGTGCAGAAGGCTTCTTTCAAATTGCCTAAGTCCCTATACTTGCGGCCTTTTCCCTTTTCTCTTCGAACAGGCACGAGGTGCGTGGTGGATTTTCCTACCCGTTTTGACGTGATCGTGATCGGTGGCGGTCATGCCGGTACCGAAGCGGCACTCGCGGCTGCGCGCATGGGTGTGAAGACCCTGCTGTTGACCCATAATGTGGAAACCCTCGGGCACATGAGTTGCAATCCGGCCATCGGCGGCATCGGCAAGAGCCATCTGGTCAAGGAAATCGACGCGCTCGGCGGTGCCATGGCGACCGCTACCGACAAGGGCGGTATCCAGTTCCGTGTGCTCAACAGCCGCAAGGGACCGGCGGTACGTGCCACACGCGCCCAGGCCGACCGGGCCCTGTACAAGGCGGCGATCCGTCAAATTCTGGAAAACCAGCCCAACCTGTGGATATTCCAGCAAGCCGCGGACGACCTGATCGTCGAACAGGACCAAGTACGCGGCGTCGTTACCCAGATGGGACTGCGTTTTCACAGTGACAGCGTGGTACTCACCACCGGAACCTTTCTTGGTGGACTTATCCACATAGGCTTGCAGAATTATTCCGGCGGACGTGCCGGTGACCCGCCCTCTATCGCGCTCGCCAAGCGCCTGCGCGAGTTGCCGCTGCGCGTCGGCAGGCTGAAGACCGGAACACCTCCGCGCATCGATGGGCGTACTGTGGATTTCTCGGTGATGACCGAGCAGCCGGGCGATACTCCGACTCCAGTCATGTCGTTTCTCGGTTCTCAGGACCAGCATCCGGCCCAGGTCAGTTGCTGGATCACCCACACCAATGCTCGGACCCACGAGATCATCGCCAGCAATCTCGACCGTTCACCCATGTATTCGGGAGTGATCGAAGGTATCGGGCCGCGCTATTGCCCATCCATCGAGGACAAGATCCACCGCTTCGCCGATAAGGACAGCCACCAGGTCTTCCTCGAACCCGAGGGACTATCCACCAACGAGCTGTATCCCAACGGCATCTCCACGTCGCTGCCGTTCGACGTGCAACTGGACATCGTTCGTTCCATCCGTGGCATGGAGAATGCCCATATCGTGCGTCCGGGTTATGCCATCGAATACGACTTCTTCGATCCACGCGACCTCAAGTACAGCCTGGAAACCAAGGCTGTCGGCGGCTTGTTCTTCGCCGGACAGATCAATGGCACCACTGGCTACGAGGAGGCCGGCGCCCAGGGGCTGCTTGCCGGCGCCAACGCCGCGCTGCGAGCCCTGGGGCGTGATAGCTGGTGCCCACGTCGGGACGAAGCCTACATCGGCGTGCTGGTCGACGACCTGATCACCCTAGGAACCCAGGAGCCGTACCGCATGTTCACTTCGCGTGCCGAGTACCGGCTCATCCTGCGCGAGGATAACGCCGATCTGCGCCTGACTGAGAAAGGCCGCGAGTTGGGCTTGGTCGATGATGCCCGCTGGGCGGCGTTCTGCGCCAAGCGAGAGGGCATCGAGCGTGAGGAGCAGCGCTTGAAGAGCACCTGGATTCGCCCCGGCACAGCTGAAGGCGAATCCATCGCCGCACGCTTTGGCAGCCCTCTGGCCCGCGAATACAACCTGCTGAACCTTCTGGCACGTCCGGAAATCGATTATGCGGGTCTGGTCGAGGCAACCGGCGGCGAAGCCGCGGATCCTCAGGTCGCCGAGCAGGTAGAGATCAAGACCAAGTATGCCGGCTACATCGATCGTCAGCAGGACGAGATCGCGCGGTTGCGCGCCAGCGAGGATATCCGCTTGCCGGAGGAGCTTGACTACGCGTCGATCTCGGGCTTGTCCAAGGAAATCCAGCACAAGCTGGGCCAGGCGCGCCCGCAGACTCTCGGTCAGGCTTCGCGGATTCCCGGCGTCACGCCGGCTGCCATTTCCTTGCTACTGATCCATCTGAAGAAACGCGGTGCCGGCCGCCAGCTGGAGCAGAGCGCCTGATGTCAATGGTCTCTCCCCGCCACGCAGAGGAACTGGTGCGTGGCGCCCACGAACTGGGCATCGAACTCACGGCACGTCAGCAGGAGCTGTTGCTGGCTTACCTGGCGCTGTTGATCAAGTGGAACAAGGCCTACAATCTGACTGCCGTGCGCGATCCGGATGAAATGGTCTCGCGTCATCTGCTCGACAGCCTCAGCGTGGTGCCTTATGTTGCCGAGGCTGGGGATAACTGGCTGGACGTCGGTAGCGGCGGGGGAATGCCTGGCATCCCGCTGGCCATCCTGTTTCCCGAACGGCACTTCACCTTGCTGGACTCGAACGGCAAGAAGACCCGTTTTCTTACCCAAGTGAAACTGGAACTGCGTTTGAGCAACATGGAAGTTGTCCACAGCCGGGTGGAAGCCTTCACACCGGCGCAATCCTTTTCCGGTATCTGCTCAAGGGCATTCAGCTCGTTGGCGGATTTCGCCGGCTGGACACGCCATCTGGGGAACAGTGAGACCCGCTGGCTGGCGATGAAGGGCTTGCAACCGGATGACGAGCTGCAAGTCCTGCCTCAGGATTTTCGACTGGAACGCACCTATGTGCTCAAGGTTCCCGGTTGTCAGGGTCAGCGTCATCTGCTGATCTTGCGCCGCACTTCATGACCCGGACAGACGCTGACCATGGCTAAAGTATTCGCCATCGCCAACCAGAAAGGCGGCGTGGCCAAGACCACCACCTGCATCAATCTGGCTGCCTCTCTGGTGGCCACTCGCAGACGCGTATTGCTGATCGATCTCGATCCACAGGGCAACGCCACCACTGGCAGCGGTGTGGATAAGTTGAGCCTGGAGCATTCGGTCTACGACGTGCTGACGGGAGATTGCAGCCTCGTCGAGGCCATGCAGTTCTCCGAGCATGGCGGTTATCAGTTGTTGCCGGCCAACCGTGATCTCACCGCGGCCGAAGTCGTTCTGCTCAACATGCCAGCCAAGGAGCACCGTCTGCGCGAGGCTTTGGCACCGATCCGCGAGAATTACGACTATGTCCTCATCGACTGTCCGCCGTCGCTGTCGATGCTGACGGTGAACGCTCTGGCGGCTGCCGATGGCGTGATCATTCCGATGCAGTGCGAGTATTACGCCCTGGAAGGTCTGAGCGATCTGGTCAGCTCTATCCAGCGCATCTCCCAGGCACTCAATCCGAACCTGCAGATCGAAGGCCTGCTGCGCACCATGTACGATCCGCGCATCGGTCTGACCCACGATGTGTCCGATCAACTCAAGGCGCATTTCGGCGACAAGCTCTACGAGACGGTCATCCCGCGCAACGTCCGGCTCGCCGAGGCGCCCAGCCACGGCATGCCTGCGCTGGTCTACGACAAGCAATCCAAGGGGGCTCAGGCCTACCTGGCGCTTGCCGGTGAATTGTCACGCCGGCAGCGTCGCGCCGCCCGCAGCGACACGAAAGCATAGGAGTCTCAATGGCGATCAAGAAACGAGGCCTCGGCCGGGGACTGGATGCCCTGCTGGGTGGCACTACCGGGGCTACCGTGCAGGACGCCACGGCGCCGGCCGATAGCCGCGAGCTGCTGCATTTGCCGCTGGATCTGATCCAGCGCGGCAAGTATCAGCCGCGTCGCGAGATGGACCAGGCTGCCTTGGAGGAGCTGGCGCAGTCGATTCAGGCCCAGGGCGTGATGCAGCCGATCGTGGTGCGCCCGATCGATGGGCTGCGCTATGAGATCATTGCTGGCGAAAGGCGCTGGCGTGCCAGCCAGCAGGCCGGTCTGGACAAGATCCCGGCGATCGTCCGCGAGGTTCCGGACGAAGCAGCCATCGCCATGGCGCTGATCGAGAATATCCAACGGGAGAATCTCAATCCGATCGAGGAGGCGCTTGCCCTCCAACGTCTCCAGCAGGAGTTCCAGCTTACCCAGCAGCAGGTTGCCGATGCGGTGGGCAAATCGCGGGTCACCATCAGCAATCTTTTGCGCCTCATATCTCTGCCGGAAGAGATCAAGACACTGCTCTCCCATGGAGATTTGGAAATGGGGCATGCACGTGCCTTACTGGGACTTCCGTCCCAGAGGCAAGTCGAAGGGGCGCGACACGTTGTCGCACATGGTTTGACCGTGCGTCAGACCGAGGCTTTGGTCCGTCAGTGGCTGAAGCCCAAGGAGCAAAGCGCCAATAACCATACGCAGGATCCGGATATAAGTCGTCTGGAGCAGCGGCTGGCGGAGCGTCTGGGCTCTCCCGTGGAGATAAAGCACGGACAGAAGGGCAAGGGGCAATTGGTCATCCGCTACAACTCGTTGGACGAGTTACAGGGGGTGTTGGCGCACATCCGCTGAGGGTTTCGCATGTAGCGAGTGGTCGGAAATGACTACCCAATGGTTGAACCGACTCTGAACCGCCCCTATACTCGCGGCGCATTTTGATAGCGGTTCGCAAAATTGTGTTCCGCATGGCGACGAAATTTGTGGTGAATATACGTAGCAGGACACCCTTCCATCGTCTCCCCGTGTTTCGAGTGTTGGTCGTTCAGGCCCTGGTTGGGCTTGTGACGGCCTTTGCGTGCGGTGTGTCCTTGAGTTTGGTGGCAGGGTATTCAGCCCTGCTGGGTGGGCTGATCGCATGGCTAGCCAACCTGTATTTCGCCCATAAGGCCTTTCGCTACTTTGGTGCGCGTTCGGTCAAAGCTGTGGTCCAGTCTTTTTGGGCCGGTGAAATGGGAAAACTGATTCTGACATCGGCACTGTTTGCGCTGGTGTTTGTGGGAGTGCGGCCTCTGGAGCCGTTGGCGTTGTTCGGCGGCTATCTGCTGGTGCTGGGCACGGGAGCAAGTGCACTCCTGCTTATGAAAAATAATCCGAAGCATTGAGCATTGAGGCGTTTATGGCGAACACTCCAGCTGAATATATCCAGCATCACCTGCAAAACTTGGTCTTCGGCGCCCACCCGGAGAAAGGCTGGATCATCGCGCAGACTCCGGACGACGTGAAGGCAATGGGCTTTATGTCCATTCATGTCGATACCATGGGATGGTCGCTGTTCATGGGCCTGGTTTTCCTGGTGGTGTTCCGCATGGCAGCCAGCAGCGCCACCAGTGGTGTGCCGGGGCGTCTCCAGAATCTGGTCGAGATGTGCGTCGAGTTCGTCGAGGGTATGGTTCGCGATACCTTCCACGGTCGTAATCCTCTCATTGGCCCGCTGGCGCTGACCATTTTCGTCTGGGTGTTCCTGATGAACAGCCTGAAATGGATTCCGGTCGATTTCCTGCCGGGGCTGGCCCACATGCTGGGTGCGCCTTACTTCAAGATCGTACCGACCGCCGACCCGAACGGTACCTTCGGTATTTCGATCGGCGTATTCATCCTGATCATTTACTACAGCATCAAAGTTAAGGGTGTAGGTGGTTTCGCGAAGGAGCTGTCCCTGACCCCGTTCAATCATTGGGCGTTGATTCCGTTCAACCTGTTCCTGGAGGTTCTCGGTCTGCTGACCAAGCCTCTGACTCTGGCTCTGCGTCTCTTCGGCAACATGTACGCAGGTGAAGTGGTGTTCATCCTCATTGCGCTGCTGCCGTTCTGGTCGCAATGGGCTCTGAATGTGCCTTGGGCGATTTTCCACCTGCTGGTGATCCCGCTTCAGGCCTTTATCTTCATGGTACTGACGGTGGTGTACCTGAGCTCTGCCCATGAAGAACATCATTGACAGGCAATAACGCTTCCCCCAACCAACCTACCCTTAGCTTCAGGAGCTTTACATGGAACTTGTCATCATCGCCGCCTCTATCATGATCGGTCTGGGTGCTCTGAGCACCGGCATCGGCTTCGCCCTGCTGGGTGGCAAGCTGCTGGAGTCCACCGCTCGTCAACCCGAGCTGGCTCCTCAGCTGCAAACCAAGACCTTCCTGATGGCTGGTCTGCTCGACGCCGTCCCGATGATCGGTGTTGGTATCGCGATGTACCTCATCTTCGTTGTTGCTCCCGCTGCTGCTTAAGCGTTTCCGTTTAGCGACGGGGTTCGCGTGACGAGCCCCGTTGTCATGGAAATGGCAAGCACACCGCACGAGATAGCACGAGGTAAATCGCTGTGAACATAAACTTGACGCTACTTGGTCAAACGATCGCCTTCGCTATTTTCGTCTGGTTCTGCATGAAGTACGTTTGGCCGCCGATTACCCAGGCCATGCAGGAACGCCAGAAGAAAATCGCCGATGGTCTGGATGCCGCAGGCCGCGCGCAACAAGACCTGAAACTGGCTCAGGAAAAAGTTTCCAACACCCTGCGCGAGACCCGTGAGCAGGCTACTCAGATCATCGAGAAGGCGAACAAGCAAGCCAACTCGATCGTCGAGGAAGCCAAGCAGCAAGCACAAGCCGAAGGCGAGCGTCTTATTGCAAGCGCACGCGCACAAATCGAGCAGGAAGTGAACAGTGCCAGGGAGCAGCTGCGCAATCAGGTAGCGGCACTGGCCGTACTGGGCGCAGAGAAGATCCTGGAGTCCCATGTGGACGCCAAGGCGCATAACGATCTGGTCGAAAAACTGGCCTCCCAACTCTAAGCGAGGCAAGCGATGATCAATAACCAGACGCTTGCTCGGCCTTACGCAAAAGCCGCTTTCGAGTATGCCTGCGCGGCCAAGCGCAGCGATGCCTGGTCAGGCATGTTGAATCTGGCTGCCGCTGTCGTTGAAGTCCCAGAAGTCGCCGAACTGCTGCGCAACCCGCGCCTGACCCGCGAAAGCAAGGTCTCGGCCGTGCTGCGTCTGTTCGGCAACGATATCGATGAAGCATTCCGCAACTTCATCGCCAACATGGGCGAGCATGATCGCCTGTCTTTGTTGTCGAGCGTGCGCGAACTGTTCGAAGCGTACAAGGCGGAAGCCGAGAAGACGCTCGATGTCGAAGTGGAGACTGCCTTCGAGCTTTCCGCCGAGCAATTGCAAAACTTGGCTGCCGCCCTGTCGAAGCGGCTAGATCGTTCCGTCAACCCTAAGCAGGTCGTGAATCCTGCGCTGATCGGCGGCTTGGTCATCCGCGCCGGTGATGTGGTTGTCGACGGTTCGGTCCGCGGCAAACTGAGCCAGTTGGCCGAATCGTTGAAATCCTGATTTGAGGGTCATGGCATGCAGCAACTGAATCCTGCTGAGATTAGTGAAATCATCAAGCAGCGCATCGAAAAAAGCGATGTGACTGCTCAAGCCCGTAACGAGGGTACCGTCGTCAGCGTGTCTGACGGCATCGTTCGCATCTACGGTCTGGCCGACGTGATGTACGGCGAAATGATCGAATTCCCCGGCGGCATCTACGGTATGGCGCTGAACCTGGAACAAGACTCCGTCGGTGCTGTGGTTCTGGGTAACTACCTGGGGCTGACCGAAGGCATGAGCGCCAAGTGCACCGGCCGCATCCTCGAGGTTCCGGTTGGTCCGGAACTGCTGGGACGAGTGGTTGACGCACTGGGCAACCCGATCGATGGCAAAGGGCCGCTCAATGCCAAGCTGACCGACGCCGTAGAAAAAGTTGCGCCGGGCGTGATCTGGCGTAAGTCGGTCGACCAGCCGGTTCAGACCGGTTACAAGTCGGTCGACGCCATGATCCCGGTCGGCCGTGGCCAGCGCGAGCTGATCATCGGCGACCGTCAGATCGGTAAGACCGCGATGGCTATCGACGCCATCATCAACCAGAAGAACAGCGGTATTCGCTGCGTCTACGTAGCCATCGGTCAAAAGCAATCGACCATCGCCAACGTGGTTCGCAAGCTGGAAGAGAACGGCGCGCTGGCCAATACCATCGTGGTGGCTGCGTCCGCTTCCGAATCCCCGGCCCTGCAATACTTGGCGCCGTATGCCGGCTGCACCATGGGCGAATACTTCCGCGACCGTGGAGAGGATGCACTGATCGTTTACGACGATCTGTCCAAGCAAGCCGTTGCCTATCGCCAGATCTCCCTGCTGCTGCGCCGTCCGCCGGGCCGCGAAGCCTACCCGGGCGACGTGTTCTATCTCCACAGCCGTCTGCTGGAGCGCGCTTCCCGCGTTTCCGAAGAGTATGTCGAGAAATTCACCAATGGCGCGGTGAAAGGCAAGACCGGCTCGCTGACTGCTCTGCCGATCATCGAAACTCAGGCCGGTGACGTTTCCGCGTTCGTTCCGACCAACGTGATCTCCATCACCGACGGTCAGATCTTCCTGGAATCGGCCATGTTCAACTCGGGCCTGCGTCCGGCGGTCAACGCCGGTATCTCGGTATCCCGTGTGGGTGGCGCCGCCCAGACCAAGATCATCAAGAAGCTGTCCGGCGGCATCCGTACCGCTCTGGCCCAGTACCGTGAACTGGCGGCCTTCGCCCAGTTCGCCTCGGATCTGGACGAAGCGACCCGCAAGCAGCTCGACCATGGTCAGCGCGTTACCGAGCTGATGAAGCAGAAGCAGTATGCGCCGATGTCCGTCGCCGAAATGGCCATTTCCCTGTATGCCGCCGAGCGCGGTTTCCTGCAGGACGTGGAAGTGTCCAAAGTAGGTGCCTTCGAACAGGCGTTGATCGGTTACTTCCAGCGTGAGCACGCCGCTCTGCTGGCCAAGATCAACGAGAAGGGCGACTTCAACGACGAGATCGACGCAGGCCTCAAGGCCGGCATCCAGTCGTTCAAGGCCACCCAATCCTGGTAAGCCGCAGCGGGGGCCGTAAGGCTCCCGCCTGCTAACCCGATAGGTGTCAAATGGCAGGCGCAAAAGAGATTCGCAGCAAGATTGCGAGCATCAAAAGCACGCAGAAGATCACCAGCGCCATGGAGAAGGTGGCGGTCAGCAAGATGCGCAGGGCTCAAATGCGCATGGTTGCCAGCCGTCCTTATGCGGAGCGGATCCGTCAGGTCATCGGCCATCTGGCCAATGCCAACCCTGAGTACCGTCATCCGTTCATGGTCGAACGTCCGGTCAAGCGTGTCGGCTATATCCTGGTGTCGAGCGATCGTGGTCTGTGCGGTGGTCTGAACATCAACCTGTTCAAGGCCCTGATCAAGAACATGAAGGAGTGGCACGACAAAGGTGTCGAAGCCGACTTCTGCGTGATCGGTAACAAGGGTGCCAGCTTCTTCCGCAGCTATGGCGGCAACGTGATCGCGGCGATCAGCAACCTGGGCGAAGAGCCTTCGATCAACGACCTCATCGGCAGCATCAAGGTGATGCTGGACGCCTTCAACGAAGGCCGTCTGGATTGCCTGTACCTGGCTTCGAACAAGTTCATCAACACCATGACCCAGAAGCCGGCGATCGAACAGCTGCTGCCTCTGAAAGGTGATGAGCAGTCCGACCGCAAAGGTCAGTGGGATTATCTGTACGAGCCCGATGCCCAGCAGCTGCTGGATGCATTGCTGGTGCGCTACATCGAGTCCCAGGTCTATCAGGGTGTGGTCGAGAACGGTGCTGCCGAGCAGGCGGCGCGGATGATTGCCATGAAGAACGCTACTGACAACGCCGGCGAACTGATCAGTGATCTGCAGCTCGTGTACAACAAGGCCCGTCAGGCGGCGATCACCCAGGAAATCTCGGAAATCGTCGGCGGCGCTGCCGCGGTTTAAGAACGGTTCATAAAGTTAGAGGAACCAAGAATGAGTAGCGGACGTATCGTTCAAATCATCGGCGCCGTTATCGACGTGGAATTCCCGCGTGATCAGGTGCCGAACATCTATGACGCGCTGAAAGTCGCCGGCGCGGAAACCACCCTGGAGGTCCAGCAGCAGCTGGGCGACGGCGTGGTTCGCTCCATTGCGATGGGTTCCACCGAAGGCCTCAAGCGTGGCCTGGACGTGAGCAACACCGGCGCAGCCATTTCCGTCCCGGTTGGCAAGGCCACCCTGGGCCGGATCATGGACGTGCTGGGTAACCCGATCGACGAAGCGGGCCCCATCGGCGAGGACGAGCGCTGGACCATCCACCGCGAGGCTCCCAGCTATGCCGATCAAGCCGGCGGCAACGATCTGCTGGAAACCGGCATCAAGGTGATCGACCTGGTCTGCCCGTTCGCCAAGGGCGGTAAGGTCGGCCTGTTCGGCGGCGCCGGCGTGGGCAAGACCGTGAACATGATGGAGCTGATCCGCAACATCGCCATGGAACACAGCGGTTACTCCGTGTTCGCGGGTGTGGGCGAGCGGACTCGTGAAGGTAACGACTTCTATCATGAGATGAAGGACTCCAACGTTCTGGACAAGGTGGCCCTTGTCTACGGTCAGATGAACGAGCCGCCGGGCAACCGTCTGCGCGTGGCTCTGACCGGCCTGACCATGGCCGAGAAGTTCCGTGACGAAGGCCGCGACGTGCTGTTGTTCGTCGACAACATCTACCGTTACACCCTGGCCGGTACCGAAGTGTCCGCGCTGCTGGGTCGTATGCCGTCCGCCGTGGGTTACCAGCCGACCCTGGCCGAGGAAATGGGCGTTCTGCAGGAGCGCATCACCTCCACCAAGACCGGCTCCATCACCTCCGTGCAGGCCGTGTACGTTCCCGCGGACGACCTGACCGACCCGTCCCCGGCGACCACCTTCGCCCACCTGGACGCCACCGTGGTACTGTCCCGCGACATCGCTTCCCTGGGTATCTACCCGGCGGTCGATCCGCTGGACTCCACCTCCCGCCAGCTGGACCCGCTGGTCGTTGGCCAGGAGCACTACGAGACCACCCGCGGCGTGCAGTACGTGCTGCAGCGCTACAAGGAACTGAAGGACATCATTGCGATCCTCGGTATGGACGAACTGTCCGAAGCCGACAAGCAGCTGGTTTCCCGTGCTCGTAAGATCCAGCGCTTCCTGTCCCAGCCGTTCTTCGTGGCCGAGGTCTTCACCGGTGCTCCGGGTAAATACGTCCCGCTGAAGGAAACCATCCGTGGTTTCTCCGGCATCCTGAAAGGTGACTACGATCACCTGCCGGAGCAGGCGTTCTACATGGTCGGCAGCATCGACGAAGCCATCGAGAAGGCGAAGAAACTGTAACTGGGGCGCCCGCGTGCGGGCGCTCGATCAGGCATCGCTGCCACGGTGGCGGTGCCTGCTAACCGAGGCGTGAATATGGCTATGTCAGTCCATTGCGACATCGTCAGTGCGGAAGAAGAGCTGTTCTCGGGCCTGGTGGAAATGGTCATCGCTCACGGTCATCAAGGTGACGTGGGTGTTCTCCCGGGCCACACGCCGCTGCTGACCGACCTCAAGCCCGGTCCGTTGCGCGTGATCAAGCAGGGTGGTGTCGAGGAAATCTTCTACATCTCCGGTGGCTTCCTCGAAGTGCAGCCGGATATGGTGAAGGTTCTTGCCGACACCGGAACCCGTGCCAAGGATCTGGACGAGGCTGCTGCTCAGGAAGCCATCAAGGCTGCCCAGAAGGCGCTCACCGAGAAGGGCTCGGAGTTCGATTACAGCTCCGCTGCTGCTCGTCTGGCTGAGGCCGCGGCTCAGCTGCGTACCATCCACGAGCTGCGCAAGAAGTACGGACGGGGATGACCCGTTGCAGGCTGCCGATGGCAGCCTGACGACTTCATCGTTAGCGATAAAAAAGGGTAGCCTTGGCTACCCTTTTTTATTGGGCATTCCGCTGCGTACGTGGTTCTTCCAGGGAGCCGCGGTCTGGCCGCCGGACCGCGGCGCACAACAACCAGAGCTTCCAGGATTCTTGCATGACTCTCGATATCGTCATTCTTGCCGCTGGCCAGGGCACGCGCATGCGCTCGGCCCTGCCCAAGGTTCTTCACCCGGTTGCGGGCAAGTCCATGCTCGGCCATGTCGTCGATACGGCGCGCCAACTGCGGCCGAAAGGAATCCATGTGGTGATCGGCCATGGCGCGGAACGGGTACGCGAATGTCTGGCAGCGGATGACCTGAATTTCGTGCTGCAGAGCGAGCAGTTGGGGACCGGTCACGCGGTCGCCCAGGCGCTGCCGGCACTCACAGCGGAGCGGATACTGATTCTTTACGGTGACGTACCCCTGATCGAGGCGGATACCCTGCAGCGCCTGCTGGCCAAGGTCGGCCCGCGGCAGCTGGCGCTGCTCACCGTCGATCTCAACGATGCCACCGGCTATGGCCGGATCATCCGCGACGAGCAAGGCCGAGTGACGGCCATCGTCGAGCACAAGGACGCCACGCCTAAGCAGCGCCAAATCTGCGAAGGGAACACGGGGATCTTGGCGGTGCCCGGTGATCGTCTGGCTGACTGGCTGGGACGCCTGTCCAACGACAACGCCCAAGGCGAGTTTTACCTGACCGATGTGATCGCGATGGCCGTGAGCGACGGCCTGATCGTCGCCACCGAGCAGCCGCTGGACGCCATGGAGGTGCAGGGTGCCAACGACCGCATCCAGCTCGCCCAGCTGGAGCGTCACTACCAGCTGCGCGCTGCTCGTCGCCTGATGGCCCAGGGAGTGACCTTGCTCGATCCGGCGCGCTTCGATCTGCGTGGCGAGGTGACGGTCGGACGCGATGTGCTGATCGACATCAACGTGATTCTCGAGGGTCGGCTGGTGATCGAGGACGGGGTTCAGATCGGCGCCAACTGCGTGATCAAGGACAGCATCCTGCGCCGGGGAGCCGTGGTCAAAGCCAACAGCCATCTGGAAGGGGCAGAGCTGGGCGAAGGCGCCGATTGCGGCCCCTTCGCCCGCCTGCGTCCCGGCGCTGTGCTCGGTGCCAAGGCCCATGTGGGCAATTTCGTCGAACTGAAGAATGCCGTACTCGGCGAGGGTGCCAAGGCCGGACATCTCAGCTATCTGGGCGATGCCGAGATCGGAGCGCGGACCAATATCGGCGCAGGCACCATTACCTGCAACTACGATGGCGCCAACAAGTTCAAGACCGTGATGGGCGAGGATGTCTTCATCGGTTCCAACAGCGCCCTGGTCGCTCCGGTGAACCTCGGCGACGGCGTGACCACGGGGGCTGGTTCGGTGATCACTGCTGACGTTCCTGCGGGCAACCTGGCCCTTGGCCGCGCCAGGCAGCGCAACATCGACGGCTGGAAGCGTCCCGAGAAGATCAAGAAATAGCCGCCTCCGGGCGAGCGTGCCTCACGCCGGTTCGCAGGCCCAGCCTATCGATTCGTGCTTGACGGAAATGGCGCATTCGGCTTTCATTCGACGAATATTAAATTTCGGATCGAAACTTGAGAAATGTCGAAGCGCAATACCCCGCAACGACGCCATGCGATCCTTGCCCTGTTGGCCGAACAGGGCGAGGTCACCGTGGATGATCTCGCCAGGCGCTTCGAGACCTCGGAAGTCACCATCCGCAAGGATCTTTCCGCCCTGGAGAAGAACGGCCTGCTGCTGCGCCGTTACGGCGGGGCGGTGCCGCTGCCGCAGGAGATGATCGCCGACGAGAATCCGCAGCCGGTCTCTCCCTACAAGCTGGCCATCGCCAAGGCGGCCGCCCAGCGGATTCGCGAGCATGCCCGGATCATCATCGACAGCGGCAGCACCACCGCTGCGATGATTCCGGAGCTGAGTCAGAAGCACGGGCTGGTGGTGATGACCAACTCCCTCAATGTGGTCAACGCCCTGCGCGAACTGGAGCACGAGCCGGTGCTGCTGATGCCGGGGGGCACCTGGGATCCGCATTCCGAATCCTTCCAGGGCCAGGTGGCGGAGCAGGTCCTGCGTTCCTACGACTTCGACCAGCTGTTCATCGGTGCCGACGGCATCGATCTGGAACGCGGCACCACCACCTTCAACGAACTGCTCGGCCTGTCCAGGGTGATGGCCGAGGTGGCCCGGGAAGTCATCGTCATGGTCGAGGCCGACAAGTTCGGTCGGCGCATTCCGAATCTCGAGCTGCCCTGGAGCCGCGTGCATACCCTGATCACCGACGAGCGCCTTCCACCCGAGGCGCGGGAACAGATTTCGGCACGCGGCGTGAACCTGATCTGCGTCACCCCGTCAGCCTGAGGAGAACGACTATGTGTGGCATCGTTGGCGCCATCGCCGAACGCAATATCCTCGCCATCCTGATCGAAGGCCTGAAGCGCCTGGAATACCGCGGCTACGACAGCGCCGGCGTCGCGGTGATCGACGAGGCGGGCAGGCTGGAGCGTCGCCGCCGCTCGGGCAAGATCGCCGAGCTGGATAGGACCCTGAGCGAGGAGCCGCTGAGCGGGCGGCTGGGCATCGCCCATACCCGTTGGGCGACCCATGGCGCCCCCTTCGAGCGCAATGCCCACCCGCACTTCTCCGGCAACGAGCTGGCGGTGGTGCACAATGGCATCATCGAGAACCACGTGCAGCTGCGCGAGCACCTGCAGGGGCTCGGTTACCTGTTCACCTCGGATACCGATACCGAGGTGATCGTCCATCTGCTGCACCACAAGCTGGAGAGGACCGGCGACCTCACCGCCGCGCTCAAGGAAGCCATCGGCGAATTGCACGGCGCCTACGGCTTGGCGGTGATCAGCACCCGCCAACCCGATCGCCTGCTCGCAGCACGCAGCGGAAGCCCCCTGGTGATCGGCCTCGGTCACGGCGAGAACTTCCTCGCCTCCGACCAGTTGGCGCTGCGCCAGGTCACCGATCGTTTCATCTACCTCGAGGAAGGCGACATCGCCGAGATCCGCCGCGACCAGGTGAACATCTGGGATGCGGACGGCAAGCCGGTGCAGCGCGAGGCGGTGCAGTATCACGAGGGCGCCGAGGCTGCCGACAAGGGCAGTTACCGCCACTTCATGCTCAAGGAGATCCACGAGCAGCCGGTGGTGGTGCAGCGTACCCTGGAAGGCCGTCTGGCCGACAACCACGTGCTGGTGCAGGCCTTCGGCCCGGAAGCGGCCGAGTTGTTCGCCAAGGTCAGGAACGTGCAGATCGTCGCCTGCGGCACCAGCTATCACGCCGGGATGGTCGCCCGCTACTGGCTCGAATCGCTGGCCGGCATTCCCTGCCAGGTGGAGGTGGCCAGCGAATTCCGCTACCGCAAGGTGGTGGTCCAGCCGGACACCCTGTTCGTCACCATTTCCCAGTCCGGCGAGACCGCCGACACCCTGGCCGCCCTGCGCAGCGCCAAGGCTCTCGGTTACTTGGCCAGCCTGACCATCTGCAACGTCGGCACCAGCTCGCTGGTGCGCGAGTCCGACCTTCGACTACTGACCCAGGCCGGTCCGGAAATCGGCGTCGCCTCGACCAAGGCCTTCACCACCCAACTGGTCGCCCTGCTGTTGCTGACCCTGGCTCTGGGCCAGGCCCGCAGCAGCCTGGCCGATGGCGTCGAAGCCGCGCTGGTTGCGGAACTGCGTCGCCTGCCGACCCGTCTGGGCGAAGCGCTGGCCATGGACACGACCATCGAGAAGGTCGCCGAGTTCTTCGCCGACAAGAGCCACTGCCTGTTCCTCGGCCGTGGCACCCAGTATCCGGTGGCGATGGAGGGAGCACTCAAGCTCAAGGAGATTTCCTACATCCACGCCGAAGCTTATCCGGCTGGCGAACTCAAGCACGGTCCGCTGGCCCTGGTCGACGCTGACATGCCGGTGGTCACGGTGGCACCGAACAACGAGCTGCTGGAGAAGCTCAAATCCAACCTGCAGGAAGTCCGTGCCCGCGGTGGTGAGCTGATCGTCTTCGCCGACGGCGAGGCCGGCATCCACAACGGCTTGGGCACCCAGCTGGTGAAGATGCCGCATATCCACGACGTGCTGGCGCCGATCCTCTATACCGTGCCGCTGCAACTGCTGTCCTACCACGTCGCTGTGCTCAAGGGCACCGACGTGGATCAGCCGCGCAATCTGGCGAAAAGCGTAACGGTGGAGTGAGCGGGCAGTTGGCGCCCACATTTGTGGATAAAGTTATCCTTAATTGTTTTCCCCAGTAGGGGGTTCCGTTTTATCCCCAGCCTTCTCGGCTGGGGAGGGAACTCTCGCGATTGTGCATAAGCCGTTTGGTTCAGGCGAATGCCGTCTCCATGAAGCTGAGCCTTCTCATCAGCTGTGAATAAGATCCTCGCAAGCCCGGATGCTTGTCCTGCCATCCCGTCTCCGGCATGCGGAAAGCCAGATAGTCCAGAGCGACTCCCACGACTATGTCGCCGAGACTGAAAGCGGATTCTTCCTTCTGTGGATAAGTTCGCTCCAGAACGGCGAGCGTGCGCTCGACGGCGCGCAGGCGGCGCTGGCCCAGCACGGACTGGTCCGCCTCCCGGCCGTGGTGCTTGCGCATGATCACGGTATTGAAGGCGGCATCCATCAGCCCCTGTCCTAGGCCGGCCAGGTGCAGTGCCCGTGCCAGTCCGGCGCGGGGTAGCAGGGGGCTAGCGTCCGACAGTCCGTCGAGGTACTGGGCGATCAGCAGGGACTCGGCGATGGTTCCGCCGTCGTCGGTGACCAGCACCGGGACGCGGCCGACCGGGTTGGCCTCCAGCAGCGCTGCCTCGTCCGACCAGGGATCGCTCCAGCACAGGCTGAGTCTTTCCCCGAGGCCCTTTTCCAGGGCGACGATGCGCGCGACCCGCGCATAGGGGGAGGTGGCGTTGAGGTGCAGTTTCATCATGGGAGCGTCCGTTCAGGCTTTCGAGGCTGTGGATAGACCCGCCGGTCTGGCCGTCCGGCCGAAGAGAACCAGCACGAAACCGGCAGCCAGCAGGCAGCTGCCGATCGCGAAGAGCGGGTAATAGGAGCCGAGCTGGGCGTACAAGCCCGACATGGCGTATCCGGAGAGCGCCTGGGCCGCGGCGAAGGCGGCGGTGGCCCGACCCCAGAGGCGCTTGTGGGCGGCCGGGCCGGCCAGTTCCGCCAGGCGCCCGGAGGTCAGGGCGACGATGCCCGGAATCATGGCCCCGACCAGCAGCGAAGACAGCGAGCGGCTGACGAACGCGATCGACAGCAGGGGCAGGGCGATCGCCAGGGATTTGGTCAGGAAGCCGACGGCCAGCCCCGAATGCCAGCCGAAGCGTCTGGCCAGGAAGCCGGCCAGCAGCGGTCCGAGAATGGCGCCGACGCCGAAGAGTGCCCATTGGACCGAGGCCGCCTGGTTGCCCAGGGAGGCCTCGCGGGTCAGATAGTCGACCCAGAAGACGGTGTGCGGGACGAAGCCGGCGGCATCCAGGGCATAGGCGGCCATGACCAGCAGCACCACCAGCCCGACGGGGGCAGCGGAGCCGCTCCCGTGGCCGGTGCCGGCGGCTAGCGCCTGGGGCCTGGGCAGGCGGGCGGCGGCGCGGTCGCAGGCCAGCCCGGCCAGCAGGGCGAGTCCGCCCAGGGCCAGCCACGTCCAGTTCAGATCGAGCTCGAGCAGAAGCGGCACCACGGTGGCCGAGAGGAGGGCGCCGAGGCCGATCCCGGTGAACACCAGCGCGCCGACTGTGGTCTTGCGCTCCGTCGGCGTGGCCGTCAGGGCCAGGGACGGCCCCACGACCATCAGGACTGCGCCGGCCACGCCCGAGACCAGCCGGCAGAGGAAGAAGCCGGTGAAGCTGCCCGGGGTGGCGCAGAGCACGAAGCTCAGGCCGATGCCGGCAAACGAGGCGCCCAGGACCCAGCGGGGCGGGAAGCGCTCGGACAGGGTGTGCGCCGTCAGAGCGCCCAGCAGATAGCCGAGCAGGTTGGCGGCGCCGAGATAGACGGCCTGGGAACTGCCGAACCAGCCCTGCTGGATGATCGCCGGCAGCAGCGGGGTATAGGCGAAGCGGGCCAGGCCGATACCGGCCAGGGTTGCCATCAGGCCGGTGAAAAGCGCCGGCAGATCCTTTCTGTCGATCCTGTCCATCCCCAGACTCCTGTGCTCGTCCGCATCGAAGGGGCGCCGCGACAGCGAACGCCTCGATCTTGAGGATAGGCAGTCTGCCCGTAGCTTTGCCAACGATGATTGCGGATACTTCCGATCACGAAACGAGATAGGCAGACCCAGGCAGGCACTTCCATGCAGCTCAGATCGCTCCGCCTCTTCATGGCCGTGGCGCAAACCGGCAGTTTCGTCGCCGCCGCCCAGCGGTTGCACACCGTGCAGTCGAACGTGACCGCGCACATCAAGAAACTCGAGGCCGAGCTGGGCGCCGAGCTGATCGACCGCAGCGGTCGCGCCCGTCTGACGTCCGCCGGGATGGCCCTCAGCGAATACGCCGAGCGCATGCTGCAGGCCCACGACGAGGCCCTCGCCCTGTTCAAGGGTAGCCGGACGCCGGGCGGGGTACTGCGCATCGGCGCCATGGAGACGACCACGGCGCTGCGGCTTCCGCCGATTCTCGCCGCCTTCCATGCCGAGCATCCGGCTGTGGATATTCAGTTATCCACAGGACCGACCGCCGATCTGAGCGCCGGTCTGGCGGAAGGCCGCTTCGACTGCGTATTCGTCGCCGGCCGGCTGGAGCATCCGCGCTTCCATCTCAGCAAGGCCTTCGCCGAGCGGCTGGTGCTGGTCTCGGCGGCGCCGCTGGAGGCGATGCCGACGGCCGAACGGCTCCTTTCCGCCACCTTCCTCGCCTTCCGCCAGGGCTGCAGCTACCGGCAGCGCATCGAACTACTCCTCGCCGCCTGCGGGGTCTCGGCAGTGCGCATCATGGAGTTCGGCACCCTGGATGCCATCCTCGGCTGCGTATCCGCGGGCATGGGCTACGCGCTGTTGCCGAAGGCGACCGTGGACGCGCAGCGGTACCGCTTCCCCATCCACAGCCTGGAACTGCCCGACGCCATCGCGCGGGTCGACACCTATTTCGCCGCGGCGGACCCCGCCAGCTGGACGCCGGCGCTGGCGTCCTTCTCGCAGACCCTGCACGGCGCCCTGGAGCAGGCCTGAGCGTCGCGGCCGCTCAGGCCACGTCCACCAGAATGATCTCGCTGTCTTCCCGCGCGCTGACCTCGAGCAGCGTCTCGTCGCGAATGGCCAGGCCGTCGCCCGCGCCGGCTTCCACGCCGTTCACCAGGATCCGGCCGCTGGCCGGCACCAGATAGGCCTTGCGCCGGTCGGCGAGGCGGTGTTCGGCGCTCTGCCCGGCGCGCAGGGTCGCCGCCACCAGACGCGCGGCGGCGCGGATCGGCAGGGCGCCTTCGTCGCCGGGCAGGCCGCTGGCGAGGGTGACGAAGGCGCCGGCGCGCTCGCCCCGGGGGAACGGCCGGGTGCCCCAGGCCGGCGGCAGGCCGGTCTGCTCGGGCATGATCCAGATCTGGAAGATCTGGGTGACTTCGTCCTCCAGGTTGTATTCGCTGTGGACGATGCCGGTGCCGGCGCTCATCACCTGCACGTCGCCGGCCAGGGTGCGGCCGCGGTTGCCCAGGCTGTCCTGATGGCTGATCGCGCCCTTGCGCACGTAGGTGACGATTTCCATGTCGCGGTGCGGATGCGGCGGGAAGCCGGTGTGCGGGGCGATGGTGTCGTCGTTCCAGACCCGCAGGCGGCCCCAGTGCATGCGACCGGGATCGTGGTACTCGGCGAAGGAGAAGTGGTGGCGGGTATCCAGCCAGCCGTGCCGGGCACCGCCCAGCTGGGAGAAGGGACGCAGTTCGATCATGGAGGGCCTCGTGTTCGTTCGGGAGGGGATGCAGCCTGTGGATAAGCACATGATCAATCGAAACCGCTGCCTTTATAAGGGCAAAATTTCGCCATTAACCATCTGATTTAGCGATAGGTCGTGCGAGTGCCCGCCGTTGCCAAGCCCGCGCCCGCCACCCTAGACTGCCGCCTCCGTTTCGCTGACTCGCCCTTTTTCCCCGCCGACGCAAGGAAGGCGCCATGTCCCTCTTCGAGTTTTTCCTCCTCGCGCTGCCGGCCGTGCTCCTCACCGGCCTTTCCAAGGGCGGCTTCGGCGGGGCGCTGGCCGGCATCGCGGTGCCGCTGATGGCGTTGATGGTGCCGCCCAAGCAGGCCGCGGCCATCATGCTGCCGATCCTCTGCGTGGCCGACCTGGCGGGGCTGAAGAAGTTCTACGGCAAATGGGATGCGGCCAACCTGCGGATCATGATCCCCGGGGCGCTGGTGGGCGTGCTGATCGGCACCCTGACCTTCGAGATGATGAGCGAGCGCTTCATCGGCCTGCTCATCGGCGGCATCACCGTGGGCTTCGTCCTGCTCAACCTGCTGGCCGGGCGCTCGCCCAGGCCGCCGGCTCCCGCCGCCGTCGGCAAGGGCAGCCTGCTGTCCGCGCTGGCCGGGTTCACCAGCTTCGTCACCCATGCCGGCGGTCCGCCGATCATGATGTACCTGCTGCCACAGCAGATGGACAAGGTGCGCTACGTCGCCACCATCAACCTGTTCTTCCTGCTGACCAACGCGGTCAAGCTGGTGCCCTACGGGATGCTCGGCCAGTTCAGCGCCGAGAACCTGCTGGCCAGCCTGGCGCTGGCGCCGTTCGCCGTGGTCGGGGTCTGGCTCGGCGTCTGGCTGCAGGACAAGGTCAACCACGAGTGGTTCTACCGGATCGCCCGGCTGGGCATGCTGGCCACCGGCATCCAGCTGATCCTGCAGAATCTCTAGGGGCTGTTGAGATTCGGCTTTCCCGCCTCCCTTTTTTGTGTGATGCAGCTCAGGGATGGTCAGACTTGTCGTCACAGACGCCCGGTGGGCGAAGATGGAACCACACTGCCTGGGTAAGCCAAGCGCTCCAGGGCGTAGCTGCGGGGGCGTGGTTTCGGCAAGCGCTCAATCAACAGCGTCGCCATCGCCAAGGACCCCAATCACCGCAATCGACATCTCAGGCACTGTAATTCAGGCCCCGTAGGATCCATGAGGATAGGCGTTGCGGAAGCACCCCGAGCAACCAGGTACCGAAGTTGAGTGGAAAGGGGAAACTGATGCGTCCTTGGTTGGCAGCCAGGCCGCGCTTGATGCGCTGCGCAGCTTTATCCGGAGACCATAGAAAGGGTTTGGGACCGGGCATTTCGAGGCACATCTTCGACTCGACGTAACCGGGAATGATCACATTGACCTTGACCCCGTCTGCGGCTAGCCAGTCGCGGATCGCCTCGCCATACACACGGATCGCCGCCTTGGTTGCGCTATAGGTTGGCGTGACCGGCAGCCCTCGCCAGCCTGCCAGTGAGCTGAACAGCGCGATCTGGCCACTGCGCCGGGCACGCATGCTGGGCAGCGCAGCATCGACTATGGCGACCACGGCGACCAGATTGACTTCCAGCAGGGCGCGACTGTTTTCCCAGTCCTCGGGCTCGCCCCTGGGGCCTACTGCGGTATTCAGTCCGGCGCCGATGATGATCAGGTCCGGCTGCTCGCTTTCACAGATCGCGCGTACCCTCGCGCGCGTGGTATCCAGATCGCGTACGTCGAGTGGCTCCAGTAGGACTCGTGCACCTTTCGTCCGGCATTCGGTGGCCAGCTGCTCCAAGCGGTCTAGTTGGCGGCCCTGGAGGATCAGAGTCACGCCGGGAGCCGCGTAGGCTGGTGCAAGCGCACCGCCGATGCCTCCGGTGGCGCCGGTGATGAACACGCAGCGAGGCGAGGGATGATTGTTCATAGATATTTCTCAAGTCGTGAAGTACGGGCCATCAGACGCTCCAGGCAGTTGTTCACTGCCATGTCGATGCCGTAGCGCAGCGCCTCAGAAGGCTTCCCGGGTGTCCCCGTAGGGATTGGCCAGGGCCCGCTCGTAGGCGCCGCGGAACAGGTTCCAGTCGGCCTCGGGCATATTCTGGCGATGGCGGTACAGCTGGTCCAGGTCCTGGCGCGAAGCCTGGGCGATGCTCCAGCGATGTCGGCTCTGCTCCAGGTCGAGCAGGGCGATTTCCACCCAGGCCCAGTCGCCGGAACCCTGCACGCGGACCAGCACATGCTCGGGATGGCAGTGGCCGTGCTGCCAGCGGCCGCGGTGCAGGCGGCTGAGGGTGGCGCCCAGCTGTCGCAGCATCTGCTCGTGGAGCTTCTCTCCCCAGCGCTGGCGGGCACCGCTGTTGTACCACTCGTCGAGGGTGATGAAGCCCTCCAGCGCCTCGGTCACCAGCAGCGCCTGCCATTCGCCGGCCTTCTTCCGGGCGCCGCAGTAGACCACCCGCGGGACCGTCACGCCGAGCCGGGCGACCGCCTTGAGGGCGCGCTGCTCGTGCAGCAGGCTCGGCCGGCCGAAGGGATGCAGCAGGGAGCGGCGCAGGCACCCGCCGTGCCGCTTGCCGTGCAGCCGCGTGGGATAGGCGTCGAGCAGGCGCTGGATCTCGGCCTCCTCGTCGCAGTGGAGCGCCGTCGATTCGATGCCTTCCTCCTGGCCGTTCCACCAGAGCTGGAGGTCGGTGACGGAGCTGCCCGCAGCGGTCAGGTTCATCAGTTCGGTCATGCCTGGTGCACCTCGAGCGGGAGAGGAAAGCGCCATCCGGTCGGGCATGGCGATTTTCTGATCGAAGTGGATGCCGCGGCCGCTGTCAACGCAGGCCGGGCCGATTGTCTGTCGCACTGGTGGGAAGAAGGGCGCCGGGAGCGGCGAAGGCCCCGGTGGGCTTGGCGATCGGGCGAGCACGTGGTGCTGGGGACGCGGGACATGGCGGGGATTTCCTGGAATCTGCCCGCCACCTTAAGCCCGGGGGCATCAAGCGCCCGTCAAACGTTCGTGGAAATTTCGTCAATGGGCGGATCGGGAGGCCGTGCCGGCCGCTCTGGCTCCGGATTCCGGCGCGGGCGAGCCGTGCTTGGCGCTCTTCGCTTCGCCGATCCTTTCGCTCTCGCCGCGGGCGTTTTCCCAGCCGCCGCCGAGGGCGAGGAACAGGTTGACCTGATCCATGGACAGCTGGGATTCCGATTCGGCCAGGGTGGCTTCGGCGGAGGCCAGGGTCCGGTCGGCGTCCAGGCTGTCCAGGTAGGGCAGGCGGCCTTCGCGGTACAGCCGGCGGTTGTACTCGGCGGCGTCGCGGGCGGCGTCGCGGGCCTCGCGCAGGGACTGGTTGCGCACCAGGTCGTGCTCGTAGTGGGTGAGCAGGGTCTGGGTCTCGCGCAGGGCGTTCAGCACCACGCCGTCGAAGTGCGCCAGGGCGGCGCCGGCGCCGGCCTCCGAAGCGCGGACGCGGGCGCGGTCGACCCCGGTGGGGAAGTGCCACATGATCTTCGGGCCGAACATCCAGCGGCGGGTGAGGCCGGTGCCGATGTAATCGCTGATGCCGGTGTAGCCGAAGTTGGCGAAGAGCGAGACCTCGGGGTACATCTCGGCGATGGACACGCCGATGTCCGCGGTGGCGGCGGCCAGTTCGCGCTCGGCGGCGCGGATGTCCGGACGGCGCCTGAGCAGGGCGGCGCCGTCGCCCACCGGCAGCGGCTCCGCCAGCTGCGGGGCGTGCTTGCAGGCGGCCGCGCCCGGCGGCAGGTCGCCCGGGGTGCGGCCGAGCAGGGCCGACAGCTGATAGAGCGCTGCGGCCTTCTTCGATTCGAAGGGCGGGATCTGCGCGCGCAGGCTCTCCGCCTGGGCCTGGGCCCGGGATACGTCCACCTCGTTGCCGCGGCCGCCTTCGAACAGGCGCCGGGCCACCTCCAGCTCGCGTTCCTGGATCTCCAGGGAGTGCTCGGCGATCTCCAGTTCCTCGCTGGCGTGGCAGGATTCCATGTAGCTGCGCACCACCTGCGCCACCACCGTGATCCGCGCCGTGTCCAGCACGGCCTGGCTGGCCTGGGTACTGGCCGCGGCGGATTCGGTGGCGCGCTTGAGCTTGCCGAACAGGTCGAGCTGGTAGGAGACCTCGCCCAGCACGCTGGTGAGGTTCATGACCGGCAGCTTTTCCATCAGCGCCAGCGACTGGCTGGAGATCTGGCCGCGCCCGGTCGAGCCTTCGGCGATGAACTGCGGGTCGTTGGCGCTCCGGGCCATCATGAAGCCCTCGAAGGCGCGGCGCAGGTTGAAGTAGGCCTGGCGCAGGTCGGTGTTCCTGGCCAGCGCCTCGTGCACCAGGGCATCCAGCTTGGGATCGCGATAGAGCTGCCACCAGTCGGCGGGCAGGTCCTCCTGGCTGACCTCGGTGCCGTGGCCCATCTCGAAGGGGGCCTGGGCCTGCGGCTTGTTGGCCACTGCTTCGGCCGGCAGCTGGTAGTTGGGGCCGAGCCTGATGCAGGCGCTCAGCGCCAGGGGCAGGGCGGCGACGGCGAAGCGGGCGAGCGCTCTCATCGGCTCACCTGCTCCGCCGGTTCGGCCGCCGGCCGCTGGCCTTCCGGCCAGGGCAGCACCTTCAGGGTGGCGGTGCGGCCGACCACCAGGCGGACCTCCGCGGGCGCCTCGTCGATCGACACCCGCACCGGGATGCGTTGCGCCAGCCGCACCCAGTTGAAGCTCGGATCGATGTTCGGCAGCATGCTGGAGCTGGCCTGGCGGTCGCGGTCCTCGATGCCGGCGGCGATGCTCTGCACGTGCCCGCGCAGATGGCGGGACTCGCCCATCAGCTGGATGTCCACCGGCTGGCCGATCTGGATGCCCTCCATCTTGGTTTCCTCGAAATAGCCCTCCACCCGCAGGGAGCCGGTATCGACGATGGACAGCACCGACTGGCCGGTCTTCACGTAGTCGCCGACGCGCACCACGCGGTCGCTGACGTAGCCGTCCACCGGGGTGATCACGTTGGTCCGCTCGAGGTTCAGGCGCGCGGTGCCGAGGGCCGCCTCGGCGGTGCCCAGGGCGGCCTCGGCGCGCTTGACCATGGTGTCGCCCACCTCGATGGTCTCGGTGGCCACCAGGCCCTTCAGGGCGACGTTGCGCCGGGCCTCGCGGCGCGCCTGCTCGAGCTGGGCGCGGCGCTCCTTGACCATGGCCTCGGCCTCCTGCACGGCCAGCTCGAAGCGGGCGCGGTCGATGACCAGCAGGGTCTGGCCGCGGCTGACCTTCTGGTTGTCGCTCACCTTCACCTCGGTCACCAGACCGGATACGTCCGGCGCGATCTGGATGACGTTGGCGTGCACCCGGCCGTCGCGGGTCCAGGGTTCCTTCATGTAGTAGTCCCACAGATTCAGGACGACGACCGCGGCGATGGCCACGGCTGCCAGGGTAACGGCCACTGAGCCGAGGGCGGGAATCCACTTCTTCACAGTTTCAATCCGGGTACGAAGGTGAAAATGACACCCAGCACGATGATGTACAGGGCCAGGTTGAACAGCGGCGGATGCCACACGAAGCGATAGAAGCCGAGGCGCGTCAGCAGGGTGCGCAGCCCGGCCTTCAGCAGGTAGGCGCCGAGCATCATGGCCAGCAGGGTCGGCACGTAGACGCCGTAGATGTTCAGATGTCCGGTCATGCGGGCGCTCCGACGGGGTTGGGGCCGGACGACGGCGGCAGTGGCGCGTCGGCGGCGGCGCTGGAGGGGGCTTCCGGGAACAGGCACAGGCTCAGGCCGTTCAGGGCCAGGGCGGCCTTGCGGGCGCTGCGCGAGGACGAGCCCGCCAGGGACGCCAGCGCCTCGTCCAGCTGTTGCCGCAACAGCTCGGGGGGCGGCAGCTGGTGGCGTTTCTCGGCACAGGCCAGATAGTAGCCATGCAGGGTCTTCAGCAGCGGGCGCACCTGCTGCTTGAGCGGTTCGGACAGGCTCTTCTGCTTGCGCAGTTCGAGCAGGGAGAAGCAGACGTGCAGATCGCGGATCGTGTCGGTCAGGGCCAGCTGCGGATTGTTGACCTGGCTCAGGCGCGGCAGCAGCTGGGTGGTGCGGTCGATCATCTGCGCGGCGATCCGGTCCCGCTCGCGCAGGTCGCGCAGGGTGGTCAGCTCGGACAGATCGGCCAGGTCGCGCCAGGCGGAGCGCATCAGCCGGCGGGTGGAGCGCTCGGCGCCGAAGGGCTTGCTCACCCGGGCCCAGACCAGGGCGAAGATCAGGCCCAGGATCATGGACAGGGAGTGGTCGGCGAACAGCGGGAAGTTCGCCTTGTAGGTGTCCTGGATGGTGATGCTGGAAACCATCTGCACGGCGAACAGCATCACCGCCATGCTGAACTGCGGGCGTCCGGCGAGGGTGCCGCTCAGCAGCAGCGGCAGCGCCAGGGCGATCGCCAGCATGCTGAAGTCGTGGATCAGCGGCATGAGCCCGAACAGGTAGATTCCGGCGGCGAGGGTCGCCACCAGCGTGCAGTTGAGGAAGGAGCGGATGAAGGGCGCGGGGTTGTCCTGGGCGCTGAAGAAGCAGCCGACCACCGCGATCATGAAGATGCCGCTGGAGCCGTAGTTCCAGCCGAGGTTCATCCACGCCAGGCAGCCCACCAGCACCGACAGCCCCACCGAGATGGCCGAGTAGGCGATCAGCCCGTAGTCGAAGTGGCGCGGACCGCCGACCAGCTGGCGGACCTTGTAGCCCAGTTCCGGCGCCTGCACGGCGTCGCCCCGGACGAAGCTCTGGCGCAGGCTCTGGAAGTCCTGCCAGAGCGTGACCAGCTCGCGCAGGCCGTCCATGGCGCCGCCGATCAGCAGGGCCTGGGCCGGATAGCTCTCGCTCAGCCAGGTTTCCAGATGACGGCTGTGCTCGCGCAGCTGGCGGGCATCGACGGCCGCGCCTTCCTTGCCCTGCACCCAGTCGTTGACCCGCGAGATCAGCTCCTTCAGCTCTTCCGGCAGACCGTCCAGCTCGCGGTCCAGCCGGCGCAGCGGATCGGCCAGGGCGCCGAGCTGCGGCAGCAGCATGGCCATGCGCGAGCGGAACTCGCGGGCGTAGCGGGCCGGCAGGTGGCTGGCCTCGTCGTAGGACAGCTGCACGATCATGGCGTCCAGCGACATCACGTCGACCAGCGTCTTGTTCAGCCGGACCCGGTCCGGCTCGTCGAAGTCGAAGGTGCTGAGCATGCGGCCGGTGAGGAACCGGGCGTCTTCCAGCAGCTTGTCCATCTTGGCGCCGAGCACCGGGGCGATCCGGCTGGGAAACACCACGGCATTGATCACCGCGGCGCAGACGATGCCGAGCACGATCTCCTCGGTACGCGCCAGGGCCACGTTGAACACGGTCTCCGGATCGTTCACGTGGCTCAGGCCGATCAGCGGCACGGTATAGGCCGCCAGCATGAAGATGTAGCTGCGCGGCGTCCGGTCGAGCTGCGAGAAGTAGAACAGGGCACCGACCCAGAGGGCGATGACCAGGCTCAGCATCACCGGCTGGTGGGCGAACGGCGGGACGATGGCCACCGAGGCGCAGGCGCCGAGGAAGGTGCCGAGGGCGCGATAGAGCGACTTCGAGCTGGTCGCGCCCGACAGCGGATGGGACACGATGTACACCGAGGACATCGCCCAGTACGGGTTGTCCAGCGGGATCGCCATGGCGATGTAGAGGGCAAGCAGGGCTGCCATCAGCGCTTTGGACGAGTGCAGCCACTCACGCCAGGTTGGAATGTTCATTGTAACGAGGGATGCCCGGTGTCATGCCGTTTCGAGGGAGGTGGAAAAGCGCGTCGGCATGAGGATGTCACGATCATTGCCTGCTATTAAACCCCACCTGGAATTGAACAATCGGGACGACAAATAGGACAATCCGTGCAGAAATCGCCCGCTGCGTCCGGCGCGCATCTGCGCGAAAACGGCGGTCCGCCGCGACGCAACGGCTCAGGAGTGAGATGAAACGTATCCCGAATTATGCGCTCTACGGCGAATCGGCGCTGCCCGTCTGGTGCGACCTGCTGCACCTGGAGTGGATCACCGAGCGCAGCCGTCCGAATCGCTGGGAGATCAAGCCCCATCAGCACGACGCCCTGCTGCAGATCGTCTACATCCGCAGCGGCGAGGGCGAGATCAGCATCGAGAACCGCCGGATCGCCTTCACCGCCCCCTGCATCATCCTCCTGCCCTGCCGCACGGTGCACGCCTTCCGCTGCACCGAAGAGACCGACGGCCCGATCATCACCGCCGCGCAGCGGCCGCTGGAGTCCATGGCGCGGATCGCCTCGCCCGACGTGTTCGGCCTGATCCAGCAGCCGGCGGTGATTCCGCTGCCCTGGCCGGCGGACGGCCAGGAGCCGCTCTGGCCGCTGTTCCAGCTGCTGCAGCAGGAGGCCCACAGCATGGCCCGCGGCCATGTGGCCGCCGGGCTGTCGCTGCTGATCGCCCTGCTGGTGCAGATCTCCCGGCTGGACCGGCAGAGCGCCGCCAGGCGTCCGGGAAAGGGCCGCCGCGCGGCGCTGCTCGGCCAGTTCCGCGAACTGGTGAACCAGCATTTCCGCAGTCACTGGACCCTGGACCTGTATGCCGAGAAGCTCGGCATCAGCCCGGCCCAGCTCGGCCGCATCTGCCGCGAGGAGCTCGGCGAGGCGCCGATGGCCCTGGTCGGCGGACGGGTCATGCGCGAGGCGCAGCGCCAGCTCGCCTACACGGATCTGGAGATCAAGCAGATCGCCCACGGTCTGGGCTTCAGCGACAGCTCCTACTTCAGCCGCTATTTCCGCAAGCAGGCCGGCATCACGCCGCGGGAGTTCCGCGACGCCTTCCAGAGCGCCGAAGGCGCCGTGGTGGCGGTGCCGCGGGAGGACCGGCTGGTTTCCCGCTAGGTTTCACTCGGCCAGGGCGGCGAGGGGCCTGGGCGCCAGCATCTCCCGGGTGTCGACGATGCGCAGGCTGTCGCCGGCGACGGCCTTGGACTGGTGCTTGGCGACCGAGGCCAGCTCGGCGAGCCGGGCGGCGTCCAGCTGCGCGCAGGTCTCCGGGAACAGCCGCACCGCGCCGAGGGACAGGCTGAGCAGGGGGAACTCCTGCTGGCGGCCCTGGCGGTCGAAGGAGACGAAGCTCTCGGCCCGCAGGTGCTCGTCGTGGTAGTGGCGCCGGCACTCGCGGCGAAAGTCCTCCTGCAGGCGCTGCAGCCGCAGCGGCCAGTCCGGCGAGGTCAGCACCAGGAGGAAATCGTCGCCGCCGATGTGGCCGAGGAAGTCGCCGCGCGGGTCGATCTGCCGGCCCAGGCACTGGGCCAGGGCCAGCAGCACCTCATCGCCCTTGGCGTAGCCGTAGCAGTCATTGTAGGGCTTGAAGTGGTCGATGTCGACGTAGCAGACCAGCGCCTCGCAGGGGTTCTGCAGCAGGCGGGTCAGGCACTGCTGGATCGGCACGTTGCCGGGCAGCAGGGTGAGGGGGTTGGCGTGGCGGGCCTGCTGGATCTTCTGCTCGGTGATCAGCTTGAGCACGTCGATGGCCCGGCCGATGCCGCGGTAGCGGCCGTCGCGGGTGATGACGAAGTCCTCCTCGATGCGCTGGCGGGCGCGGCTGGTGAGCAGGCGGCTGACCTGCTGCAGGGAGTGGCCCTGGTCCACGGCGAGGAAGTCCGGGTTCATCAGCCGGCCGATCGTCTTGCGCGCGTACAGGTCGGTGCCGAACGGCTTGAGCAGGGCGTCGGACAGCGCGTGGCGGTGGACGAAGCCGATCGGGCGCTGCTGGTCGTCGATCACCGCCAGCGACATCAGGGTGGGCTGGGCCTGGAACAGGGCGAGGACCCGGGCGATCGGCGTGCCGTCCGGCACGCCCGGCTGCTCGATCAGCAGGGGCGTCAGGTCGTCGGCGTCCTGGGCCAGGGCGCAGGTCCGCTTCATGGGCGGCAGGCAGTCGGCGATCTCGCTCGGCGGCAGCGCCGAGGGGCGGGCGAACAGATAACCCTGCAGCAGGTCGACGCCCATGTCCATCAGGGTCTCCAGCTCCTCGGCGCACTCGATGCCCTCGGCGATCACCTCGGCGCGGGAGGCCTTGGCCATCTGCAGGATGGAGCCGACGAACTCGCGCTTGACCGGGTCGCGGTGGATGCCGTCGATGAAGTGGCGGTCGATCTTCACGTAGTCGGGGCGCAGCTCGGACCACAGGCGCAGGCTGGAGTAGCCGGCGCCGAGGTCGTCGAGGGCGATGGCGAAGCCCATGGCGCGGTAGTGGTGCAGGGCGGCGTCGAGCAGGGCGAAGTCGTCGATGGGGGTCTGCTCGGTCAGCTCGATGACCACCCGCTGCGGCGGGAGCCCTAAGCTCTCCAGCAACTGCAGGGTGTAGCCGGGCTGGTGGCCGGGGTCGAGCAGGGTTTCCGGGGAGACGTTGAGGAACAGCTTGCCGCCCAGCTCCAGGTGGTGGAAGCGCTGGCAGGCCCGCTTGCGGCACAGCTGCTCCAGTTCGCTCAGGCGGCCGGCGTGGCGGGCGGCGGAGAACAACGGCAGGGGCGCGTGCAGGGGGCTGTTGGACGGGCCGCGGGTCAGGGCCTCGTAACCGAACAGGCGTTGTTCGGACAGGCACAGGATGGGCTGGAACAGGGTATTGAGATCACCGTTGGCGATGATCAGATGCAAAGCGTTCAACTGCTCGGCGACAGTCATGATGGAATCCACTGTGTCAACTTGACATTACGACCGCGGGCATTTGACTCCTTCCGCATGACCAAAGTGTGACGGGCGTACCAAAGTGATGGCGCGATCCGCTTCGGCCGGCCGCCGTTCCTAGCGTTGCCAGTCGCCGGGGACGAACACCTCCGCGTGGCCGGAGATCCCCAGCGCGAGCCGATCCAGCCATTCCTCGACGGGCAGTCTGGGCAGGGTGGTGGCATAGCCGATCAGGCCGATGCCGAGCAGTAGCGGCAGCGGGCGCAGGCGCTGCAGCGGGTAGCGTTCGAGCCGCTGCAGAAAGAAACCGGCGGCCGCCGTGCCGAGCAGGAAGCCGAGAAGCGCCTCGGACAGGGAGTGGGAGTGCCCGGCCACCCGGGTCAGGGCAAACCAGCCGCCGGCGCAGAGACCGGCCAGGCCGGCGGGCCAGCGCAGGCGCGGTCGCAGCTGGCGGGCCAGCAGGCTCAGCAGCACCGTGCCCATCAGCGTCGCGTTCAGGGCCTGGCCGCTGATCACGGCGAAGTCGAGGGAGCGGATGCCCAGGCCCCAGCCCTTGAAGGCCAGCTTGCTGACGATCACCGGCAGATAGCTGGCGCCGAGAACGGCCAGCCAGGCCAGCGCGGCTCTTGGCGAGCGGGCGAGCAGCAGCCAGGAAGCGATGATCGCTGCGGCCGGCAGCATGATCGCCATGTCGGCGAACCGGGTGACTTCTGTAAATGCCATGGGCAAATCCGCCTGACCTGCCCGGCAAGTCTAGCCGGCAATCGAGACGGTCGCCGGGCAGTGGCGCCGTCGGTCGGCGCTCACTCCGCCAGCGCCGGTCGCGCCAGCATTTCCCGGGTGTCGATGACCCGCAGGCTGTCGCCGGCGACGGCCTTGGACTGGTGCTTGGCGACCGAGGCCAGCTCGGCGAGCCGGGCGGCGTCCAGCTGCGCGCAGGTCTCCGGGAACAGCCGCACCGCGCCGAGGGACAGGCTGAGCAGGGGGAACTCCTGCTGGCGGCCCTGGCGGTCGAAGGAGACGAAGCTCTCGGCCCGCAGGTGCTCGTCGTGGTAGTGGCGCCGGCACTCGCGGCGAAAGTCCTCCTGCAGGCGCTGCAGCCGCAGCGGCCAGTCCGGCGAGGTCAGCACCAGGAGGAAATCGTCGCCGCCGATGTGGCCGAGGAAGTCGCCGTGCGGGTCGATCTGCCGGCCCAGGCACTGGGCCAGGGCCAGCAGCACCTCATCGCCCTTGGCGTAGCCGTAGCAGTCATTGTAGGGCTTGAAGTGGTCGATGTCGACGTAGCAGACCAGCGCCTCGCAGGGGTTCTGCAGCAGGCGGGTCAGGCACTGCTGGATCGGCACGTTGCCGGGCAGCAGGGTGAGGGGGTTGGCGTGGCGGGCCTGCTGGATCTTCTGCTCGGTGATCAGCTTGAGCACGTCGATGGCCCGGCCGATGCCGCGGTAGCGGCCGTCGCGGGTGATGACGAAGTCCTCCTCGATGCGCTGGCGGGCGCGGCTGGTGAGCAGGCGGCTGACCTGCTGCAGGGAGTGGCCCTGGTCCACGGCGAGGAAGTCCGGGTTCATCAGCCGGCGGATCGCCTTGCGGGCGAAGAGTTCGGCGGCGAAGGGCTTGAGCAGGGCCTCGGAGAGGGCGTGGCGGCGGACGATGCCGACCGGCTGGCCCTGGTCGTCGATCACCGCCAGCGACATCAGGGCGGCCTGGGCCTGGAACAGGGCGAGGACCCGGGAAATCGGGGTGTGGTCGGGTACCCCGGCCTGCTCGATCAGCAGCGGCGTCAGGTCGTTGCCCTCGTGCTCCAGACTCGAAACCCGCCCCGGCACCGGCAGGCAGTCGTCGATTCGGCTCGGCGGCTGCGCCTCGGGCCGGGCGAACAGATAGCCCTGCAGCAGGTCGACGCCCATGTCCATCAGGGTCTCCAGCTCCTCGGCGCACTCGATGCCCTCGGCGATCACCTCGGCGCGGGAGGCCTTGGCCATCTGCAGGATGGAGCCGACGAACTCGCGCTTGACCGGGTCGCGGTGGATGCCGTCGATGAAGTGGCGGTCGATCTTCACGTAGTCGGGACGCAGCTCGGACCACAGGCGCAGGCTGGAGTAGCCGGCGCCGAGGTCGTCGAGGGCGATGGCGAAGCCCATGGCGCGGTAGTGGTGCAGGGCGGCGTCGAGCAGGGCGAAGTCGTCGATGGGGGTCTGCTCGGTCAGCTCGATGACCACCCGCTGCGGGGGAATGCCCAGGCTTTCCAGCAACTGCAGGGTGTAGCCGGGCTGGTGGTCGGGGTCGAGCAGGGTTTCCGGGGAGACGTTGAGGAACAGCTTGCCGCCCAGCTCCAGATGGTGGAAGCGCTGGCAGGCCCGCTTGCGGCACAGCTGCTCCAGTTCGCTCAGGCGGCCGGCGTGGCGGGCGGCGGAGAACAGTGGCAGGGGCGCGTGCAGGGGGCTGCCGGACGGGCCGCGGGTCAGGGCCTCGTAGCCGAACAGGCGCTGTTCGGAAAGGCTCAGGATGGGCTGGAACAGGGTGTGGATATCGCCATGAGCGAGGATCAGATGCAGGGCGCTCAGCTGCTCGGTGACGGTCATGGGGCAGTCCTTTGGATATCAAAATGCCATTAGTTTCCTGGGGGCATTTCACTCCTTCTGTATGACCGAAATGTGATGTCGGCGACGAAATCCGGGTGAACTCCGTCCGTTGCCGGAGCGTTCGCGGGGCGCTGCCGGACTGCCGGCAGGCGGAAAGAAAAAGGGCCACCGAAGTGGCCCCGTCGCTTCAGGAGGGATCGGCCGCCGGGCCGGTGCCGGCCTGGCCGAGGCTGGTGCGCTGCCAGCCGCCGCCGAGGGCCTTGTACAGGCCGACTTCGGCGTTCAGCTGCAGCAGGCGGTCGGTGAGCAGCTGCTGCTGGGCGGCGAAGAGCTGGCGCTGGGAGTCGAGCACGCTGAGGTAGTTGTCCACACCCTCGTCGTAGCGTTGCTGGGCCAGCTGATAGTAGGCCTGGTAGTTATCCACAAGGTCGCCCTGCGCCTTCAACTGGCGGCCGAAGGTGCCGCGGGCGGCGAGACCGTCGGATACTTCGCGGAAGGCGGTCTGGATGCTCTTCTCGTAGCCGGCGACGTTGATGTCCTTCTGGATCTTGGCGTAATCCAGGCTGGCCCGCAGTCGCCCTCCGGTGAAGATCGGCACGCTGATCCGCGGCATGAAGCTCCAGGTGCCGGAGCCGGCGCCGAACAGATCGCCCAGGTCGGCGCTCAGGGTGCCGGCGGCCGCGGTCAGGGTGATCTTCGGGAAGAACGCCGCGCGCGCCGCGCCGATGTTGGCGTTGGCCGCCCGCAGCTGGTGCTCGGCGGCGCGGATGTCCGGCCGGCGCAGCAGGAGGTCGGCCGGCAGTCCCGGCGGCACCTCGGCCAGCGCGTCCTTGCCCAGCGGCAGCCCCTGCGGCAGGTCCGCCGGGATGCTGCTGCCGAGCAGCAGGCGCAGGGCGTTGGCGTCCTCGGCGATGTAGCGGGTGTAGAGCGCTTCCTGGGCGCGTGCCTGGTCCACCAGGGTGCGCGCCTGGCGCACGTCCAGATCGGAGGCGGTGCCCACTTCGGCGCTGGCTTCGATCAGCGACAGACTGTGCCGGTAGCTCTGCAAGGTGGCCTGGGTCAGCTTCAGCAGGTCCTGGTCGGTGCGCCAGGTGAAGTAGGTGGTGGCCACGTCGCCGACCAGGGCGATATGCACGCTGCGCCGCGCCTCCTCGGTGGCCAGGTAGTTCTCCAGGGCCTGCCGGTTGAGGCTGCGGATGCGCCCGAAGACGTCCAGCTCGTAGGCGCTGACGCCCACGGTCAGGCCGTACTGGCTCTGGATACCGGGCTTGCCGCTGCTCATCAGGTCGCCCGGCAAGCGCTCGCGGCTGCTCTGGTAGTCGGTGCCGATCTGGGGGACCAGCTCCGAGCGCTGGATGCGGTACTGCGCCCGGTAGGCCTCGACGTTCAGCGCCGCCTGGCGCAGGTCCCGGTTGTTCTCCAGCGCCTGGCCGATCAGCCGCTGCAGCGCGGGATCGCGGAAGACCTCCTGCCAGCCGATGGCGGCCGCCGCCGGCCCCTGCGCCTGCTGCTCGGCGTAGGCCGCGCCCTTGGGCCAGTCGGGCTCGACGGGCGCCTGCGGGCGCTGGTAGTTCGGCATCATGGTGCAGCCGCCGAGCGCCAGGGCGACCGCCACGGCCAGTGACTTGAACTTCATGCGGTTTCTCCTGCGGCGTCGACGGCGTCGTTCTTCTTCCGGCCCTCGAACAGCCTCACCACCACCACGTAGAACAGCGGCACGAAGAACAAGGCGAGCACGGTGGCGGTGATCATGCCGCCGACCAGGCCGGTGGCGATCGAGTGCTGGCTGCCGGAACCGGCGCCGGCGGCGCGGGCCATGGGCAGCACGCCGAAGGTGAAGGCCAGCGAGGTCATCAGGATCGGCCGCAGGCGCAGCTTGGTGGCTTCGATGGCGGCCTTGGCCAGGGGCATTCCTTCCTTCTCGTAGAGCTCCTTGGCGAACTCGACGATCAGGATGGCGTTCTTCGCCGACAGGCCGACGGTGGTCATCAGGCCGATCTGGAAGTACACGTCGGCGGTCAGGTCGCGCCACAGGGTGGCGAGCACCGCGCCGAGGATGCCCAGCGGCACCACCAGCATCACCGCCACCGGCACCGACCAGCTCTCGTACAGCGCCGCCAAGCAGAGGAACACGATCAGCACGGTCAGGGCGTAGAGCATCGGGGCCTGGTCGCCGGTCTGGATCTCCTCGTAGGACAGGCCGGTGTAGCTCAGGCCGATACCCGGCGGCATCTGCTTCATGATCTCGGCGATCGCCACCATGGCATCCCCGGTGCTGTAGCCGGGCGCCGGCTGGCCGAGGATTTCCACCGAGGAGATGCCGCCGTAGCGCTCCAGCTTGGGCGAGCCGTACATCCACTCGCCGCGGGCGAAGGCGGAGAACGGCACCATCTGGCCCAGGGCGTTGCGCACGTACCACTTGTCGAAGTCTTCCGGGGCGATTCGCGAATCATCCTTGCCCTGGATGTAGACGCGCTTGACCCGACCGCGGTCGATGAAGTCGTTGACGTACTTCGAGCCCCAGGCGGCGGACATGGTGTCGTTGATCGACTGGATGCTGACCTGCAGGGCGCGGGCCTTCTCGTCGTCGATGATGACCTTGTACTGCGGCTCGTCGTCCTTGCCGTTGGGGCGCACGGCGCTCAGCACCGGGTTCTGCCTGGCCAGTTGCAGGAACTGGTCGCGGGCCGCCATCAGCGCCTCGTGGCCGAGGCCCGAGCTGTCCTGCAGGTAGAGGTCGAAGCCCATGGCGTTGCCCATCTCGAGGATCGCCGGCGGCACGAAGGGCAGCACGGTGGCGTCCCTGACCTGGGCGAAGCGGCCCATCGCGCGCTGCGCCAGACTGAACACGTCCTGGCCCTGGTCATGGCGCAGACTCCAGTCCTTGAGCAGGACCAGGGCGAGGCCGGAGTTCTGGCCGCGGCCGGCGAAGTTGAAGCCGTTGACGGTGAGGACCGACTTCACCATCGAGCCTTCTTCCTTCAACAGGTAGTCGCGGACCTCCTCCAGGACCTGCTCCGTACGCTGGGCCGAGGAGTTCACCGGCATGCGCACCTCGACCATCATCAGGCCCTGGTCTTCGCCGGGCAGGAAGGCTTTCGGGATCTTGGTGAACAGGTAGCCGGTGCCGCCGACGATCAGCAGGAAGATCAGCAGGTAGCGTCCGCGATGGCGGAACATGCCGGCGACGCCGCGCTCGAAGCGCTGGGTGCCGCGGTCGAAGGTGCGGTTGAACCAGCCGAAGAAGCCCTTCTTCTCGTGGTGGCCGTCCTTCGGCGCCTTGAGGATGGTGGCGCACAGGGCCGGGGTGAAGATCAGCGCGACCAGCACCGACAGGCCCATGCAGACCACGATGGTGATGGCGAACTGGCGGTAGATGATGCCGGCGGAGCCGCCGAAGAAGGCCATGGGCACGAACACCGCCGCCAGCACCGTGCCGATGCCGATCAGGGCGCCGGAGATCTGGCCCATGGACTTGCGCGTGGCTTCCAGCGGCGACAGTCCTTCCTCGTGCATCAGGCGTTCGACGTTCTCCACCACCACGATGGCATCGTCCACCAGCAGGCCGATGGCCAGCACCATGGCGTACATGGTCAGCACGTTGATGGTGATGCCGAACAGCGGCAGCAGGGAGAAGGTCGCCAGCAGCACCACCGGCACCGCCAGGGTGGGGATCAGGGTGGCGCGGAAGCTCTGCAGGAACAGGTACATCACCAGGAAGACCAGCACCACGGCCTCGATGATGGTGTGTATCACCGAGTCGATAGAGGCCTCGACCACCGGGCTGGTCTCGTAGGGATAGCGCACCTCGACCCCTTCCGGCAGATAGGCCTTCTGCTTCTCCATGACCTCTTTCACCGCCTTCACGGTTTCCAGCAGGTTGCCGCCGGTGGCCAGGCGCAGGGCCAGGTTGGCCCCTGGCAGGCCGTTGAGCTTGCTGGAGATGGAGAAGTTGTCGGCGCCCAGCGACACCTCGGCGACGTCCTTGACGCGGATCTGCGAGCCGTCGGTGTTGACCTTGACCAGGATGTTCTCGAACTCCTCGGGGGTGGTCATCCGCGACTTGCCGATCACCGTGGCGTTCAGCTGCACGCCGCTGCGGGTGGGCAGGCCGCCGAGCATGCCGGAGGAGATCTGCACGTTCTGCTGGGTGATGGCGTCGGCCACGTCGCTGGGGGTCAGCTGGTAGCTGTTGAGCTTGCCCGGGTCGAGCCAGATGCGCATGGCGTAGGGCGAGCCGAACAGCTGGAAGTCGCCCACGCCGGGGATCCGCGAGATGGGGTCCTGCAACTGCGAGGCGATCAGGTTGCCGAGGTCGAAGTTGTCGAGCCGGCCGCTGGTGTCGACCAGACCGACGACCAGGAAGAAGTTCCTCTGGTACTTCACCACGCGCAGGCCCTGGCGCTGCACTTCCTGGGGCAGGCGCGGGATGGCCAGCTGCAGCTTGTTCTGCACCTGCACCTGGGCGATGTCCGGGTTGGTGCCCTGGTTGAAGGTGACGATGATCATCATGTTGCCGTCGGAGCTGCTCTCCGCGGACATGTAGCGGAAGCCGTCAAGGCCGCTGAGCTGCTGCTCGATGACCTGCACCACGGTGTCCTGCACCGTCTGCGCCGAGGCGCCCGGGTAGGAGACCTGGATCGACACCGCCGGAGCGGCGATGTTCGGGTACTGACTGATCGGCATCTTCAGCAGCGACAGCGTCCCGGCGAGCATGGCCACGAGGGCCAGCACCCAGGCGAAGATCGGCCGGTCAATGAAAAAACGGGACATGGACCTCGAACTCCTCAGTTGGCCGCTTTAGGCGTCTTGCCGCTGAAATCGGCGACCAGATCGACGTTCTTGGCCGCGACCGGCTGGACCGCGATGCCGTTGCGCATGCGCTGGATGCCCTCGGTGACGACGCGCTCGCCGTTCTGCAGGCCCGAGTCGACCAGCCAGGCGTTGCCGACGGTGCGCAAGGCCTCGACCTGACGCATTTCCACGCTGTTGTCCGGCTTGACCACCCAGACGTTGGCCGCGCCGCGGCTATCGCGGAAGAGCGCCTGCTGCGGGACCAGCAGCGCGTTCTGCTGCACGCCTTCCTTGAGCTGGGCGTGGACGAACATGCCCGGCAGCAGCTTGCGGTTGGGGTTGGGGAAGACCGCGCGCAGGGTCACCGAGCCGGTGGTCGGGTCGACCTGCACCTCGTTGAACTTGAGGGCGCCGGGCAACGGGTAGGGGCTGCCGTCGTCCAGGGTCAGGCTGACCTCGGCCTGGTTCTCGCCGACCTTCTGCAGGCGGCCGGACTCCAGGGCGCGCTGCAGGCCGAGCAGCCGGGTGATCGGCTGGTTGATGTCCACGTAGATCGGGTCGAGCTGGGTGACGATGGTCAGCTCCTGTTCCTGGCCGTTGGTGACCAGGGCGCCCTCGGTGATGCGGGTGCGGCCGATCCGACCGGAAATCGGCGCCAGCACCTTGGTGTATTCCACGTTGACCCGCGCCATCTGCACGTCGGCCTGGGCCTGTTTCCAGGCGGCCACGGCGTTGTCGTACTGCTGCTGGCTGACCGCCTTGGTCTGCAGCAGCCGCTCGTAGCGCTTGACCAGATTACCGGTGGTGACCTGGTTGGCCTCGGCCCGGGCCAGCTCGGCTTCGTAGGTCTTGGGATAGATCTGGTACAGCTGCTGTCCCTTGACCACCTCGGTGCCCTCGGTGAACAGGCGCTGCTGGAGGATACCGCTGACCTGGGGGCGCACCTGGGCCACCCGGTAGGCGGTGGTCCGCCCCGGCAGGTCGGTGGTCAGGGTCAGCGATTGCGCCTGGATGGTATACACGCCGACGACCTGGGCCGGGGGCGTGCTGGCCGCCTGCTCGGCCTTGTTACAGCCCGCCAGCAGCAGGATTGCAGCCAGCGGGAGGAGGCGGGAGAGGGGAAAGGAGCCTTTGAGTTTCACGGGCTGAAATCCTTGAGAAAAATGGGACATTAGTTTTATGTATCGTATTATGGTGCAGTGTATCATCATGTGGTTTTCAACAGGCAAGACCGGAATCGTAAAAGATTCGTAAAAGGAAATGACGCGACCCGAAGCCGGGCGGAGTGGGTCTTGCGGATGCGGGCGACATGCGTCCACCTATCTAGAGCGGCGGCGCCGCGATGCGACGAGTAGCGAGCGATGAGCAAACAGGAGCCGGAAATCGGCGAGGAAAACAAACAGTGCGGCATCCAGGTGATCGCCCGGGCCGCCGCGATCATGCGCACCCTGGGCGAGCACCCGCATGGGCTCAGTCTGGCGGCCATCGCCCAGGCGGTGGACCTGCCGCGCTCCACCGTGCAGCGCATCGTCGGCGCGCTGGAGGCCGAATACCTGGTCGAGGCCATCTGCCGCAGCGGCGGCTTCCGCCTCGGGCCGGCGCTCGGCCGGCTGATCCACCGGACCCAGACCGACATCATCACCGTGGTCCGCCCGTATCTGGAGCAGCTGGCGAACCAGCTGCAGGAGTCGGTGAGCCTGTCCAAGCAGGCCGGCAAGAACATCTACGTGATCGACCGCATCGTCGCCGAGCGCGAGTTGCGCGTGGTCTTCCCCATCGGCATCCACGTGCCCCTGCACTCGACGGCCTCCGGCAAGGTGCTGCTGTCCCGGCTGAACGACGAGCAGGTGCGCGATCTGCTGCCCGATCCGCTGCCGCCCATGACCTGCAACACCCACGACCTGCCGACCCTGCTGAACGAGCTGGCGACGATCCGCAAGACCGGCGTCGCCATCGAACAGGAGGAGAACACCGAAGGCATGTCTTCCGTCGCCGTGCTGCTGGATACCTACCTGGGGCCCTTCACGATCGCCGTGGTCGTGCCCAGTCCGCGCGCCGCGCGGCGGATCGACCTCTTCAAGAAGGCGCTGCTGGAGTGCAAGCAGGAGATCGAGCGGATGATCGGCGGCAACGCCTGCAAGCCCTGACGGGTCGCGGGCGTCGGAAGGGCGCCCGCCAATTTATTCCTGGCAGTTGAAAGTGCTTGCTCAAACTGCTCGTATAACTTCGGAAGTTGCACTCCTAAACTACAACCAACTCCTCGAAAGAGCCCGCACACCGAATAACGAGGCTTCAGCAAACGACCTCTCGGTGTCGCGAATCAACTTCAGCAAGCCTGTTCAAGTACTACTGAAGCTTTTGAAAAGTTTGCAGTGCCAGGTACATTGAAAATGAAAACCCTGATCGCTCTGTTGATGGCCGGTGTTTCCTGCCTGTCGATGGCGGAAGAACGCATCGCCGATGCCCAGCCGCAACCCCAGGTCGAGCACTACAGCTACTCGAGCCATCTGGACATCGCCAAGGTCATCGACAAGAGCCCGGTTCCCGAAACTTGTGGCGTGGTGCCGGTGCAGATGACCTACGAAGACCACCAGGGCCAGCGCCACACCATGGAATACTTGGTGATGGGCAACGGTTGCTCCAAGAGCTGACAGCCTTCCCTCTCCGGCAGTTGCCTGCTGCAGTCTCGAACCCCCTCCCCGCGAGGGGGTTTTTTATGCGCCGGCGCAAGGCCGGGCAATATTTTCCGAAGAGTTCCCGAAAATTGATTCCAGACAGTTGAAAGTGCTTGCTTTAATTGCCCGTGTAACTTAGCGACTTGAACTTCTAGACTATACCCAACTCCTCGAAAGAGCCCGCACACCGAATAACGAGGCTTCAGCAAACGACCTCTCCGGTGTCGCGAATCAACTTCAGCAAGCCTGTTCAAGTACTACTGAAGCTTTTAAAAAAGTTTGCAGTGCCAGGTACATTGAAATGAAAACCCTGATTGCTTTGTTCATGGCCGGCGTTTCCTGTCTGTCGATGGCAGTCGAGCAAACCGCCGATGCCGAGGAACAACCGCCAGTCGAGCAATATTCCTATTCGACCCATCTGGATATCGCCAAGGTCGTCAGTTACAGCGAAGTTCCCAACGTCTGCAGCGTGGTGCCGGTGCAGATGACCTACGACGACCACCAGGGCGCGCGCCACACCATCGAATATCTGGTGATGGGTAACGGCTGCAACCGCAACTGACCGTTCTGCCGCTGCCCGTGGCGACCTCCGACCCCCTCCCGTGCGAGGGGGTTTTTCATGGTCGGCCTTCCAGAGTGCCACCAGCGAGCCTTCCGGTTGACGTCAAGAAATGGTCGCGCGCTGGCTGCGATCGGGATGTCTCGATCCTCCTTCCGTACCCCGCCTTCCGTCGCCGCGAGGTTCCGCGTGGCCGCCTCGCCATCCCCTTCGACGCCGCCTGAACCGGGCATCTGCGCCGGAACGGCCGAGCCGCGCGGGTCGCAGGGCGCCATTGCCGCGATGTCGGCGCCGACCGCCCCGTTGCCCGCCGGAGCCGATCATTCCGCCACGATGTCCGGGTAATGGCGATTTCTGCCGGAAAACCGGCGGGAGCCTTCCCGCTAGTCGGGTAATTGTCGGAGAAAAACGTTTTGGGTCTGTCGTTCCGTTTTCCTCGACTACTGTTGAAACCCGAGGCGCACGGAGTTCCGCACGGGTTTGCGGCGCGGCCTTATGGAGTTTCATTGCAGCGTAGAGCTGCCATTGAACGTGGAGGCGGAAAGAATGACCCTCAATGTGAAGGAGTTCGGAGCGAAGGGGGATGGCACCACGGATGACCGGCAAGCCATCCAGGCGGCGATCGACGCTGCAGCTGCCGCCGGAGGCGGCACGGTTTACCTGCCGGCTGGCGAGTATCGGGTCAGCGGCGGGGGAGAGCCCTCGGACGGCGCCCTGGAGCTGAAGGACAACGTCTATCTGCAGGGTGCGGGGATGGGCAAGACCGTCATCAAGATGGTCGACGGCTGGAACCAGGACGTCACCGGCGTGGTGCGTTCGCCCTTCGCCGTGGGAACGTCCAACTTCGGCATCAGCGACATGACCCTGGACGGCAACCGCGACAACATCCCGGCCGGAGTCAAGGTCGACGGCTGGTTCAACGGCTATGCGCCTGGCCAGAACGGCGCCGACCGCAATGTCACCATCGAGCGGGTGGAAGTGCGCGAGATGTCCGGCTACGGCTTCGACCCGCACGAGCAGACCTACAACCTGGCCATCCGCGACAGCGTCGCCCACGACAACGGTCTCGACGGCTTCGTCGCGGACTACCAGGTCAACGGCATCTTCGAGAACAACGTCGCCTACAACAACGACCGCCACGGCTTCAACGTGGTCACCAGCACCCACGACTTCGTCCTGCGCGACAACGAGGCCTACGGCAACGGCGGCAACGGCGTGGTGGTGCAGCGCGGCTCCGAGAACCTGCCCTCGCCCGACAGCATCCTCATCGACGGCGGCTCCTATCACGACAACGCCCTGGAAGGGGTGATGGTCAAGATGAGCGACAACGTCACGGTGCAGGACGCCGACATCTACGGGAACGGCCGGACCGGCGTGCGCGTACTCGGTGCGGAAGGCACCAAGATCCTCGACAACACCATCAAGGACAACGCGCAGAGCGGCCCCTTCCCGGAGGTCGCCGTGCAGGGCTTCGACGACACCGCCGGGGTTTCCGGAAAGGTCTATTCCACCTCGAACACGGTGATCGACGGCAACACCATCAACGGCTCGACCAATTCGACCTATGGCGTGGAAGAGCGGGGGCCCAACACCGACTACACCACGGTGAGCAACAACGACATCACCGAAGTGCGCAGCCCGGGGATCCTGGCCGGCACGCACTCGACGGCCACCACCGGGACGTCGGGCGGCGACGACCCGGTGGCGGCGGCGGAGCCGGGCGCCAGCGCCGCGCCGATGACCCAGGGTGGTCTGTTCAACGATCACCTGGCCGGCGGCGCGGACAACGACATCCTGACCGGGGCCGGCGGTCGCGACACGATGACCGGCAACGGCGGCAGCGACGTGTTCCGTTTCACCGACAAGCTGGACAGCTACCGCAACGCCTCGACCGGGGTGAGCAGCATCGACACGATCACCGACTTCACCCCCGGTACCGACCGGATCGATGTATCCGCCCTGGGCTACACCGGCCTGGGCGCGGGTAACGATGGCAGTACCCTGACCGCCTCGCTGAGCAGCGACGGCACCAAGACCTACATCAAGGACCTGGTGGCCGACGAGGCGGGCAATCGCTTCCAGATTGCGCTGCAGGGCAATCACCTGACCGAGCTGTCGGCGGCCGATTTCATCTTTGCCGGGGCCGCCATCCAATCCCCCCCCCTGACGGACACCCAAAGTGAGGAACGTCCCATGGACGATAAAAAACTGAATGGAGCCGGCCAGTCACCGGCCGATGTCCCTGTCGCCGCCGCCGAGTCGAGCAGTCCGTCCGTGCCGATGACCCAGGGCAGCCTGTTCAACGACCATCTGGTCGGCACGGCGGACAACGACACCCTGACCGGGGCCGGCGGCCGCGACACCATGACCGGCAACGGCGGCAGCGACGTGTTCCGCTTCAACGACAAGCTGGACAGCTACCGCAACGCCTCGACCGG
>NZ_JBHRSJ010000004.1:0-111652 GCF_042643485.1 Azotobacter bryophylli | reverse complement strand
GGAGTCCTCCAGCGACAGCTCGCCGCCCTCCAGCCGCTCGACCAGGGTCTGCAGCTCGGTGAGGGACTGTTCGAAGTCGAGGGCGGCTTTCTTGCGGGCCATGGGGGGACCTAGGGGGCGGCGGGAGCTCAAAAAAACGGCAAGACACTAGCAGAGCGATGGCGCTACAGCAAACGCTAAAACTTGGAGAGGGACGGTTGCTTAGGGTTTTGAGCTGGGGTTATGCGTGATGCAGACGGATAGATTGGTATTGGGAGGTGAGGGGTTGCTTCGTTTGCCGCAGGAGAGTCGATGTGCCCACTTGGTCAGTGGGCACATCGACCGACAGTCATGCCGTGTGAGCGAAATGTCTACCCTTAATGACTGTAGATTCTTCCCTTCCAGCGTGAGCGTACGCCGCGCCAATAGCGAATTGCCGAGCTCCAGGTCATGCCGAGATAGAACGCAGCACTGATCGGTAGCAGCAAAGCCCATAGCGGAGACATGCGGTAGTAACGCAATATCGGCAAATAGCTGACTGTCATGGCAGCCCAAGCGGAGAGGGCCCAAGGCCACATGGTGGGTAAGTTCATGAAAGCGAACGGCCCGCCATAGGCAACGAGAAATATCGCCGTGACTGCCAATAATGCCCAGACGGAGTAGCCGAGCTGGGTATACGCGGAGCGTGCAACCATGTCGTGAATAGAGGCCAAATTGCCATAAGGGCGAAGGCTCACCACGCTACGACTCAGGCCAACCCAGGTGCGGTAGCCGGCTTGCTTGACTTGACGTGCCAAGGTGCAGTCATCGATCAGGGCGCCACGAAGACTGGCGAAGGCGCCTATCCGATGCAGGACGTCAGTATCCACCAGCACGCAGCCTCCTGCCGCTGCGGCGACGAACTTATTGCGGGAGTTGGACAGGGCAAAGGGATAAAGCAGTTTGAAGTAGTAGACGAATACTGGCAGCAGCAGACGATCCCAGAAGCTGGTGCGACGGAGATCTGCCATCAGCGAGACGAAATTCCGCCCTTCGCGTCTTTTGAAAGCCAGCAGGGCTGGCAATAGGCCGGGCTGTAGCTGGATGTCGGCGTCGAGCAGAAGTGTCATGGCTGTGCGCACATGGGATTTTCCCTGTTCCAGAGCCCACAACTTGCCAGCCCAGCCTTCCGGCAAAGGCTGGCCGCTCACGACTCGGGTATTGGGAAAGGCTGCAGCGATACTCGCCGTAGCATCGTTGGACTGATCGTCCACGACCACTACTTGCAGTCCGTTCCCTTGGGCCTGCAGGGCAGACAGAGTGGAGCCAATCGTGTCAGCTTCGTTGCGCGCCGGGATCAGTACCGTGATATCGCTGAGGTCAGCCGTCCGCACGGCTTGAGGATCTGCCTCAAGTTGTTCACGGGTGCTCCATGGTCGCCACGGGACCAGCAACAGTCCCCCCCAGATCAGGACCGGGAGGAAGGCGATCACCCCGGCGTGCTCTAATACGCTAAGCATGCGCGTTAGCCCTCACTCAAACCCGGGTCATGTTCCTCGATGGTTCGAACTGGAATGCGTGAGGCGTTGAAGCTGGCGCGGTCACCGTATAGCACCGGTAGATCGGGAGCCATGGCGCCGTCGGTGCGCGGTCCGAACAAGGCCACGCGCAGTGCCTTCAGCGGGTGAGCAAAGGTATCGTTGACGGAGCTACCTTCGAAGCCGCAGTGCGCCATGCAGTTGTCGCATTTGGGATTTATGCCGACACCATAGTTTTCCCACTGGGTTTCTTCCATCAGTGCCTTATAGGTCGGTGCGTACCCCTCATCCACCAGCAGATAGCAGGGCTTCTGCCAGCCGAAGATGTTGTAGGTCGGGTTGGACCAGGGGGTGCACTGGTACGACTGATTGCCGGCCAGGAAGTCGAGGAACATCGATGACTGGTTGAATACCCACTTACTCTTGCGTTGCTTGCCGCGCTTGAATACTTCTCGGAACAGATTCTTGCTCTCGGTGCGTCCGAGGAAGACGTCTTGGCGCGGCGCGTGCTGATAGCTGTAGCCCGGCGATACGGTAATCCCCTCGATGCCCAAGGACATGGCGTAGTCGAAGAAGTCGGCGACTTCCTCTGGCGGCTCCTGGTTGAACAGGGTGCAGTTGATGGTCACGCGATAGCCGCGCGAAAGAGCCAGCTTGATCGCTGCTACGGCTTTGTCAAACACGCCTTCCATGCACACGGACTCATCGTGGCGCTTTTCTAGTCCGTCGAGATGGATCGACCAGGTGAAGTAGGGAGAAGGCTCGTATTCGTCGATATGTTTCTGCAGCAGAATCGCGTTCGTGCACAGGTAGACGAACTTCTTGCGTGCGACGATGCCGCGCACAATCTCCGGCATTTCCTTGTGGATGAGCGGCTCGCCGCCGGGAATGGAAACTACCGGGGCTCCGCACTCATCCACGGCGCGCAAGGCTTCCTCGACGCTCAATCGCTTCTGCAGGATATTCTTGGGGTGGTCAATCTTGCCGCAGCCCGCACAGGCCAAATTGCACTGGAATAGTGGCTCCAGCATCATGGCCAAGGGATAGCGATGCTGACCGCTCAGCTTCTTGCCGATGATGTAGCGAGCGATTTTGATTTGCTGAATAAGGGGAATGCCCAATGGGGATCTCCGCAATGTCGGTCTGCTAAGTGTAAAACCGGTGCGCACGTGAACAGATGGCAGGTGCCATACGCCTACTTCGCCGGTGGTTAATTCATCCGTCAGCGCCTGATCGTCGATTGAAATGGGGTGCGCTGAGCGGATCAGAATTCTAAGGGAGAGGAGTGAATACCTCTGCATGTTCTTGGCGCAGGCGCATCCATTCGAGTTTGAACCAGGGTGTGAAAATTTGCGGGTTTTCGGCCATTTCCTTGTCTAGCGCTTCGGGGGAAATGTATCTCAGTGCCGAGACCTCGTTCAGGTTGAGAGTGGGGGCTTCGTCGCTGCGGCCGGCATAGACCCAGCATAATTCGTGTTCCGCACCTTCGGCATCGAATTGGGCATGATATTCGAACTTGAATAGAAAGCTGAATGAGCATTGCATGCCCAGTTCTTCGCTGAGGCGCCGATCTATGGCTTCATTGATCGCCTCGCCCCGGCGAGGGTGGCTACAGCAGGTGTTGGACCAGAAGCCCGGCCATAATCGCTTGCCTGCAGCTCGCTGTTGAAGGAGGAGCTCACCTTTATAATTGAACACAAACAGCGAAAAGGCCCGATGCAGCAAGCCTTGCCCTTGGTGTGCAGAGGCCTTGTCTAGGAAGCCAATCTCTTGATCGTGCTCGTCAACAAGCACCAACGGTTCATCATTGAAGGAAACCACACTCCTTGAGTGACGCCATTGGCAAAACTCTTGTTCCTGACTAGCCAAAGATCAAACTCCTCACCAAATCTACCGCAGCATGATAGCGCATAACAGCCTTCTCGAAGAGCCTTCGTGGGGCGGTGCGGGTGGTTGGGATTAACCATAAAGTTAGTAGTTATATGCCTGATCGGTTCTTAATTTGAGCAAACTCAGACTGCTATCATCATGTTATTATTGGGCAAATGCCTCATCAAGCACTCTCATGTCGACACATTCTTTCGTCAGTGCATTCATATTCTGGCTGGGCACTGGACTAGTCGCTGCAGCCTCCGGTTATGCCATCGCCACCTTTGGTGTCGCTCTCAAAAGCACTCTCAGTCGAACCTCGTCCTCGTGGCTTCGATCCCATGTGCGACCGGTCAGTGTGCTCAAGCCGCTGCATGGAGCAGAGCCGAAGCTGTATGAGAATCTGCGTAGTTTCTGCCGGCAGACTCATCCGAACTACCAACTGATATTCGGTGTGCGCGAACCTCAGGATCCTGCCATCGCTGTGGTGAAGCGGCTGCGCGATGAGTTTCCACAGGTAGACATCGACTTGGTTGTCGATCCGCGCGTGTATGGTGCCAATTTCAAAGTCAGCAATCTGATGAATATCCTCTCATTGGCTCGACATGATTGGCTGGTGCTGGCTGATAGCGATATCAGCGTGCCCGAGGATTACTTGGTACGGGTGACGGCCCCGCTGGCGGACCCAGGGGTGGGAATAGTCACCTGTCTTTACTATGGTGTACCACAGGACAGCTTCTGGTCGCGCTTAGGTTGCTTGTTCATTGACGACTGGTTTGCGCCATCGGTACGCCTATCGCATTCGTTCGGATCTACCCGCTTTGCTTTCGGCTCAACCATCGCGCTGCGCCGAGAATCGTTACAGGCCATTGGCGGCTTTGAGGTTCTGCGTGATACTCTGGCTGACGATTTCTGGTTAGGTGAGCTGACTCGGAAGGCTGGACTACGTACCGTGCTTTCGGATTTGGTGGTCGGTACCGAGGTGATCGAAACCAGACTGGCCGAGTTGTGGGCCCATGAGTTGCGGTGGTTGCGTACGATTCGAGCAATCGCGCCGAGCGGCTTTTTCATGAGCTTCGTCTGTTTCTCTTGGCCGATGTCCCTGCTCGGTTTGGCGATGGCGCCGACAATGTTGAATGCCTCGCTGGCTGCGGTTGCGTGTTCTGCGCGTATTGGGCGCTTTATTCTTGGTCGTCGAGTCAGTCGGCCATCGGTGCCTTGGTATGAGGTCCTGCTGACCCCGCTCCGTGACTTGCTTCTGTTGGCAGAATGGGCCGTGGCTCTGACCAGTTGGCGGGTTCAGTGGCGCGGTCAGGTTCTGCATGCGCGCAAGGATGAGCCTACACGTTAGTTTTGACCTATTCTCGCCATGGTGTGTGGGTAGGCGGTTGGTAAAATCTCGGCCTGGTGGCCGTTGGAGCTTAGATTTTCTATGAAGTCTTTGAAGACGCTTTTTCTGCAGGCTCCGTCTTTCGACGGTTTCGACGGCGGTGCCGGTTCGCGTTATCAGGCTAAACGCGAGATTAAGAGCTTCTGGTATCCGACTTGGTTGGCTCAGCCGGCTGCTCTGGTTCCCGGCTCGCGCCTGCTGGATGCCCCGGTGGAAGAGCTTTCAGTGGAAGAGTCCCTGAAGATCGCCGCTGAGTACGAGCTGGTGATCATTCATACCAGCACGCCTTCCTTCCCGACCGATGCCAAGTTTGCCGAGCTTCTCAAGGCTCGTCGTCCTGACGTTCTGATTGGTCTGGTCGGTGCCAAGGTTGCGGTTGACCCCATTGATTCACTGAAGGCTTCGCCTGCAATCGATTTCGTGGCACGTGAAGAGTTCGACTACACCTGCAAAGAGATCGCCGAAGGGCGTCCCTTGGAAGAGGTTGCTGGGATCAGTTACAAACTGGCGGATGGCACGGTAAAAAGCAACCCGCCGCGGGCAATGATCGAGAACATGGATGAGCTGCCCTTTGTTGCTCCCATCTATAAGCGCGACCTGAAGATCGACCGCTATTTCATCGGTTATCTCAACTATCCCTATGTCTCCATCTACACCGGGCGGGGCTGCCGCTCCAAGTGCACTTTCTGCCTGTGGCCGCAGACTGTTGGGGGACATCGCTACCGTGTCCGCTCGGCTGCCAATGTCATCGCCGAGGCTAAGTGGATCAAGGAGAACATGCCCGAAGTGAAGGAATTGATGTTCGATGACGATACCTTCACCGACAGTTCTAACCTTGAGCGCGTGCACGAAATCGCTCGTGGACTCCATGCTCTGGGCTGGACCTGGAGCTGCAACGCCAAGGCGAACGTGCCCTATGAAACCCTGAAGATCATGAAGGAAAATGGCCTGCGTCTGCTGCTGGTAGGCTACGAATCCGGCGACGATCAGATCCTTCACAACATCAAGAAGGGCCTGCGTACCGATATTGCACGCAAATTCACCGAGAACTGCCACAAGCTTGGTATCCAAATTCACGGTACTTTCATTCTTGGTCTGCCTGGCGAGACCAAGGAAACCATCGCCAAGACTATCCAGTTCGCCAAGGAAATTAATCCGCATACCGTTCAAGTGTCCCTTGCAGCGCCCTATCCGGGCACCAAGATGTACGATCAGGCCATTGAGAACGGCTGGCTTGAGCCGAACCAGGCGGTCAACTTGGTCAATGACAAAGGGGTGCAGTTGGCTCTGATCAGTTATCCGCACCTGTCCAAGGAAGATATTTTCCATGGTGTCGAGAACTTCTATCGAAGCTTCTACTTCCGCCCCTCGAAGATCTGGGAGATCGTCAGAGAAATGATGGGTAGCTGGGAAATGACGAAGCGCCGTCTGCGTGAAGGTGTGGAATTTTTCCGCTTCCTGCGTGCGCACGAGGCTTGAGAGGGGTGTTTGCCGGGCATCGCCCGAGTGCGCAACGTTCTGCCTCCAATGTGTGTGATCCAGCTTTAGCGTCGCGGCCACGTTTGATCGTGACCGCGGACGATTATGGCCTGCACGAGGCTGTCAACGAGGCTGTCGAACATGGTTATCGTGATGGCGTGCTAAGTGCTGCCAGTTTGATGGTCGCAGCCCCTGCGGCAGGAGACGCCGTCGCCCGTGCTCGGCGCCTGCCGGGGCTTGCTGTCGGTCTGCACTTGGTGCTTGCCGATGGCAAGGCAATGCTTCCGCCAGGGCGGATCCCTGACTTGGTGGATGCTCGGGGCTGGTTCGACATCAATATGGTGCGCAATGGTTTTCGCTTCTTTTTCCTTCCCCGGGTTCGTCGTCAACTGGCGGCCGAGATTCGGGCGCAATTCGAAGCTTTCGCTGCAACTGGTTTGACGTTGGATCATGTCAACGCGCATAAACATTTCCATCTCCATCCGACCATCTTGTCGCTGTTGCTCTCCATTGGGCGAGACTATGGCATGAGGGCTATCCGCCTGCCTGCCGAGCCGAGCATGGGGCCTTGGTTGCGTCCTTGGCTGGGCTTGATGCGCTGGCGTCTCAATCGGGCGAAGGTCATGTATAACGACCACGTTTTCGGTCTCCAGCATAGCGGTGGTATGGATGAGAGGGTTCTGATGGATGTGCTTCGGCAATTGCCCGATGGCCTCTCCGAGTTGTATCTCCATCCGGCTGTTCATGGTGGCTTGACTGAAAGCATGGCCGATTACCGGCATGCTGACGAGTTGGCTGCCCTGCTATCGCCAGCGGTGCGCCGGGTGATTGAGGGACGTTACAAGCTATGTTGCGGCTTTCTTGATCCGGAGGCCGTTTCGGCATGAAACGACTTAGTTATTTGGCCGGTTTTATCGGTCTGGTTGCCGTTATTGCCATGGTGGTGCGCCAAGACGGGGACGCCATCCTTAACGCTTTCGATCACGCAGGATGGGGGCTGCTTTGGCTACTGCCTTTCCATGCGCTGCCCCTTCTGCTCGATGTGATCGGCTGGCGTATGCTGTTGGCTCCAAGTGATCCGGAAGGGCGAGCCAGCATTCCAGTCCTCTTTTGGATCGCATCAATCCGCGAGGCTTGTAACCGCCTGCTGCCAGTCGCCAATATCGGTGGTGAGATTGTCGGTATCAGGTTGGTCAAGTGGCGTGGAGTCGATGGCGCGGCAGCTGCGGCGAGCATTGTCATCGAAGTCCTGTTGACCCTCCTCACTCAATACCTTTTCACAGCGCTGGGCATCGTACTGTTGATCGCCCTGATTCGGAATGTCGGAGCTTTAGACACGGTCCTGATTGCTTTGGCTGCCAGTCTGCCGCTCCCCATAGGTCTGTTCATGCTGCTTCGTCATGGGCGGGTGTTCTCGCGCTTGGAGGAGGTGGCCGAGAAGATCTTGGGTGGGCGTTCACGGCTCACGGAGCTAATCAATGGCAAGAACCTGGATCGGGACATTCGCAGGCTCAGCTCTAGTCCGTGGCGTCTAATCGGCTCCTGTGGTTGGCAGTTTTCCGGCTTCGTGGTCGGTAGTGTTGAGACTTGGCTGGCATTGGAGTTGTTGGGGCATTCGGTCAGCGTTTGGGACGCCATCGCTATCGAGGGAGTAACTCAGGCTATACGTAACATTATCTTTATCGTTCCCGCCGGCATAGGCGTTCAAGAGGGGGGATTGATTCTGTTCGGAAGCATGATTGGGCTGCCGCCCGATGCCGGCATGGCGTTATCGCTGGTCAAGCGTATGCGTGAGGTGGGGTTCGGCGTGCCGGCTCTCATTTCTTGGCATTGGGTTGAAGTGCGGCGGCTGGCCCAGCAACGATGCGACGAGACTGTGTGATCAATATTAGTCATGAGTGATGATTAGGAGTAGTTGTAATGCAGACTGACGCCTCCGTAGCTGATGCTGATTACGCCATGCGCAACTGGCGCGGCGAGCGTCTCGGTCGAATCAGGGTCGGCTCCGATGCGCACAAGCAGCTGTTCTGTCGTATGCTGTTGGATACTCACAATCCTTACAAGCCGGCCGTAATGGTTTGGCCCGAGCTTTCTCCCGACGCTTTGCAGCGGATTACCTCGCTGCCCATTTGGGACATCGCTGTGCAGACGGAGGGGAGGGCGCAGTTGAGGGTGCAGGCTTATGCCAACACGGTCAGTGATCCGCTCCTGCGTGAGGCGTTGGTCATGGACGGTGGCGAAGAGGCGCGGCACAAGGTGGTCCTCAGTAAGCTCGTCGAGGCCTATGGAATTCGCTTGGAGCCGGAGCCGGCCTACCATTTGCCCAAGGACCCTGAGTGGGCTTGGCTGGTCACTGGCTACAGCGAGTGTGTCGATAGCTTCTTCGGCTTCGGATTGTTCGAGGCTGCCAAGAGGACAGGCTATTTCCCGCCAGAGCTGGTGGAGACCTTTGAGCCGGTGATGCAGGAAGAGGCCCGGCATATCCTTTTCTTCGTCAACTGGATTGGCTGGTATCGCCGCCAGCTATCCTGGTGGCAAAGGCTTGTCTTCGAATTTAAGGTTGCACGAGTGTGGGCTTTCCTGATCTGGGAGCGGATAGGTATCGCCAGGGGACTGGATAACAATGGCGAGATGCAGGATGCCAATTTCACTCTGACGGGGCATGAACAGATTGGTATCGATCTCACGCTATCCGAGCTGTTGGATATGTGTTTGGCTGAGGATAGGCGCCGCACGGATGGCTACGACAAGCGCCTCTTGCGTCCGACCCTGATGCCGCGCTTGGCGCGCATAGCGCGCCGTTTCATACGCTGATCGTTATTGGTTCTGCTTGAACCAAGTTACTGCATCCTCCAGCGCTCGGCGGAATGAGCCGGGCGCATAGCCTAGCTCTCGCTCGGCCTTGGCGCTGGAGAAGAACATGCGTTTCTTAGACATGCGCACTTCTTCTACGGTGGCGATCGGCTGGGTGCCGGTGAGACGCGCCCAGCCTTCTGCTGCGTAAGCTATGGGCATCACCACGGAGTGCGGCAATCTCCACCGGGGAGGTGTGCGTCCGACAATGTCGGCGATTTCCGCCAGCAGCTCCCGCAAGCTGAGATTCTGGCCGCCCAGAATGTAGCGCTCGCCCACTGTACCTTTCTGGTAGGCGAGCCAGTGCCCTTCTGCGACATCATCCACGTGCACTACATTCAGGCCGGTATCGACATAGGCGGGCAGGCGTCCTGCCATGGCATCGCGTACGATTCGTCCGGTAGGGGTAGGTTTGATGTCGCGCGGTCCAATCGGGGTTGAGGGATTTACGATCACTACTGGCAGGCCGTCTCTGGCAAATTCCTTGGCCACCTCTTCGGCAAGGAACTTGGAGCGTTTGTAGTGCCCGATCATGTTGCTCAGCGAGACCGGTGTACTTTCGTCGCCGGACCGACCATCTCCGGGAATGCCGAGAGTGGCAACGCTGCTCGTATAAACAATGCGTGAAACCCCGGTTATCTTCGCTGCATTGAGTATCGCGCGTGTGCCATCTACGTTGTTTCGATAAAGCTCCGCTGAGTTCGGCGCCCATAGACGATAGTCGGCGGCCACATGAAAGAGTGCATCGCAGCCATCGCATGCTCGTTGCAGGGAGTCAGTCTTGGTGAGGTCTCCTTCATAGACCTCTACCTCAAGGTTTTGTAGATTGCGGCGATCCGATGACGCTCTTGCCAGAACGCGGACTTGGTGACCTTCGCGCAGGAGGCGGCGTGCTACGGCCGAGCCGACAAAACCGGTGGCTCCGGTCACCAGTGTCTTTACGGCATTAACCATTGATAAAAAAGCCTTAATTGATGTGCTGTGGGAGTTGCTTTGATCGGCACTTTCCGCTCGCCTAATGTGATGGTCGCGGTTCATCGAGAGGGGCGATTGTGCGCTGCTATTTCACTCTGCAGAAGGGGGGGCTGCGGATATTTCCAGCATTTATTTACAGCTTTGCATTTTTCAGTATGGACTAAATTTTCCTACATAACTACAGTGCCTCCTAGGAAATAGTCTGGAAAGATCTTTGATTACATTCAATTCATCCCGTTCGCCGGGACTCGAAGCAGCTGTCCTTTGCCAGTGCTGAGTGCAACGGTGAAGGCAAGCAGACTTACCATAAGCAATCCCGGATGATGATTCAGGTGGCGCACGGGATGGCACGAGTGAGCGGGAGATGCAGCAGCCCTGAGGTGCATTACGCCGGAGATACTAAGCAGCACTGTTTCGGCATAACGGCTCCTGTCCCTGCCGTAGTGTCTGCATGCTAGGGAAGGGCCAGAAGGACCTCGCCTGCAGCCCGGCTAAAACTGTCTCTGCGTCGCAGTCAGCCAGATCTAGCTTGCAATGCAGGGCGTGTACATGTAAAGAGACGCCCCGGGTGCCTGGTGTTTGCCTGGCTAGGTTTGTTACTGCCTGATTTCCCCTACAGGAAAGTGCCTGGAGAGGGGGAAAATGAGGCTGAGAAGCTCTCTTGAGGAGCCGACTTTGATGTATAGGCAGGGTCAAGCGGTCGTTTCAAATTCAACTGGTCACACTGTTTGTCCTGTCGGATTTCCTGAATGGTGAGAGAATACTCGCTCGGGGCGTGGGATATCCCCCTGCAGTACTCCTATGAAATACAAAATTGAAGCCGGCGGCGTGAAATAGCCCTCGACTCATGCATAAGCCCAGGTTTTTGCTGGCCCGTACCAATGGAAAGCAAAAAAATCGGGGCTATTCAGATCATCGCTAACTGGATAAAGAGGAAGGCTAAGGCAGATCCATGTTCGACCCCCAACAAGCTACTGTGACCTCAAAAAACGGTGCTGATGCTTACCAAGACGCCATCCTTCCAAAAGTATCCAGAAGTTTCGCGTTGACCATCCCTCAGTTGCCGCCACTGCTACGCCGTGCGGTAACCAATGCCTATCTGCTTTGCCGTATCGCCGATACCATTGAGGATGAACCCGTTTTCTCTGCTGAGGATAAGCGGCGGTATGAGGATGCCTTCATAGATGCAGTGACTGGCCGCATCGATTCTCAACAATTCTCCGCAGAGGTGGCCCCCCTGTTCTCCAAGGCGACCTTGGAGGCTGAGCGCGAGTTGGTTGGCCAGTTGCCTTTGGTTCTTGAAGTCACTCGGAGTTTAAGGCCGGCCCAGCGTCAGGCCATCGTGGAGTGCCTCAAGATCATGTCCCACGGGATGCATGACTTCCAGCGCAACGTGGGTCGTCATGGGCTTGCCACTCTGCGTGACATGGATTGCTACTGCTACTGCGTAGCTGGCGTTGTAGGCGAAATGTTGACGGAATTGCTGATCGATTTCGATCCGGCCTTGGTCAGTCAGCGTGACACCCTTATGCGTCTTGCAGTTTCATTCGGCCAGGGGCTGCAGATGACCAACATCCTCAAGGACCAGTGGGAGGACTACCGTCGCGGTGTCAGCTGGTTGCCTCAGGATATATTCGCCAAATATGGCGTGCGCTTAGAGAGTCTACAGGCCGGTCAGAAGGACTCTCGCTACGAGGCAGCGATGATCGAGTTGATCGGCGTGGCTCACGCTCACCTGCGTAATGCGCTCGACTACACGTTGATGATTCCCGTGAGCAAGCATGCCGGCTACCGCCAATTCTGTCTGTGGAGTATCGGGCTCGCGGTGTTGACCCTGAGTAAGCTGCAGAAGAATCTCGATTTCTCCGCTGGCGAGCAAGTAAAGGTCTCCCGCAGGGCAGTAACCTATACCATCGCGCTCAGCAAGATGAGCGGGAAGTCCAACACCGCTTTACGTTGGTTGTTCGCGATAGCTGCGCGCAAGCTTCCGCTGACTCCATTATCGGCAGAGTGGAGTGCGCCACCGCACGCGAATCTCATTTGGCCCAAGAGCGCGATCGCATATTTCGCCGAAACAGCCTAGAGCAACTTCATTCAAACAGTGATGTCAGCAATGTTGGAAAGTTCTCCCCTTCTTGATCCGGCTGCCGCCGATAGCCATCTTCAAGAGCCGAAAATGCCCGGTTTGGATCAGGGCATTGAACGTGCACGCGAAGCGCTTCTGGCGAGGCAGGATGCCGATGGCCATTGGTGCTTCGAATTGGAGTCCGATTGCACGATCACTGCTGAATACATCTTGATGATGCATTTCACGGATGAGATCGACGAGTTGCTTCAGGAAAAGATGGCGCGATACCTGCGCGCTATCCAGGATCTGGATACCCATGGTGGCTGGTCCCAGTACGTGGGGGGCGAGATTGATCTTTCCTGTACGGTCAAAGCCTATTACGCTCTCAAGGCTGCCGGCGACGCACCCGAGGCTCCGCATATGCGTCGTGCAAGGGAGGCGGTGTTAGCGCTTGGCGGCGCAGCGAAGAGCAACGTGTTCACTCGAATCCTGCTGGCCATGTTCGAGCAGGTGCCGTGGAGGGCGGTGCCCTACTTGCCAGTAGAGCTCATGCTGCTGCCGAGTTGGGCTCCGATCCACATCGAGAAAATGTCTTACTGGGCGCGGACTACCCTGGTGCCCCTGACCATTCTCTGTTCGCTCAAGGCTCGAGCTGTCAATCCGAAGCGAGTCCATATCCGAGAGCTGTTTGTCACTGCTCCGGAGCTGGAGCAGGACTACTTCGTTCGTGGCGGAGCCTTGAACCGTTTATTCCTCGCACTGGATAAGCTTGGTCGCGCGGTAGACAGCTTCGTGCCAAGTGCTTTGCGTAAGAAAGCCATTCGTAAGGCCGAAGCTTGGTTCCTGCCGCGGATGAATGGCGATGATGGTCTCGGCGCCATTTTTCCACCCATGGTCAATAGCTACGAGGCCATGGTTCTGCTCGGTTATCCCAAGGATCATCCTGACCGTCAGACTTGCCTGCGCTCTATCCAGAAGCTGGTAGTGCATCGAGAGGACGGCTCGGCCTACTGTCAGCCTTGTGTTTCGCCAGTTTGGGATACCGGCTGGAGCGCCATGGCCCTGATCCACAGTAGTGACGATGCGAGCACCGATGCGGCGATCGTCCGTGCCTGCGATTGGCTGGTGCAACGGCAAGAGTTGATGTGTAAGGGGGACTGGGTTGCACGTGCCCCACAGGCAGCTCCGGGTGGTTGGGCCTTCCAGTATGCGAATGGTTACTATCCGGACATCGATGACACGGCCTTGGTCGCGGCGTTGCTACATGTGATGGATCGGCGTCGAGGTCAACCCGGGAAGCACAGCTATAATACCGACCGCGCTGTCGACTGGATGCTCGCCCTGCAGTCGAGGAACGGCGGTTTCGCCGCCTTCGATGCCGACAATACCTACTACTACCTCAACGCTATTCCCTTCGCCGATCACGGCGCGCTGCTAGATCCGCCGACCGAGGACGTTTCCGGTCGCGTAGCGGCTTGTTTGGGGGTGTTGGGGCGCAGTCAGGATCGTTTCGGTCTGAGTCACTGTGTCGATTACCTGCGTGCAACCCAGCAACCCGATGGCAGTTGGTGGGGGCGTTGGGGTAGCAATTACATCTATGGCACCTGGAGTGCCATTTCCGGCCTGTCCCTTGCCGGGGAGGACCCGAGGCAGCCCTATCTTCGCAAGGCCATCGACTGGCTGCGGGTGCGGCAGAACGAGGATGGCGGCTGGGGCGAGACCAATGATAGCTACATCGATCAGGCTTTGGCTGGCATGAATGGAGGAGTCAGCACGCCACATTCGACAGCCTGGGCCGTGCTAGCTCAACTGTCCGTGGGAGAAGTCGAGTCCGATTCAGTCCGGCGTGGCGTGGCATTCCTGCTTTCCACGCAAGATTCTAATGGGCTTTGGTCTCATCCCTCGCATAACGCGCCAGGCTTCCCGCGAGTCTATTACCTCAAATATCATGGTTATGCGGCGTATTTCCCCCTATACGCGCTTGCTCGCTATCGCTATCTACTGAATTGTTCCAGGGCGCAGTCGTGAGATTGCAGTCGCTCGGCGTTGTTGTGGCATTGAAGGCCGAAGCTGCCGCACTGACAAAACAAACGGCATATCCGGAGAGCATCCTGCCAATCGCCAATGGCTGCGGTCTGTTGCTGAGTGGGATGGGGCCGGATGCAGCTCTGAAGGCGGCACATTCTTTGGCTGACGCTGGGGCCCAAGCATTGGCGACTTTCGGTGTCGCCGGCGCCTTGGTTCCGGGGTTGCGCAGTGGCACGTTGCTTTGTCCGCAACGGATACTAGATGAGCAAGGTCGTGTTTACCTGGCTGATCCTGCTTGGTGCAATCGGCTGCAGCGGCGTCTAGTCGCTGCAGCGTTGGCGACGGTTTCCGATATTGCCTTGCTCAGCATGCCAGCATCTGTTTCCACCGTGACAGGAAAGGTTGCAGCTCAGCGTCATTACTCGGCTGCGGCGGTGGATATGGAAAGTGCCTCGGTAGCCGCAGTGGCTGCAGAGCGGAAACTGCCATTCGTCGCGCTTCGAGCCATTGTCGACGAGCGGGATGATTCACTTCCCGAGGCGCTGCAGGCTGCCATCGATCCGTGGGGGCAGCCGAGGATATTGCCGATGGTCTCTGCTCTGGTGAGGCATCCAAGCCTGCTGGCCCGTTTACCCGGATTGTCTTCCCGCATGGGCAAAGCCGTTCGTGCACTACGCACAGCGGCAGCCATAGCCCCGAGCCTGGAGGCGCCCGAATCCCTTAACCGCACCCAGTCGTGATAAGATCCGCCACCAATTTTTGGGTGCTCAGCGTGGCCGAGGATCTGCTTCGTCCGACAGCAGTCCGAGACCATGCAATATTAAGGTTGTTATGACTAGGTTAGTGCGGCAATGTCTCGTCTGGCTGGTGGATTCCAGTGGGCGTCACCCCTTCATCGTTCTACTGTTGGCGGCGCTGCTGGCGACGGTCAGCCTGATGGGGGCATCCTCGCGTCTAAGTATAGATACCGATTCGGATCACCTCTTCTCCGATCGACTGCCGTGGCGCCAGCAAAGCGCCGAGTTCGCCCGGCAGTTTCCCCAGTTCAGCGATACGCTCATTGCCGTAGTACGCGCGCCGACGGCCGAGGAAGCGCGTGAAAACGCCCTGGCCCTTGCCAGCGGGCTAGCTGCCGATGAAGCGCACTTCCGCTCCGTTTCCACGCCTGGAATCAGCTCGTTCTTCGACCGCCAGGGCCTGCTGCTGCTGCCGTCGAAGGATTTGTTCGACGTTATCGATAGCATGCTGCAAGCTGGGCAACTGCTCGAACCACTAGCGGCCGACCCTTCCGCTCGCGGATTGCTCAAGGGCATGGACATGATGGTCGAGGGCGTTCGCTATGGGATGGCCGACTATCTCACGGCCTATGATGGCGCGCTCAACAACATCGCGAAGACTTTGGACGACGCCTTGGCCGGGCATAATTCGCCGTTGTCCTGGCAGGCTCTGATGACTCCCGAGCTAATCGGCCGTAGCGGCGGAATGGAGCTCGTGCTGATCCATCCCGTACTGGACCGCGATGCGCTCGAGCCTGGTCATGCTGCCACCCAGGCGATGCTGGATTTAGTTGCCGATCTGCCCGGCGTAAAAGCAGGACGCGTGAAGGTCAATTACACTGGCTCGGTGCCACTATCGGACGAGGAGTTCAGTTCCTTGACCGATCATGCCGTGCCGATTGCGGTTGGCAGCACATTACTGATGATTATCCTGCTGGTGCTGGCTCTGCGCTCCTGGCGGCTGATCGTGCCGGTGGTGATTACCCTGATCGTGGGGCTGCTCTTCACCCTCGGTTTTGCCGCTTACGCAGTCGGTCGTCTGAATCTGGTTTCGGTTGCCTTCGGGGTGCTCTTCGTCGGCCTTGCTGTCGACTTCGGCATCCAGTTCGCCGTACGTTTGCATGCTCTGCAAAGCCGGGATCGGGGTATTTCCGACACTCTTCACCACACGGGCAGTCAGGTGGGGGGGCAGATCGGCCTGGCGGCACTGGCGACTGCTTGCGGTTTCCTTGCCTTCGCACCGACTCACTTCAGTGGCATGGCCGAGCTCGGCATCATCGCCGGCATCGGTATGCTGGTGGCTTTGTTGTGCACCTTGACTATTCTACCGGCACTGCTGCGATTGATGGCCGGTGGAGCGCAACATGCGGACGTCGCTTTGCCCGGTGGCGCTGCCGCCGATACCTGGCTGGCAAGACGTCGCGTACCGGTTCTGGTCGCCTTCGCACTGCTGGGCGTGGCCGGCCTGTGGAGTGCCATGACCATTCCCTTCGATGCCAACCCGCTGCATACCAAGCGCGCGGACAGCGAAGCTATGCAGACCCTGAACTCGCTGATGGGTGACCCGAACACCAATCCCTTCAACCTTAACGTCATGGTTCCGGACGTTGACGCCGCGCGCAAACTGAGCGATCGCCTCGGTACCTTGCCCGAAGTGGCGCAGGTGGTCTCCGGCGCCGATTTCGTTCCTGGCGGGCAAGACGATAAGCTGGACCAGATCAGGCAGGCGATGGATCTGATGTATTCAGTCCTAAGCCCTCATCAAGTGAAGAACGCACCCACGGTCGCCGAATTGCGTGCGGCCGCACGTGAAACCAGCGTGGCGATCGCCAGTGTCTCTGGCGAGCTACCGCCCAATGCCCCGTTGACTCATATCGGACAGTCGCTGGGCCGCCTGGCCGAAGCACCGGATAGCGCGGTACTGATGGCTAACGACGCACTGTCGCGGTTTCTTCCGGAGACTTTCAAGCGGCTGAAGGATTCGCTATCGGCCGAACGCATCACTCCGAAGAACCTGCCGGACGAGTTGAGGCAGGATTGGTTCACTCCTGACGGTCAAGTACGGGTACAGTTGACGCCTGGCGATGAGGCGCAACATACCGCCGGGCTGCGCAGTTTTGTCCAGGCCGCTCAATCCGTGGCACCTGAGGCTGTCGGTTCGGCATTCGATACCATCAAGTCGGCCGATACCATCTTGCAGGCCTTCCAGCAGGCAGCCATGTACGCCACCCTGGCCATCGCTCTGGTGCTGATGCTGGTGCTTCGTCAGTTCCGCGATGCCGCCTTGGTGATGGTGGCCTTGCTCATGTCGGCTTTGCTGACGGCGTTGCTGGCCCGACTGCTCGGCATGACGATCAACTTCGCCAACATCATCGCCTTGCCGTTGTTGCTGGGGGTAGGCGTATCCTTCAACGTTTATTTCGTCATGAACTGGCGTAGTGGCATGCGCCAGTTCCTGGGATCACCGACCGCACGCGCTATCCTGTTCTCCGCGCTGACGACGGGAACCGCATTCGGTAGCTTGGCGATAGCACGCCATCCCGGCACGGCCAGCATGGGAACGCTGCTGCTGCTGAGCCTGTTCGCGGTGCTGCTGTCCACCTTCGTATTTCTCCCGGCATTGTTGTACATGCTTTCCCCGCCCGGGCACGACGGTAAAGACGTACAGGGCACTGCCCGGCCGGCGGCAAAATGAGATAATAGCTGCGCGGGCTTGGGCGTCAGGGGATTGGAGCAGGGGGGCAGCGGCATTTCATGCATGAGCCCCTTGCTTGAGAAGGCCGTGTCCTGACGAATGCTTTCTGGCTGACTGCTTCAGTGCAGTAGGTCCCCCGAAGCCCAAGTGAGCGAACCCGCGTTTAGGCCCGTTCGACCGGCCTTTCCTGTGCGCGAGGTGCCGCTGGTGCCTCGTCGTCTACTGCGGTCGCCAGGCCAGCATCTAGGCGGATGATCGCCCCCCTGCAATGCAAACAGGCTCCTGATCCTGGATGCCATGCCTTTTCCAATGATCTCTTGATCGCGCCTGAGTGCTCGCCTGCCAGCCGAGACGTCGTCTCTTTTCGGGGCGTGTGCGTTACCGTCTATTTCCACCGGATCAGCATTGCTGGCCATGACATGTTCTCCTGCATTGGCAAACGAATCGGGAATAGTCTTGGGATAGGCGGGCAGGGGGGGATGAGCCAGATCGTGCGATCGCTCGTTACGGTCATTCCCGCCATCGATGGATAGGTTTGGACAAACCTTCGGTACAGAGGCGATGGTCCGGCTGGTGATGACCAACTGAAATCGTGACGGTAGGGAGCGTCGGAGAAGGGAGAGCTGATGCTGCAGGATCATGGGCTTGGGGGACGTCATGACCAGAGTCCTGGCATGGCGTCCTGGAGTGCCATTACTTCTTGCTGAGAACCCACTCGGCAAGAGTCTTGGCTTCTGCCTCGGTCACAGCGTTCGGCGGCATCGGGATCGGGCCCCACTTGCCTTGGCTGCCCTTGGTGATGCTATTGACCAGAGTGGTTACCGCATCGCCCTGACCGGCGTACTTAGCGGCGACGTCTTTGTAGGCAGGGCCGACCAGCTTGGTGTCGACGTTGTGGCAGGCGACGCAACCCTTGGCTTTGTACAGCGCTTCGCCGTCCTCGGCCATGGCCGATTGTAGGGCCAGCGCGCCGCCGAGGGCGAGCAGTGAAACCACAATCTTCTTCATGAGTGACTTCCTCATAGGCTAATGGGGCAAGCTCGTCGGCTTGCTTGATTGACCCGATAAGCGAACCGGGCGATGAAACGTTAAATGCGGCGACCGGGCTGATCAACCTGTTTTCAAGTTCAGACTGTTTATCACCACTTCGACGCTACTACCTGTTGTCAAAGGTGGTGGATTCATCCTAGGCCAGCCTCGAGCCGATTCGTTTGATCGATATCAGATCATCTGCATGACGACCCGAGCTTGCAAATTCTCCCAGTTGTCTTGGATATGCCCAATCATGGCAATGGGGATTGACTGCCCGCGTTCGAGAGTTCGGCACGAAGACTTCTGACGGATGCACATTCGCCCAAAAGGCTGCAGCGGCGATGTTCTTTCGGTTTTCCCGGATGTCTGCCATGTCGAGTGGCGAAGCGGCAGGTCTTGTACTCCATCGCTCACAAGATCGGTAAGCCAGGATCCAGAGATACGGGGGCGGATGGCGGTACTATCGGCTATCCGGTTGAATATTGAGGAGATATTCGAGTTGGTGAATGGGAGGGTGGAAAAGGCTGGTGCCGCTCCCCGGCTTGTTTCGGGCAAGCGCTCCATACAACATCGGCACCGTGTCAAGGGAACGACACAGGCTTCCAGGGAAGGCGGTCAGGGACATCGCAGGATGCGATTCATCAGGATGATGACCCAGGGAAGAACCAAAAAAGGCGGGGGAATCCCCGCCTTTTTCTTTTCCGGTGCCATAAGCTTATTGACGCCGCAAACGCTGACACTATGGAAAAACCCGAAGGTTCCGGCCCGTATGCATAGCCGGTAAGGGATTCCCTTTGAATCGCTCTCGATCTATCCATTGTCTCGTCCTCGGTCTGCTCTGTGGCTTTTCCCTTGCGCTGCCTGCAATGGCCAGGCCGCTGCATTTCGCCTTGGTGGCCAAGACCGTGGACGAGGAGCCGTTCATTTATGCTGCCCGGGGCTGTGCCGAGGCCGCCCAGGCAGAGGGCGACACCTGCATCTTGCTGGGGCCCTCGGGACCTACGCACTTCCGCAAGCAGGATCCCGTCCTGAGCGAGGCACTGGCTCTGGGCCTGGACGGGATCGCACTCTCGGTGACCAACTCCCGTTGGCTGGCTTTGCATTCGCTGCAGCGGCTCGGACTGACGCCGCTGATCACCTTCGACTCCGATCTGGAGCCGGAGGAGCAGTATCTGCGCCGCGCCTATGTCGGGCAGAACAACCTCGAAGTCGGTCGGCGCCTGGGCCTTCTGGCTCAGCGTTTGAGGCCGGGGGGCGGGCGAGTCTGTCTGCTGAGTGGCGGCCACTCCGATCCTAATCTCAACGCCCGCCTGCAAGGCGTCCGTCAGCAGCTCAGCGGACGACCAGGCATTGCCGAGCGATTGAGCGGCGAGAATGGCTGGATCTCACATGAGCGCTGTCCTCTGTATGGCGCTGACGATCAAGAGTTGGTCCTGAAGCAGCTCACGACCATACTTCAGAGCGGACAAATCGACATCATCATCTCCCTTGGCTCCTGGCCGATCTTCGATGTGGGGAAATTCCGCCAGCGCCTCGGTCCTCTGCTCGCCGAGCTCGAGGCCAAGGGACGGCGTCCGGACCTCATCATCGGCATCGGCGAGCCTAGCGAAGCGGAGCTCGCCTTGCTCGACGACGGCTTGGTGCAGGGCTACCTGTCGATGAACTTCACGGAGATAGGGCGCGAGAGTTATCGGGTGCTGAAGCGGTTGGCCCAGGGGGAATCCGTTCCCATGAATACCTTCATCGACAGCCGCATCTATCTGCCGAAACGGTAGTCCGCTCCTTCGTTCAAACCGTGCGCGAGAAGCGTCCCTTCTGTTTGCTTCCCAGGTAGGCGTCGAAGGCCATGGCCACGCTGCGCATCATCAGCTGTCCCTGGGGTAGCAGCTCCAGGGCGTCGTCGCGGATTTCCACCAGACCGTCGGCGACCTGCTCCTCCAGTTTGGCCAGCGACTCGGCGAAGTAGGTCTTGAAGTCGATGCCGTGATGGGCCTCGATCTCGGCGAAATTCACCCGCCCGTGGCACATCAGGCCGATGATCACCTCTCGGCGCAGGCGATCGTCCTCGTTCAGCCGATAGCCCCGCTGTACTGGTAGCTGGGCGGCATCAAGACGCGCGTAGTACTCCGAGAGCAGTTTGACGTTCTGGCTGTAGCTGTCGCCGACCTTGCCGATGGAGGAGATGCCGAGGCCGATCAGGTCGCAGTCGGCATGAGTGGAATAGCCTTGGAAATTGCGTTGCAGGGTACCGTTGGCCCGGGCCAGGGCCAGTTCGTCGTCCGGCAGGGCGAAGTGGTCCATGCCGATGTAGACGTAACCGGCCTCGGTCAGGCGACGGATGCTCAATTCGAGTAGTTCCAGCTTGCGTTCGGGCGGCGGCATGTCCTCGGGACGGATCAGGCGCTGGGCGGCCACCTGTTCGGGTAGGTGCGCGTAGCTGTAGGCGGCGATGCGATCAGGGCGCAGGGCGATGATCTTGTCCAGGGTGACATCGAAGCTGTCCACGGTCTGTAGCGGCAGGCCGTAGATCAGGTCGACGCTGACCGACTTGAAGCCGGCCGCGCGGGCCGCCTCGACCAGCGCGCGGGTCTGCTCCTCGCTCTGCAGACGGTTGACCGCCGCCTGCACGGCCGGGTCGAAGTCCTGTACGCCGAAGCTCAGGCGATTGAAGCCGAGCTGGCGCAGCTCATGGATCTGCGCCGGAGTAACGGTGCGCGGATCGACTTCCAGGGAGAACTCGTGTTCGTCGCTGTCGTCCAGGTTGAACGCCTGGTGCAGGGCCTGCATCAGCTCGGCCAACTGCTCGCTGGTCAGATAGGTGGGCGTGCCGCCGCCCAGGTGCAGCTGGGTCAGCTTGCGGCTTTTGTCGAACAGCGCGGCCTGCAGGGTGATTTCCTGCTTCAGGTAACGCAGGTACTCGGCGGCCCGTTCGGTCTTGTGGGTGATGATCTTGTTGCAGGCGCAGTAATAGCAGAGGCTCTTGCAGAACGGTATGTGGATGTACACCGACAGCGGTTTCGGACAGGCGACGGCGTTGCTCGCCTCGGCGGCGTGGCGGTAGTCGTCGATGGCGAAGGCCGTATGGAACTGCGGAGCCGTGGGGTAGGAGGTATACCGCGGACCTGGACGATCGTATTTCTCGACCAGAGCGCGGTTGAAACGGGGCGTTTGGTCCATGGGGACACCTGGCGAAAGGGCAGAAGACCGGGCTCGAAGGCAAAGGCGTCGAGCGCGACTTCTCTTCGGTCCGGAATGGTTGCGGGAATTATCCCCGACTTGAGTCTTTTGTACTCCTGTTTCAGATCAAGGATAACGGCGGCTGGTCGCTCCCCAGGCCAGCCACGGGCGGATAGGTTTGGAGCGAGTCTCGGAGCTCCTACGTTCGATTCGCGAGGACGGAAGCTACATCCGGAAACAGCGTGAGTGTTTCCGCTGGCGATTCTGGATGGCTGACTGCCGATAGGCAGCCGGTGCCTGTGTGCTGTGGTAGCTTTAGTTCCGTCTGGACCATCGCTCCGCATCGTCCCAAACCTACGACGAGCCATTGGCCGTATGGGCCGGCCGTGCTCGCGCCCGGGTGCAGGCCGCTTCGCTGAGCCGTTCTTCCATCAAGGAGTTCCCATGAGTCACTACCAGCCGGGCATCCTGGCTCCTGTGCCGCCACTGGCGCGCCATCTGTTCTTCACGCTCGAATCCCCGGAGGACCTGGCGGCGGCCCTGGATCGGCTGGCTCATTTTGCCGACGGTGACGCCACCGTGATCGGTCTGGGCGAGTCCCTGGTGCGTGCGCTCGGCGGGCGGATCGACGGGCTGCGGGTTTTCCCGGCGCTGGGTGGGACCGGAGTGGAGGTGCCTTCGATTCAGCATGCGCTCTGGTGCTGGCTGCGCGGGGACGATCGAGGCGAGCTGTTGCATCGTGCTCGTGCCATAGAGGCCGCGTTGGCACCGGCTCTGCACCTGGTGCAGATGACCGATGCCTTCCGCTACCAGACCGGCCGCGACCTGACCGGCTACGAGGACGGCACCGAGAACCCGCAGGGCGAGGAAGCGCTAGCCGCTGCTTTCGTCGCGGGTGCGCCGGTCGGTTTGCTGGGCGGCAGCTTCGCGGCGGTGCAGCACTGGGCGCACGATCTCGAGCGCTTCTCCGCCTTCGCTCCGGACGAGCAGGACAACATCATGGGCCGGCGCAAGAGCGACAACGAGGAGCTGGAGGACGCCCCCGAGTCGGCCCACGTCAAGCGCACCGCGCAGGAGAGCTTCAGTCCCGAAGCCTTCGTGCTGCGCCGCTCCATGCCCTGGACCGATGGACATCAGGCCGGACTGCTGTTCCTCGCCTTCGGCCATTCCCTCGATGCCTACGAGGCACAGATGCGCCGCATGGCCGGGCTGGAGGACGGCATCGTGGATGCCCTGTTTCGCTTCAGCCGCCCGACCAGCGGCGGTTACTACTGGTGTCCGCCGCTGCGCGAGGGGCATCTGGATCTGAGCGCGCTGGGACACTGAGCGGCTGGCCCGCATGGCCAAACGAAAAGACCGGCTTGGAGCCGGTCTTTTCGTTTTGGGCTATTACCCTGGGTTTTCTTGTTCGAGTGGGCCGTTCACCTTGAGGGGTAGCCCTGCTGCGCGCAACCGATTCGCAGCGTGAAGCCTTGCCAACTGGCCGCGTCCTCGGCCTATCGTGATGGCAAGCAGGCAGTCATCACTTGGACTGAGGAGCGCCCAGGGGCAGTACGGTGCGTCCGTACACTTCGTTCAGGATCTGTGCGATCGCACCGTAGATGGCCGAGAGACCGCAGAAAATGCCTTCGAAGCCGGCGATGTGACCCAGCAGTTCGCTGTCGGTGGCTTTTTCCATGGCGAGCAGGAAGAAGAGCACCACCAGGGAGCCGAAAATGACCTGCAGGCAGCGGTTGATCTTCAGGGTGCCGAAGAACATGCACAGCGTGAATACGCCCCACATCGCCAGGTAGGCTGCCATCGAGGTGCCGCTATCGGCGGCGAAGCCCAGTTTCGGCAGATCCATCAGGCCGACCAGCGTCAGCCAGAAGCAGCCGTAGGAAGTGAAGGCGGTGGCACCGAAGGTGTTGCCCATCTTCCATTCCTGCAGGCCCGCGATCAGCTGAGCCAGGCCGCCATAGAAAATGCCCATGGCGAGGATCATGCTGGTCAGCGGATAGAAGCCGGCATTGTGGATGTTCAGCAAGACGGTGGTCATGCCAAAGCCGAGGAGACCCAGCGGTGCTGGGTTGGCAAAGGCGGTTGAGTGAGTTGCGGTGGCGCTTGATGATACGGACATGGAAAACCCTTGTATAACTGGAGTGATGCGATTGGATGCCGGGGGCATCCCTGTTGCGGGAAGCGGGATGATCTACTGCAGTCTGTAAAGCGCTATCGGACGAGCCCTCTTTCAGCAATTCATGAACCATGACCTTGTTGCCCGGCCACATTTCAAATCCATGCGGTAGAGTGAATGCAAGCATTAGGCCAATGCCAGGCAGTCACGCGCCTGATTTTATGCCATTGTTTGTCAAAAGTTTGTTGTCTTAATGTGATCTTTCGTCACATGTTCTTCACTTTCGGTTCGTAACCAGTCGCTCTACAAGCCGCGAGCCAGAGCGGTCTGCCTAAGAGCTAGCAGGCTCGCTGTCAGCAAGGCAGCGCGGCTCGCCCGCCGACACATGTTCACAGCGGGACAGGATCGCCGGGCGGGAGCTATCGCCGCCGGTTTTTTCCTGGTGAAAGGGGAGTGGCATTCCCTGGGATGTTTCGCTGTTTCCGTCAGGGGCGTTTGCGTAGGTGCTTTGCCAGTCGGTCGTCTCATCGGCCCGTCTCCGCTCAGACTGGCGCACGATCGTCGATTGCCGGCATTGTCGTAAACCCGCCAAGCCGGCGAAGGCTGCGCCGTGTCGAATCAAACATCCATCGGCTTCAGCTGAGCCGGTTCCGGGGCCTCGGTTCGATGGAGTCGTCCAGACCGCGAATCTCGTCGCGGGTATGGCCGCAGGTAGGTGGCCGATGCTATCCGGCGCCACAGTCATGACGGAGAGGGACTATTCTCATGCATGGCTGCCGAGCCCGAGGGAGGCGATGCGATCTCTGCCGGGCCTTCACGAAGAGGCCGGCCGCAGGCGCGGCACTCGGTACTGCAGAAGGTGTCCACTGCAGGCCATTTCATCCAGAAGGAGCCCATCATGAGAATTGCTTACCTGTCCCCCCTCTTGCTCGCTCTGCTGCTGGCCGGCTGTGGAGGTAATAAAGAGGAGAAGAAGGCCAACGAGGTGACGCCTCCGGCCAGCGAGCAACCGGCCGTTCCCACCACGCCAGCCGTTCCGCCCTCTCCGACGGCTCCTGCCACGCCGAACACGCCTGCTGCCCCGGTCGCGCCGGACACGCCCGACAGTCCGGCTTCCCGGGTTCCCGGCAGCGACCAGGTGAATCCGAATCGCAATCCCAGCACGCCACCGTCCAGGTAGTGGGAACCGGGAGAGCTAGCGTCCGGCCTCAACCGTGACGCTAGCCGTGTGGTCGGGGCGCCCGAGCGAGGCCTTGGGAGGCTCGACGCCTTTCTCGAATGGCTACCGGGAATAGCGAGGGGCTGGCTTGCTGTGGGAGAGGTTCGGCCGTAGACGGGAGCGGGCTTCCATGAGAGCGTCCCAATCGGCATTGTCTGGCAGTGAGGGAATGGTGACGGTTTCGCCCAGATCGAAGCCGGCCAGTGCCGCATCGACCAGCACCTCGCCCTCCATCACCATTCTCTCGGGAATGGCGGCCAGATTGGCGCCGCTCCGTTCCCAGATTTCGGTACGGGTCACGCCCGGCAGAACGGCCTGCACCCGCACGCCCAGCTTGCCGAGTTCGCCTTCGAGGGACTGGCTCAGGCTGAGCATGTAGGCCTTGGTGGCGCAATAGGTGGCGCTGAGCATGTCTGGAGCCAGCGCCGCCACCGAGCTCAGGTTGATGATCGCTCCGCGCCCCGCCGCACCGAAGTTGGCGGCGGCTGATGCCGCCAGCAGGGTAGGAGCCACCACGTTGAGCTGCATCATCTGGTCGGTCTTGCCCAGATCGGCCTCGGCCAGCGGGCCTTCCATCACGACGCCGGCATTGTTCACCAGCATGCTGATCGAGGCGTCGCCGCGCAGACGCCGCTCGACGTGCTCCAGTTCGTGCTTGTCGGTCAGATCCGCCGGCAGTACTTCCACCTCGACTCCGTAGCTCCGGCTGAGGCGCTCGGCCATCGCCTCCAGGCGCTGGCGGTCGCGGGCGACCAGCAGCAGGTTGTAGCCACGCCGGGCGAGCCGGTCGGCGTAGAGGGCGCCGATGCCGGCGGAGGCACCGGTGATCAGGGCCGTGCCCTTGTCTTTTTGCATTGCCATGGTTCTTCTCCATATGGGGGACGTTCGATTGCGCGAGCCGGTGCGGCAGGTCCGCAGGCTCGGTCAATCCGCTGATTCTGCTGGGTCTTCTTATTATGGGAGGTGCATCGGGGCGGGCTGTTCCCGCAGGAGGGGAGGCCGGTCGGAGGTCTCGCGGGAGACCGGCCTCGGTATTTCGGGGCGGCTGAGCGATCAGCCGCCAGGGGCGTCCCCGCGGGACGGATTCGCAGGGTCTCAGGCGTAGGCGCGACGGGTACCGAGATGCTTGACGACGGAGGCGAGGCGCTCGATCGCGGAGAGCTTTTTGCGGATCACGACGATGAAGACCTTGCGATAATGGCCTTCCGGGCAGGTGATCTCGCGCACTCCGTGCCAGGAGTTGCCGTTGCGGACGAATATGAAGCTGTAGTTGCCCATGGCGGTGGCATCGATGGCCTTGTCGAAGTCCTCGAATGCCGGGGCGCTGCGATAGTCGAAGCGGCCGCCATCGTCCAGGACCACGGTCTGCCCGCCCCACTCGGGGCGCCAGTCCTTCTCGGTATTGAAGTAGAAGATGTGCGAGCCCAGCTTGTACTTGGCGTCGCAGTGCGGCGAAACCGAGCAACTGGCCGGCGTGTAGTGCCAGTGGTATTGCAGTTCGAAGTCCGAGGTGCCCAGCAGGCGCGCCATGAACCGCTGATAGAGCGGGCTCTTCAGCTCATCCATGAAAGCCTGCCAGGCCGGCGACAGGCTCTTGTGCATGTCGGGCGAGTACTCCAGGGACATGCGGTCATGCGGTTTCTGGCCGTAGCGACGTCTCTTGCCGAAGATCCGCTCGAACTGGTCGAGAGTCGGCATCGATTCGCACAGCGCCTGAAAACCTTCCGCGGTCAGCAAGCCGGCCGGATTGACCCAGGGAAAAGGATGCTGGGTCTGGAAAGCATGAGCATCGATTTGATCGAGAGCCTTGGTATTCAAGTACTGCATGGATTATTCCTTTAGACGCGTCGCTTGGTGGCTGTGGTGCCGATTGCGTGCTGCCCTGTAACCGGAGGATCGTCACCCATACGGGAGCTGTTGCCAAGGGGACGGAATGGCTTCATCTCCGTCAGTGGTTCAAGGGCGGACGGGGGCGATTGGGCGTGCACCAGCGCTGCTTGAGCTCGTCGAAAGCGGAGCGCCAGCCGATGGCGCCGGGCAGGCGTCGACTCAACGGCGAATGCAAGGCTCTCCGGTAGGCGTGCAGACCGCCGCGCCGGCGGGCTTTCCAGCACAGATCGAGCCAGCAAACGCCGACGGTACGGGCGAAGGCGTCCGAGGCGAAGCGCCCGCTCCGACGATTGGCGGCATCGAGGCGCAGCAGCCACTGCTCGGCCCAGTCCAGATAAGCATTGTCGAACTGGGCGCCGAGCGTCTTGACCCGGGTCAGAGCATAGTGACGGGCGAGATCCTCGTCGCTGACTTCCATCCCCAGTTCCTCGATGCCCCGGCGATAGATCGCCTGCTTGCGGTCGCGTCCCAGGTCGTCGGTGTTGCGGGTGATGCGTCCGTCGTGCTCGCGGCCGCAGACCAGGATGTCGCCCATGTTGGCCATCCGGTGCTTGCGCGAGAGGCGCTGGTGCAGTTCGTAATCCTGGCAGCGGCGGAAGTCCAAGCTGTAGCCGTACTCCTTCAGGATCGCCGTGCGCGCCATGATGGTGCGGTTGGTGAGGGCACAGTAGAACAGCAGGCTGGCGGCCACGTCGTCGGGATCGAGGGGCTGGCGACGCACCCGCTTCAGCGGATGCCCGTCGGCGTCCATGAAGTTGCAGGCGCTGCCGATCTGGACGATGTCCGGATGCCGGTCAAGGAATTCCACCTGGCGGGCGAGACGGTCCGGATAGCAGAGGTCGTCGCTGTCGAGCAGGGCGATGTACTCGCCGCGCGCCAATTCCAGACCGCGATTGCGGGTGGCCGGAATGCCCATGTTGTGCGGATTTCGCTCGACGCGCAGGCGCGGGTCGCGATACTCGGCCAGCTTCGCCAGAGTGCCGTCGGTCGAGCCGTCGTCGACGATCAGAACTTCGAAATTGCCGTAGGTTTGCGCCAGCACGCTGTCCACCGCGGGACCGATGTAGTGCTGCCGGTTGTAGACGGGAATGAATACCGTGACCTTGGGGTTGTTCATCGGCATGCGCACCACTGTCGCTCGGTTGGACGGCGGCCGCTCTTCTCGATGTGATGCGACGACGCGGCTGGGATTGCTACCGGAGCCCCGGGCAGCTTGTTGTTCATGATGATTTGCATGTCTTCCTGAGGAGTGAATTGGAGCGTCCTGCTCGGTCGGGGCAAGGAGCGAAGTGCGTAGAGGGTGGGCATCAAAAACGGAGCATGTTGGAAAACAGAAAACCGGCTTTATACACCAAATATCATCCCTCTGGCATTTGACGCGGGCCGGTGGACCGCCTCTGCAGGAGGCCATATCCGCCGAAGGAGCGCGCCGGCGCCAAGCCAGGCCCCGGGGCCATACTCACCCCTGACCAGCGGGTACGATTTCAAAATAGTGCAAGCGTGTAGCTGACGATCAGGCGGTTCTCGTCCCTGTCCTTGCTGTCGTTGCCGCGTTGTACCCCGTTGCGCCAAGTGAGGCCCACGCCCTTGAGGGGGCCGTCGGGCACGACGTAGTCGAGGCGGATGTCGCGCTCCCATTCCCGGTGGTCAGGGCCCTGGGCGTGGATGTTGTGGGCGCTGTAGTAGGCCGTGCTGAACTTCAGCCCGGGCACCCCGAGTTGCTTGAAGTCGTAGGCGTAGCCGGTCACCCAGGTCCGCTCGCCGGCGCTGGTGAAACGGGCGATCTGGGCGTTGGTGATCAGGTGCAGGGTGCGGCCTTCGTCCTCGTTGATGTGGGGGAAGTCGCTGGGGCCGCTGATCTGCTGGTACCCGGCGCTGAAGGCATGGCCCTTCAGGCTGTAGGTGAACATCGCGCTCCACAGGTGGTTGTCGACCTCGCCGGCGGTCACGCTGTTGCCGTAGTAGCCGCTGCTGAGGTAACCCTCGGCACGGCCGGCGGCGCTGGCGTTCCGGCCGTCGGAGGTGCTGCGGAAGTAGCGCAGGTCGGTCTTCAGCGAGCCCGCCGGCAGGTTCCAGTCATGGACTAGGCCGAAGAAGTGCTGCTGGTAGAAGTTCTTCAGGTTGCCGTAGTAGTACTGCAGCAGCAGGTTCTTGCCGGCCTTGTAGTCGGCGCCGGCGTAGAGGAATTCGTGGCTGAAGCGGCCGGTCTGCGGGTCGTTGGCGCCGGCGATGGACATGCCCTGATGGTCGTAGGAGTTGCGCTCCGCCACGCGCGTCAGGCGGCCGGCGATCAGGCTCAGGTCGTCGATCTCGTGGGAGGCGATCTGCGCGCCGCGGAAGGTCTGCGGCAGCAGGCGGCTGTCGCCGTAGGTCAGCACCGGCAGCTTGGGCATCAGGTTGCCGACATGGGCCGTGGTCTTGGAGAGGCGCATCTTGGCGGTCGGCTCGAGGCGGCCGAAGCCGTGTTTGGCGTTGCCGTCGCCGTCCAGCGGGAACACCGAGCCCGGGCTGCGCGAGAGGTCTTCCTTGCCGGCCCGTCCGCCGCCGTCCAGGCGCAGGCCATAGAGTCCCAGCACGTCGACGCCGAAGCCCACCGGTCCCTGGGTGAAGCCCGACTGGTATTTCAGGAAGAAACCCTGACCCCATTCGTTGATGCCGGGGGCGTCTTGGTGGCGGATGTCCTGGTCGATGTGGAAATTGCGCAGGTGGAGGCTGGCCTTGCTGTCTTCGATGAAGCCGCCGGCGATCGCCTGCGGGCTGGAGGACAGGATTCCGGCCGTGACGGCCAGGGCCAGTGACGCCTGTTTCATGTTGCTGGTTTCCCCTTGCGCGATGGACTGTCCGACTGTTCCTGGCCGGGGCGCGAATCGGGCCGCCGGCCAGCGTCTTCTCGTGCGAAGCACCGGCCGCTGGCTCGGTAGGCTGGCGGGCAGTGGCTTCAATTGGCCGCCACTGTACTGATAGCGACTTAAGCCAAACTGAACGGACTCGGCCGGAGGTGGCCGACGGACGGAGCAGGAGGCGTCTCCGGCGCGGCTTCTGTTTCGCTAGATCGGGTCTGCATGAGCGCCGCTGCGCTCCGCCAGCACCCGGGTCGCGCCCTGGGGCTTGCGGCTGAACCAGATCACCCGGCTCACGCCGCGGGTGATAGCCACGTAGGCCAGACGCAGGCCTTCGTCCTTCATCGCCTGGTCGTAGCTGTTGCGGAAGAATCCCGAATGGGCATACAGCGCGTTGCGCAGCGGATGCGGCTCCGGCGGCGGGCAGTCGTCGAGGATGATCGCCACTTCGGCCTGCAGGCCCTTGGCGCGATGGATGGTGTAGGCCTTGACCGGCAGCCGGCGGTCCAGCTGCGCCTGGACCTGCTGCAGCGGTTCGTTGCGCCGGCTGAGGAGCAGCACGGCATTGCGGTCGGCCCGCTGGCGCGTGGCGACGTGTGCGCACTGGGCGCGGATCTCTGCCAGCAGCTCGGGCAGGCGGGTCTTGAGGTCGAAGCGCGGCACCAGCCTGACGCCGTGGTCTCCCGGCTGCATGGCTCTGGCGGCCCGGCTGGTCTTGGTCTGCTTGAAGGCGACGTCCGCCAGTACCGCCTCGGCATCGCGGATTACCGGCTCGATGGAGCGGTAGTTGGTCTCCAGCGTCAGCACGGCGCTCTTCTTCGACCGCCCCCGGGCCGGGAAATGGCGGTCGAAGTCCATGAACAGCTCCGGGGAACTGCCGCGCCAGCCGTAGATGGACTGCCAGTCGTCGCCGATGGCCATCAGGCTGACCGGTTCGCCCCGCTGCGCCAGGGTGCGCTGCACGGCCTGCAGCCACTGGACGATCTGCGGCGAAATGTCCTGGAACTCGTCGATCAGCAGATGCGTGAAGGGCGCCAGGCTCGCGGTCGGGACGCCCTGGCCGCCGGCCGCCAGGCTTTCCGTGAGCCGCTGGAAGGCGCCGTTGAAGGTCGTCAGACCCTGTTCCCGCAGGCAGTCCTGGAAGGAGCGCCAGAACGGGAGCAGGGCCTCGACGAAGGTCCGTTCGCGCTCGGGGCAGGCCAGGGCCCTGACGTCCAGCCGTTCGATGCAGATGCCGAGGCTCTCCATGAAGCCGGCCTGCACGTGGAAGGCCTCGAACAGCGGCAGCGGGGCGAACTCGCCGGCCAGCTTGAAACCGTCCAGCGGCGCTCGTCGGCCCGCGTCGCTGCCGGGCGGCGGCAGATCCAGCAGCGCGTGCACCCGTGCGCGGAAGTCCGGCTGCGCGGCATAGCAGCGCTGATAGGCCTGTTTCAGCAGGCGCAGCTGGGCCGGTCGCAGACGGGCGGAGGCGAGGGGGTTGTCCGGTTCGGCCGAGCCGTTCCGGGCGTCCAGCTGCTCGAACCAGCGCGGCTCGTCCAGCAGGTCGCGGGCCAGAACTCCCATGGCCGAATGGAAGGTGCGCACGCACTGCCGTGCCCGCGCTTCGTCGAAGGGGTGGCCCCAGAAGGCGAGGACTTCGATCAGCCGCTCGCGCAGCTGCGCACAGGAGGCGTTGGTGAAGGAGATCACCGTCAGCCGTTCGGGGGCGATGCCCAGGTGGCAGAGCATGAACACCACGCGCAGCACCAGGGTGGTGGACTTGCCCGAGCCCGCGCCGGCGAAGATCCGGGTGACCGAGTGGCGGCCGAGGATCATCGCCCACTGCTCGTCCGAGGGGGCGCCGATCAGCCCGGCCGCCACCGCCGTGGCGACCCGTTCGCGCATGGCCTGGATGCGGGCGTCGTCCACCGGCATCGGCGCCGGCCCGTAGATGCCCTCGCCGGTCGGGCGGGGAGCCTTGTTCTTCGAGCCGGCCGGCTTTTCCGCCGGTTTCCGGCCGCCCTTGCCGGCGGGGGCGGCGGCCTTTTTCGCCTTCGGCCCGGGTTTGCGCGTCGGCTCGACCGGCTCCTTCGTCGCGCGCAGATGGGCCGCGGTGCGCGGAAAGTAACGCGCCAGCGCGGTGGCGAGGAGTGATCGGTAGCGCTTGACGGCGGACAGCATGCGGCGATTCCGGTACCGGCATAAGGGGGCGATGGGCGCGATGATAGGGTCTTTTCCTTCCGAATCGATCGTTTCGGGAGAAAGGCGCATTTTTTGCGTAGGCAATCACCGATTGCCGTCGCCCGGCTGCGACAGACCGCCGCGATTCGTTACTATCCCGCGGTTGCCCTTTTTCTCGAAATTGCGAAGGAAATGCTGAACGATGATCAACATCCTCATTGCCGACGATCACCCCATCGTGCGGGATGGCTTGAAACAGATCATCTCCGAACAGGGGGATATGCAGGTCCACGGCGAGGCGGCGGAGGGCGATTCCCTGCTGGCGGCACTGCGCCAGGGGCTGCCCGACGTGCTCCTGTGCGACATGTCGATGCCCGGGCGCAGCGGCATCGACCTGATCAAGACGGTCAAGGCGCTGTGGCCCTCTCTGCCGGTGCTGGTGCTCAGCGTCCACGAGGACGACATGTACGCCATCCGCACCATCAAGGCCGGCGCCATGGGCTATCTGACCAAGGCCTGCCCCTCCGAGCAGCTGCTGTCGGCCATCCGCCGGATCCATTCCGGCCGTCTCTACATCAACGAGGACGTGGCGGAGAAACTGGCCCTACAGGCGATCGGTGGGGCGCAGCTGCCGCATTCCGGCCTGTCCAACCGCGAGCATCAGGTGTTCCTGATGCTGGCCGAAGGCCTGACCGTGTCGGAGATCGCCAAGGCGCTGACCCTCAGCGTCAAGACCATCAGCACCCACAAGGCCAACATCATGCAGAAGATGAACCTGGCCAACATGTCCGAACTGATCCGCTACGCCATCGAGCATGGCCTGGTGAACATGCAGACCCTGCAGCCGGCCTAGGACTATTCCTAGGACTTCATCAGCGCATTCCGGCCTGGCTCGGTTCCGCTCCGAGCTGGCAAGGTGCTACTCCTAAGGGCAAATAAGCCCAGGCCGATACTTTCCCCGCCGCTAATTTCCGATCATGCCCCGCGCTTCCGCCGTGGGGCGCAAGCGTTCGGCATGCCAGAAAGCGGAGGCGTTCTGCCGTGGTTCCTTCGAAACGATTGATGCTCTTGTCCCTGCTGCCGGCGCTGGCGGGTGTCCTGGCCGTGTTCGTCAGCGGCGGGACTATCGTCTCGGCGCTCGTCGTGGCCCTGCTGGTGGCGCCGACCGCGCTGGTCGTGTGGCGGCGTACGCTGCCCGGAGGACGCGCCTCGGTGCCGGTGCCGGTACCGCTTTCCGCCATGGTCGATGCGGCCCGGGTGCGCGACTACGTCGACGGCGTCGGACAGCTCAGCCGCGAGCTGGCGCCGGTCTGGGAGCGCCAGGTGGACACCGCCAGGACCCAGGCGGAAGCCGCCGTCTCCGCCCTGACCGCCCAGTTCGCCGGCATCGTGCAGGAACTCGACGAGACCATCCGGATCTCCGCGCGCTTCGTCGGCGAAGGGCAGGGCCAGGGCGCCGCCCAGGTGTTCGCCGCCAGCCAGAGGGCCCTGCTGCAGGTGGTGGACACCCTGCAGGAAGTGGTCAACGAGAAGATCGCTCTGATGGGCGAGCTGGACCAGCTCAAGGCCTTCACCAAGGAGTTGGACCAGATGGCCCGGGACGTCGGCCGGGTCGCCGACCAGACCAACCTGCTGGCGCTCAACGCGGCCATCGAGGCCGCCCGCGCCGGCGAACACGGCCGCGGCTTCGCCGTGGTGGCCGGCGAGGTGCGCCAGCTGTCGCGCCTCTCTGGCGAGACCGGCAAGCGCATCGGCGAGCGGGTGGCGCTGATCGGCCAGGCGATCAACGCGGTGGTCGAGTCCGGCGCGGCCTCGGCCGAGCGGGACGGCCACCTGGCGGCGACCACTGAAGAGACCATCGGTCGGGTGCTCGGCGACCTGCGCGGGGTGACCGACGGCCTGACCGAGGCCGGCTCCCGGCTGCGCGAGAGCAACGCGAGCATCCAGGCCCAGGTGACGGACGCCATCGTCCAGCTGCAGTTCCAGGACCGCACCGGGCAGATCCTCAGCCATACCCGCGACAGCATCCGTGCCGCGGCGGCGGCCATCGCATCCTCCGCCGAGCGCTACGCCACCCAGCGGGTGCTGGCCGCGCCGGACGTGCAGGCCCTGTTGGAGGAACTGGACAGGTCCTACGCCATGGCCGAGGAGCGGCACAACCACAGCGGCGAGAGCGCCGAATCCGCCGACGACGGCATCACATTCTTCTAGAACACGGACGGCTCCGCCCGGTCGCGGAGCGAGAGGCAGACCCATGAGCAAGACGGTATTGGTGGTGGATGATTCGGCGGCGATCCGCCAGGTGGTGTCGATCACCCTGAGCGGCGCTGGCTACGAGGTGATCACGGCATGCGACGGCAGCGACGCCCTGGGCAAGCTCACCGGCCAGCGGGTGCACCTGATCATCTCCGACGTGAACATGCCGGTGATGGACGGACTGAGCTTCGTCAGGAAGCTGAAGGAGCGCCCGGAATACAAGTTCACCCCGGTGATCATGCTCACCACCGAATCGGCCGAGGATAAGAAGCAGGAAGGCAAGGCCGCCGGCGCCCGGGCCTGGATGGTCAAGCCCTTCCAGCCGGCGCAGATGCTCGCGGCCGTCTCCAAGCTGGTCATGGCCTGAGGGGCGGGGCATGTACAGTCTCGATGCCGGGCAGGGCCGGTTGCGCGTGCAGTGCGATCTCACCATCTTCCAGGCCGCGCAGCTGTGGCAGGCCTTCGGCGAGGCGCTGGAGCAGGCGCGGGCGCTCGAGGTGGATCTGGCCGGGGTCGGCGAGTTCGACAGCGCCGGTCTGCAACTGCTGCTGATGCTCCGGCAGGCCGCCATCGCCGGCGGCCGCGGGCTGCGGCTGAGCAATCCGGGCGCCGCCGTCGTCGAGACGCTGGCCCTGGTCGGTGCCTCGGGACTGCTGGACGAGGTGCCGCCGGCACCCGGGAGTGACCTGCAATGAGCCTGCAAGCCGCCTATCAGACCTTCCTGGCCGAGAGCCGGGAACTGCTGGAGCAGATGGAGTCCGACCTGCTGCAGCTCAAGAGCCGGCCCGAGGACGCCGAACTGCTCAACGCCCTGTTCCGCAGCGTGCACACGGTGAAGGGCTCGGCCGGGATCTTCGGCCTCGACCAGGTGGTCGCCTTCACCCACGTGGTCGAGAACCTGCTCGACAACCTGCGCCAGCTGACCCTATGCCTGACCCCGGCGCTGGCCGAGCTGCTGCTCCGCTGCCGCGACCACATCCTCGGCCTGGTGGAGACCGCCAGCGAGCCGCCGAGCCCCGCGCGGCTGGAAGCGGGTGCGGCGCTGATCGCCGAGCTGGAGCGCTGCCTGTCCGCCGGGACGGCCGAGCCCGTCGGTGGGGACGGCCCGGGCGAGGGGGCGGACGCCGGCGGCGATGCCTGGCATCTCTCCGTGCGCTTCGGCCGCGAGGTGCTGCGCAACGGCATGGACCCGATCGCCTTCATCCGCTATCTGGGCAGCCTGGGCCAGCTGGTCCATGTGGAAACGCTGGCCGACGCCCTGCCGCCGGTGGAGGCGTTCGATCCCGAGGACTGCTGGCTGGGCTTCGAGATCGCCTTCCGCGGCGACGTGACCCGGGAGACCCTGGAAGGCGTGTTCGAGTTCGTCCGCGACGACTGCGAACTGTCCATCCTGCCGCCGGGCAGCCCGCTGGAGGCCTTCATGCAGCTGATCGCCGAGCGCCCCGAGGACGACGAGCGCCTGGGCCGGCTGCTGGTGACCTGCGGCAGCCTGAGCGAGGAGGCGCTCGAACGCGGCTTCGCCGGGCGGCGCGCGACGGTCGCGGCCATCGCCGAGGAGCCGGTGCCGGAGGCGGAAACCGACGAGACATCCGCCCGCCAGCGCCAGGTGCCGCGGAACCGGGCCCAGGCCAGCCAGTTCATCCGCGTCCAGTCGGACAAGCTGGACCGTCTGATCAATCTGGTCGGCGAGCTGGTCATCGCCAGCGCCGCCACCGAGCTGAACGCCACCGCCTCCGGCGACAGCGCGACCATGGAGGCGGCGGCGGAAATGTCGCGCCTGGTCGAGGAGATCCGCGACAGCTCCCTGCAGATGCGCATGGTGCCCATCGGCGAGACCTTCCAGCGCTTCGTGCGCATCGTCCACGACGCCGCCTCCGAGCTGGGCAAGGACATCGACCTGCAGATCAACGGCGCCGACACCGAGCTGGACAAGACGGTGGTGGAGAAGATCGGCGACCCGCTCACCCATCTGGTGCGCAACGCCGTCGACCACGGCATCGAGCCGGCGCCGCTGCGCCTGGAGCGGGGCAAACCGGCGCGCGGGCATCTGCGGCTGAACGCCTTCCACGACTCCGGCAGCATCGTCATCGAGGTCGGCGACGACGGCGGCGGTCTCGACTGCGCGCGGATCCTGGCCAAGGCCCGGGAGCGCGGACTGGTGCGCGCCGACCAGGAGCTGTCCACCCAGGAGATCCACCAGCTGATCTTCGAGCCCGGCTTCTCCACCGCCGAGCAGGTCACCAACCTGTCCGGACGCGGCGTCGGCATGGATGTGGTGCGGCGCAACATTGAAGCCCTGCGCGGCACCGTGGAAGTGCAGTCGGAGCCCGGCGCCGGCACCCTGTTCCGCATCCGCCTGCCGCTGACCCTGGCGATCATCGACGGCTTCCTGATGCGCGTCGGCAGCGAGAGCTACGTGGTGCCGCTGGAGCTGGTCACCGAGTGCATCGAACTCAGCGCCGTGCAGCGCGAGGAATCCTGCGAGCGCAACTACATCAACCTGCGCGGCGAGGTCCTGCCGTTCGTGCGCCTGCGCGAGTACTTCGGCATCGACCAGGCGGCCGGGCGGCGGGAGAACATCGTCGTGGTGCAGCATGCCGGGCACAAGGTCGGTCTGCTGGTGGATGCCCTGCTGGGCGAGCACCAGACGGTGATCAAGCCCCTCGGCGCGCTGTTCCGCCACATCAGCGGCATCAGCGGCTCGACCATCCTCGGCAACGGCCGGGTGGCGCTGATCCTGGATATCCCGAACCTGATCCAGCGGCTCTGCCAGCGCGAAGGCGAACTGGCCGCGCGGCTGGAACGGGCGCAGCGGTGAGCGGCGGGCGCCCGAATGCCGACCACCGTCCGAATGCAGCGAGGTGTCACGTGTCCGGCCGGACCCATCGCCAGCCCCTGTGCGGGCTGATCGTCGAGGACAGCGACGACGACTATCTGCTGATCGAGGCCGCCCTGCGCCAGGGCGGCTTCGAACCCGAATGCCGTCAGGTGATGACGGCGACCCACCTGGAAGCGGCCCTGGTCGAGCGCACGTGGGACTTCGTCATCTGCGACCACAACCTGCCGGCCTTCGATTCGCAGATGGCGATGTCGCTGGCCAGGCGCCTGCAGCCGGAGCTGCCGTTCATCATCGTCTCCGGCGCCTGCAGCGACCAGATGACCGTCGAGGCCATCGCCGCCGGCGCGGTGGACGTGGTCGACAAGCACAAGTTGGCCAAGCTCGGCCCGGTACTGCGGCGGGAACTGAGCGAGCGACGGATGCGCCACGAACTGGTGGCGTCCCATCAGCATCTCGAGCGGCTGGCCTATTACGACCCGCTCACCGGACTGCCCAACGAGCACCGCTTCCTCGGCGAGCTGGAGCGCTTGTGCACCGGCGGCGCCAGCTTCGCCCTGGTGCTGGCCGACATGAGCCGCTTCCAGCAGATCGTCCGCTGCCTGGGGCCGCGCGCCGGCAGCCGGCTGGCGGTCCAGCTGGCCGAGCGCCTGCGCGCCGAGGTCGGCCAGGACGGCTTCCTCGCGCAGATCGGCCGCAACCGCTTCGCCCTGGCCCTGCGCGGCATCCCCGGCGCGGCGGCGCTGCGGGCCTGGATCGAGCGCTTCAGCGCCAGCCTGCCCGGCAGCATCGTGGTGGAGGGGGCCACCGTGCCGCTGGCCTGGCATCTGGGCGCCTGCCTCTATCCGCTCCACGGCCGCAGCGTGGCCCAGCTCCACCGCCATGCGGAGGTCGCCGTGCGCCGGGCGCTGCAGCAGCAGACCGACTGGGAGCTGTTCGACACCGCCTGGCTGAATCCTGCCGCCGAGCCTTACGACCTCGAAGACGCACTGCGCCAGGCCCTGCGCAACCAGGAGTTCTCCCTCGACTACCAGCCCCAGTTCGACCTGCAGAGCGGCGCCTGCATCGGCGCCGAGGCGCTGCTGCGCTGGCGCCATCCGCGCTGCGGCCAGGTCTCGCCGGCCCGCTTCGTGCCGCTGCTGGAGGAGACCGGCCTGATCGTGCCGGTGGGGGAGTGGGTGCTGCGCAGCGCCTGCCGCCAGGCCGCCCATTGGCACGACCAGGGCCACAGCGGGATGCGGGTGGCGGTCAACCTGGCGATGATCCAGTTCGAGGAGGCCTCGCTGGTCCGCATGGTGAGCTCGGCCCTGGCCGACAGCGGCCTGCCGCCGAACGCGCTGGAGCTGGAAATCACCGAGAGCGTGGCGATGAACGATCAGGAGCGGGTGATGGCCACCCTGCACGAGTTGCGCGAGCTGGGGGTGAGCCTGGCCATCGACGATTTCGGTACCGGCTACTCGTCGCTGGCCTACCTGAAGAACTTCCCGGTGGACAAGGTGAAAATCGACCAGTCGTTCGTCCGCGGCATCGACCGCGATCCGCGCGACCGGGCCATCGTCCAGGCCATCATCGGCATGGCCCGGGCGCTGGATCTGGTCACGGTGGCGGAAGGAGTAGAATCGGCGGCCCACCTGGAGTTCCTGCACAAGCACGGCTGCCGGCACGGGCAGGGTTACCACCTCGGCCGCCCGCTACCGCCGGAGCAGCTGGAATTCAAACACTAGAGATCTCGTCGGGTTTGCATCATCAGTGTTCATCAGCGATTTTCGCCGGCTGTCATGGCTAAGTTGTTCAAAGACGTGCCGCATGCCCTCGCCACGGCCGGCCGCCGGCTGCGCAGGGCGGTCGACGCCCCGCGGCGACCGGGCGCGCCGCTGATGATCGGCACGCCCAGGCCCTCCGTCGTGGCGACCGCCGGGGCCCGTGCGCCGCTGCCCGGCCTGGTCTCGCCCGGCCGGGCGCTGCTGCTGGCGATCGCCGTGCTGGCCTCGATGGTGCTGCTGGCGGGCTGGGCCGGGGCGGGCGGCTTCGGCGAGCCGCTGTCCCTGCTCGTCGGCTGCCTGCTGCTGATGGTCGTCCTGCTGACCACGACCCTGCTGGTGCTCGACCGCATCGGCTGCTGGCTCAGCCAGCGCTTCGACATCCTCTGCCAGGCCGCCGCGGCCTGGGACTCCAGCGATGCGCTGGAGTTGGCGCAGTTGCTCGGCGAGGACTCGGTCGGCCGGCTGCCCTGGGGGCTCCGGCGGGCGGCGCTGGCCCTCGACCGGCTGACCCTGGCCCTGCATCTGGCGCGCCAGGCCTTCGTCGCCATCGCCGAGCACGGCGATACCTGGGAGTCCTGGGTCGGGCGCGATGGCCGGCTGCGCTGGGTCAGCCGCTCGGTACTGGCGATCACCGGCTACTCTCCGGCCGAATGCCTGGCGATGGCGGACTATCCCTATCCCCTGATCCACCCCGAGGATCACGAGCGCTTCGAGCGGATGCGGGCCGGCGAGAGCGGCGCCGGGGATGAGCTGCGCGTGCGGACCCGTTCCGGCGAGACCCGCCAGGTCCGCCTGAGCTGGCGCTGGGTCCGCGGCGAGAGCGGCGAGGAGCTGGGCCTGCGCCTGTCCGTCGTCGACCTCGGGCGCAGGCCGGCGCAGCCCAGGCCGCTGCCGCGGGCGAGCGAGTCCTTGCCGGAGCCGACGGCGGGGCCGCTGGGGCACTGGGAATGGTCGCTCGACGAGGACAGCCTGTCCTGGTCGGACGAGATCTACCCGATCTTCGGCCTCGACCCGCGGGAGTTCCGGGTCAGCTATCCGGCCATGCTCGAGCGGATCTTCCCGGAGGACCGCCCGCGGGTGGTGGCGGCGCTGGTGTCGGCGCTCAACGGCGATGCCCCCTACCGGGTCGAGCACCGCATCCTTTGCTCCGACGGTACGGTCCGCCATGTGCTCAAGGAGGGCCGCACCGAGCGCGATGCCGACGGCGCGCCGCGGCGCCTCTACGGCATCGTGCAGGACATCACCGATAGCGGGCAGGCGCGTCAGGCGCTGTCCCGCATCAACCGGCTGTACGCCGTGCTCTGCGAGGTGAACAAGGCCATGGTCGGCGAGCGGGACCCGCAGGCCCTGTTCGGCCGGGTCTGCCGGATCATCGTCGATCACGGCGACCTGCAGCTGGCCTGGATCGGCACCGCGGATGCCGAGGGCGCCTGGCTGGCGCCGGCGGCCGTCGCCGGGATGGCCGCCGGCTGCGTGCGCGACCGGCGTTTTTCCCTGGCCGATGCCGGCGCCGGCAGCGAGCCGGGCGTCGAGGCGCTGCTCAGCGGCGCCACCCGGGTGCATCAGGACCTCGCCGCGGAAGAGGCGGGGCAGCCCTGGCGGCAGCGGGCCGCCGAATGGGGACTGCGCTCCCTGGTCGCGCTGCCGCTGCGCCAGGACGGGGAGGTGGTGGCCTGTCTGGTCGTGCATTCCTGGCAGGCGGGCTATTTCAGCGCCGACATGATCCAGCTGCTGGAGGCGCTGGCCGACGACGTCTCCTTCGCCCTCCAGGCGCTGGCGCAGGAGCGGCGCCGGCGGCAGGCGGAAAACGAGTTGCAGCGCCTCCACACGGAATTCGAGGTGCGGGTCGCCGAGCGCACCCGCGCGCTGCAGGCGGCCAACGGCGAGCTGGAGGCCTTCAGCTACTCGGTGTCCCACGACCTGCGCGCGCCGCTGCGCCGCATCGACGGCTTCAGCCGCCTGCTGCAGGAGCAGCACGGCGGCCAGCTGAGCGCCGTCGGCCACGACTACCTCGGCCGCATCCGCCGCTCTTCCCAGCGCATGGGCCAGCTGATCGACGACCTGCTCAAGCTCTCGCAGATCGGCCGGCAGGCGCTGCAGCCCGCCGAGGTCTGTCTCTCCACGCTGGCCGCCGCGGTGCTCGAGGAGCTGCGCCAGGCCGAGCCGGGGCGGGCGCTGGAGGTGCACATCGAATCCGGACTGCAGGTGCGCGCCGATGCCCGCCTGATGCGGATCGTGCTGGAGAACCTGCTGGGCAACGCCTGGAAGTTCAGCGCCGGCCGGCCCGGCGCCCGGGTCCGCTTCGGCCGCGACGAGCGTGACGGCGAGCGCGTGCTGTACGTCCTCGACAACGGCGCCGGTTTCGACGAGCGTTACGTCGACCGCCTGTTCAAGCCCTTCCAGCGCCTGCACTCGGCCAGCGAATTCGAAGGCACCGGCATCGGCCTGGCGACGGTGCAGCGGATCATCCTCCGCCACGGCGGACGGATCTGGGCCGAAGGCCGGGTGGGCGAGGGCGCCACTTTCTTTTTCATGCTTCCCTGAGGCCTGCCCGCAGGCCGGGAAGCCGCAGCCGAACGACATCGCGACCATGCAAAGCCCCGTTTTCACCCGTCCCGCCGCTCCTGCGGCCGTTCCGCGCCCGGTGCGCATCCTGCTGGTGGAGGACTCGCCGGACGACGCCGAACTGATCGTCTGCGCGCTGCTGGAGGAGGGCTGCCAGTTTCTCTGCGAGCGCCTGTGCAGCGAGGCCGATCTGTGCGCCGCGCTGGCCCGCCAGGACTGGGACATCGTGCTCGCCGACTACCATCTGCCGGCGTTCTCCGCCGCCGAGGTGGTCGAGCTGGTGCGCGCCGATCCGCGGGACATCCCGGTGATCGTCGTCTCCGGCCACATCGGCGAGGAGGCGGCGGTGACGCTGCTCAAGAGCGGCGCCAGCGACTTCGTTCCCAAGGCCAATCTCGCCCGCCTGGCCCCGGCCGTGCGCCGCGAGCTGCGCGAAGCCCGGGGCCGGCGCGACCGGCGCGAGGCGATCCGCGCGCTGGCCGAACAGGAGCGCTTCCTGCGCGACATCACCTCGGCCCTGTGCGAAGGCATCGCCGTGCTGGATGCGGACGGCCGGGTGCTGTTCATGAACCCCGAGGCCGAGCGCCTGCTCGGCTGGAGCGAGGCCGAGCTGCTCGGCCTGCCGATCCACGACATCGTGCACCGGCACAGCGACGGCTCGTTCGACCCGACCCAGCGCTGCCCGATGCATGCCCTGAAGCGGGACGGAGAACGCTGTCTGGTGGAGGACGAGCTCTTCCTGTGCAAGGACGGCAGCCTGCTGCCGGTCGCTTATGTTGCCAGCCGGATCACCGGCAGCGACGGCGCCACGCGCTTCATCAAGGCCTTCCAGGATCGCAGCGAGCTCAAGCTGGCCGAGCTGGAGCGGCAGGCGTCGCGGCGCCAGCTGCGCGAGCTGTCGGCCTTCCTGCAGCGGGTTCGGGAGGAGGAACGCACCCACGTCGCCCGCGAGCTGCACGACGAACTGGGCCAACTGCTCACCGGCCTGCGCATGGACGTGGAGTGGCTGCAGCGCCACCTGCCCGACGACGACGGCCCGGTCATCCGCAAGGCCCGCGCCATGACCGGCCTGATCGACAGCACCCTGCGCACCGTGCGGCGCATCTCCACCGATCTGCGCCCGGCGGTGCTCGACGACTTCGGCCTGGAGGCGGCGGTCGAGTGGCTAGTGGACAGCTTCCGCACGCGCAACCGCATCGCCTGCGATCTCGAGATCGATCTGGACGGCGTGGCGCTGGACGAGCCGGTGGCCACCGCCGTGTTCCGGCTGGTCCAGGAGAGCCTGACCAACGTCAGCCGGCATGCCCGGGCGCGCCGGGTGGAGATCGTCCTGAAGGTGGTCGACGGGGTGCTCAAGCTGGTGGTCGGGGACGACGGCATCGGTTTCCCGGTCGATGCGCTGCGCACCCGCTCCTTCGGCATTCTCGGCATGCGCGAGCGGGTATTCGCCCTGAACGGCGAATTCAGGGTCGACAGCCGCCCCGGAGCGGGTACGATCATCACCGTCGACATTCCCTGGGTGTCCTGCAGCGCCGGCTACGACCGGTCCTGAGCGCACACCCAGAGGCCCAGTCACTTCGGAAGGGAAGCACCTTGTCCATCTCGCAACAGAACGCAGTACCCCAGGACACCGGCCTCGAAGGCGGTGCCGAGCACTACCGCAGCATCGCCACCATCCTCGACAGCCTGGATGCCCTGGTCTACGTGGCCGACATGAACACCCACGAGGTGCTGTTCCTCAACCGCTACGGCAAGGAAGTCTGGGGCGACTTCAAGGACAAGCTCTGCTGGCAGTTGCTGCAGTCGGAGCAGACCGGCCCCTGCCGCTTCTGCAGCAACCCCAAGCTGCTCGACGAGCGCGGCGAGCCGACCGGGGTCTGGGTCTGGGAGATGCGCAACACCGTCAACGGCCGCTGGTACGAGTGCCGGGACCAGGCCATCCGCTGGTGGGACGGCCGCCTGGTGCGCCTGGAGATCGCCACCGACATCACCGAGCGCAAGCGCCTGGAGCAGGAGCTGCAGGCCGCGCTGGGGCGGGCCCGGGAGATGGCCAGCACCGACGAGCTGACCGGCCTGAACAACCGCCGGGCCTTCTTCGAGCTGGGCGAGCAGAGCTTCAGGCAGGCCAGGCGTTCCGGCCGCTCCATGGCGGTGATCATGCTCGACATCGACCACTTCAAGCGGATCAACGACACCCACGGCCACCAGGTCGGCGACCGGGCGCTGCAGGCCCTGGCCGACACCCTGCGGCCGCTGCTACGGGAGGCGGACATCCTCGGGCGCTTGGGCGGCGAGGAGTTCGCGGTGGTCCTCAGCGATACCGGGCTGGGCCCGGCCACGGCCATCGCCGAGCGCCTGCGCCGGGTCGTCGAGGCCATGGCCGTCGAGCAGGAGCCCGAACCGATCCGCTTCACCGCCAGTTTCGGCGTCGCCGCCGGCAGCGCCGCCGACCTGAACCTCGACCGCCTGCTCGGCGAGGCCGATCAGGCGCTCTACAAGGCCAAGCGCGCCGGGCGCAACCGTGTCGAGGCGGTGCTGCCTTCCCCGGACGCCTGAGGGCGTCCTGACTCCATCCCGTCCGCCCGTGCCGGCCGCGGCCGCTCCGTGCCGCGGCCGAGGCTTTCTTACCCATCGCCTAGGAATCGTCCTAGTCCCGCTGCCGGCGCTCCGACAGCGATTTGGGTTGGCACCGATGTTCAGAAATGGGGCATATGGACATTATGTCGCACCCTTATCAAGCAGTCCTGGCTGGTGCCATGGGCGCCGCGCCGCGTCGGGCTTTCCGGCGCGCGGAGCGCCTCGCCTTCGCTCATGGCGACGGCCGTCATGCTCCGGACGGGTGCAACGACGCAACACCTCGAGGAAGAAGGAGTCACCATGTTCCGCAACATGCGCATCGGTATCAGGCTAACCCTGGGGTTCGCCATCGTGCTGGCGATGATGGCCACCGTCGGCGCCATCGGCATCCTCGAGGTGAAGAGCGTCGCCGAGTCCACCGAAACCATCACCCGGGAGCGCTGGCCCAACACCGTGGCCAGCAACGACTTCATCGACGGTATCAACGAGATCTCCCTGGCGCTGCGCAACATCATGCTGAGCAGCGATCCCGCCTTCCAGGAAAGCGAGATGAACCGCATCGCCGCCGTGCGTAAGCGGATCGACGAGCGAAGCGCCTGGCTGGACCAGTCCATCCATACCGAGCGCGGCAAGGTGCTGCTGGCACAGATGAAGGAAAGCCGCGCCAAGTTCGGCCGGGGCGTCGACCAGGTGCTGGAGATGCTGCGCAGCGACCGTCAGCGCGCCATAGAATTCGGACTGAACGAAGTGCGTCCGCTCAACCTGGCCGCGCTGGCGGCGGTCAAGGAAATGATCGACTTCCAGTCCGGCATGATGAACGACGCGGCCGACACGGTCGAACAGGTCGCCGTGCAGGCCGAGCGCCTGATCCTGATCCTCGGCGCGGTGTCCTTCCTGCTCGCCGGCGCCATCGCCTTCTGGATCACCCGCAGCCTGACCCGCCCGGTGGGGCAGGCCCTGCGGGTGGCCAACTCGCTGGCCGACGGCGATCTCTCGGTGCGCATCGAATCGACCTCCCGCGACGAGGTCGGCATCCTGCTCTCGGCGATGCAGCGCATGGTCGAGAAGCTCTCGCAGATCATCGGCGAGGTGCGCCGCGGCGCGGACAACCTGGCCTCGGCCGCCGAGGAAGTGGCGGCGACCAGCCAGAGCCTGTCGCAGGCCTCCAGCGAGCAGGCGGCCTCGGTCGAGGAGACTTCCGCCTCTATGGAGCAGATGACTGCCTCGATCCAGCAGAACACCGAGAACGCTAAGGTCACCGACGGCATGGCCGGCCGTGCCGCCAAGGACGCCGTGGAAGGCGGCCAGGCGGTGACGCAGACCTCGACGGCGATGAAGTCCATCGCCCAGAAGATCTCCATCATCGACGACATCGCCTACCAGACCAACCTGCTGGCGCTGAACGCGGCCATCGAGGCGGCGCGCGCCGGCGAACACGGCAAGGGCTTCGCCGTGGTGGCGGACGAGGTGCGCAAGCTGGCCGAACGCTCCCAGGTGGCGGCCCAGGAGATCGGCGAGGTGGCCGGCTCCTCGGTGGAACTGGCGGCCCGGGCCGGCCAGCGGCTCGACGAGATCGTCCCGGCGATCCAGAAAACCTCGGATCTGGTTCAGGAAATCGCCGCCGCTTCCAGCGAGCAGTCGGCCGGGGTCGGCCAGATCAACGCGGCGATCGAGCAGCTCAACCAGCTGACCCAGCAGAACGCCTCGTCTTCCGAGGAACTGGCCGCCACCGCCGAGGAAATGTCGGCCCAGGCCGAGCAGCTGCAGCAGCTGATGGGCTTCTTCCGCCTGGAGACCTCCGGCAACGGCGGCGCCACCCCCGGCGCCCAGCCCCAGACCTCGGGCCGGCTGGTCCGGGCCGAGGGCCGGCGCGCGCTGACGGCGCCGGAGACAGTGGACGAAGCCAGCTTCGTGCGTTACTAGGCCGTCCCCAGCCGTCCGGCGAGCGGCCGCGAATCCCGCGGCGCGCTCGCCGGGCCGCTTTCGCATCGACTTTCCGTCGGCACGGCCGTACTGTCACGGTAATAGCCGCTTGCGCCCGGCCGGGGCCGCGAGCCGCCGCAGGAGCCGGACCGTGCGGCGCTCCCAGGAGTACACATGAACAAAGCAAGCAAACGCCAGACGCCCGAGGATGCCCAGGTCGGGCGGGAGCCGCGCCAGTACCTGACCTTCTCCCTGGGGCAGGAAATGTTCGCCATCGGCATCCTCGACATCCGCGAGATCATCGAATACCGCGGCATCACCACGGTGCCCATGGTTCCGGCCTTCGTCCGCGGGGTGATCAACCTGCGCGGCGCGGTGGTGCCGGTGATCGACCTGGCCGCGCGCTTCGGCCGCCCGTCCAGCGAGATCACCCGGCGTACCTGCATCGTCATCATCGAGCTGGACAACGAGGGCGAGCAGCAGGTGCTGGGCATCGTGGTGGACGCGGTGTCCGCGGTGCTGGAGATCCCGGATTCGCAGATCGAGCCGGCGCCGGCCTTCGGCGCGCGGATCCGCACCGACTTCATCGCCGGCATGGGCAAGGTCGACGAGCGCTTCGTGATCCTGCTCAACACCCAGAACGTGCTGGCGGTGGACGAGATGGCGATGCTGGCGCAGCTCGACGAGCCCGAGCGGCAGCCGGCGGAAGCCGAGGACTGAGGGGCATTCGACCGTGCTTGCGCAATCCCTGACCGAAAAGGAATTCGCCCAGTTCCAGCGGATGCTCTGCGAAGTCGCCGGCATCCATCTGGCCCCGGCGAAGAAGCTGATGCTCGCCGGCCGGCTCGGGCGGCGGGTTCGCGACCTCGGCCTGGCCAGCTTCGGCGACTACTTCCAGCTGCTGCAGCAGCGCCAGGAGGAGCGGCAGCTGGCGGTGGACCTGCTGACCACCAACGAGACCTACTTCTTCCGCGAGCCCAAGCACTTCGAGTTCCTCCAGGAGCAGATCCTGCCCGGGCACCCGCGCGGCCGGCCGTTCCGGGTGTGGAGCGCGGCCTGCTCCAGCGGCGAGGAGCCCTACAGCCTGGCGATGCTGCTGGACGACCGGCTCGGCGACGCCGGCTGGGAGGTGCTGGCCTCGGACATCAGCACCCAGGTGCTGGACAAGGCCCGGCGCGGGCTCTACGGCGTCAACCGCATCGAGCTGATGCCGGGCGAGTACCTGCGCCGCTACTGCCTGCGGGGCATCGGCGCCCAGGAGGGGCTGCTGCTGTTGCAGCAGTCCCTGCGCTCCCGCGTGCAGTTCCGCCAGATCAACCTGAACGCCGCCCTGCCCGGCGGGCTGGGGAACTTCGACCTGATCCTGCTGCGCAACGTGATGATCTATTTCCAGCAGGAGACCCGGCGCCAAGTAGTGCAGCGCATCGTCCAGCAACTGAGGCCGGGCGGCTATCTGTTCGTCGGCCACTCCGAGAGCCTCAACGGCATCGCCGCCGGTCTGCAGCCGGTGCGCCCGTCGGTCTACCGGAGGGCGGCGTGAGCGGCCCCGGCCCTGCCACCCGCGACATCTTCCTGCGGCCGGGGGAGTGGTACTTCGGCTCCGGCGCCGTGCGCCTGCGCACGACCCTGGGCTCCTGCGTGGCGATCGTGCTCTGGCATCCCCGGCTCAAGCTCGGCGGCATGTGCCACTACATGCTGCCGAACCGCAGCGACCGCGGCAGCCAGCCGCTCAACGGCCGCTACGCCGACGAGGCGCTGGAGCTGCTGCTGGGGGAAGTCCGGCGCAGTCACACCCAGCCCGGCGACTACGAATTCAAGCTGTTCGGCGGGGCCAACATGTTCCCCTCCGGCCAGCGCCGGCCGGACGACGTGCCGGCGCGCAACGTCGCCGAGGCCCTGGCCCTGATGCATGAGCACGGGCTGCCGGTGAAGGCCCAGAGCCTGGGCGGCGAGGGCTACCGCCAGCTGGTCTTCGACCTCGAGAGCGGCGCGCTGTGGATGCGCCAGGGGCACGAGCCCGCGCCGCACGGGACGCCCTAGCCATGCGTCGTCCCGTCCCCGGCAACCCGCCGTCGATCCCCGGTTCCGAGCGGAGCCCGGCGTGAACAGCCCGATCCGCGTTTTCATCGTCGACGACTCCGCCGTGGTCCGCCAGGTGCTCACCGGGCTGCTGGAACGCGACCCCGGCATCCGTGTGATCGGCTCGGCCGCCGATCCGCTGTTCGCCCAGCAGAAGATGGCCGCCGGCTGGCCGGACGTGATCGTGCTGGACGTGGAGATGCCGCGCATGGACGGCATCACCTTCCTCAAGAAGCTGATGGCCGAGCGTCCGACGCCGGTGGTGATCTGCTCGACCCTCACCGAGCAGGGCGCGGAAACCACGGTGGCGGCGCTGCAGGCCGGCGCCGTCGCCATCATCGCCAAGCCGCGCCTGGGCCTCGGCGGCTTCCTCCACGATACGGCCCAGGAATTCGTCCAGGCCATCAAGGCAGCGGCCCGGGCGCGCATGGCGCCGCTGCTGCGCCAGCCGGCAGCACTGCCGGCAGCTCCCGCGGCGCTGGCCAGGACCACCGACCAGGTGGTCGCCATCGGCACCTCCACCGGCGGCACCCTGGCCCTCGAGGCGGTGCTCGGGGCGCTGCCGGCGGTCTGCCCGGGCATCGTGGTGGTCCAGCACATGCCGGAGAAATTCACCGCCGCCTTCGCCGCCCGGCTCGACCGCCTCTGCCGCTGCGAGGTGCGCGAGGCGAAGAACGGCGACCGGGTGCGGCCCGGCCGGGTGCTGATCGCCCCCGGCGGTCGGCACATGCAGCTCAAGCGCAGCGGGGCGCAGTATCACGTGGAAGTGCTCGACGGCCCGCCGGTGAACCGTCACAAGCCCTCGGTGGATGTCCTGTTTCGTTCGGTAGCTCGCAGCGCGGGCCGCAACGCCATGGGTATCATCATGACCGGCATGGGCGACGACGGCGCCAACGGGCTGCTGGAGATGCGCCAGGCCGGCGCCGTGACGGCAGCCCAGGACGAAGCCTCCTGCGTGGTGTTCGGCATGCCCAAGGAGGCCATCGCCCGCGGCGCCGCCCAACTGGTGCTGCCGCTGGGCGAGATCGCCGCGACCATCCTCCACGGCCATCGCCCGCACCGGCCCTAGACTTGCATGCATTTTCGATTGGAGGAAAAACACACCATGACCATCGCACAACTGGCCCGCTACAGGGCCGAACAGAGACGGCGGACTTGCCGCCGGGAGGGGGCGGGACGCGGCGCCGGCCGTCTCGCACCGCGGGACGAGACCATCGCCGAGCTGATCCGCTATATGAGCGGGCGCATCGCTTCCCTGCGGGCACTGCGCTCGCAGTCGGGCCGGAAAGGCTCTCTCTGACTCCCCGGGGCCGCCGTCCGGTGGCCCCATCGCCCCAGGCGGCGCCGATTCGTCGCTGGCCGGGTCAAGACATCGAAATCGTCGGGGCCGCCGGATACGCGGATTGCGCCTGCGCTCAGACGCGTCGCGCACCGGTCACGGCGGCGGGTTCGCCGTGCTCCCGCGGCAGCAGCAGGTCGAGCAGGATGGCGGTCAGGCCGCCCGAGGTGATCGCCGAGTCGAACAGGTTCTGCACCAGCCGGGGCATCTGCTGCAGCAGTTGCGGCTGCGCGGCGATGCCCAGACCGACGCCGAAGGAGGCGGCGATGATCAGCATGCTGCGGCGGTCCAGGCGGGTGCCGGCGAGGATGCGGATGCCGGCGGCGGCGACGCTGCCGAACATGATCAGGGTGGCGCCGCCCAGCACCGGCTTGGGAATCTGCTGCAGCACCGCGCCGAGCAGCGGGAACAGGCCGAGGGCGAAGAGCAGGGCGCCGATGTAGAGGCCGACATGGCGGCTGGCCACGCCGGTCATCTGGATCACCCCGTTGTTCTGCGCGAAGGTGGTGTTGGGAAAGGCGCTGAAGGTGGCGGCGATCAGGCAGCTGATCCCGTCGCCGAGCACGCCGCCCTTGAGCCGCTCGAGGTAGCCCGGCCCCTCGATGGGCTGGCGCGATAGCATGCAGTTGGCGGTGAGGTCGCCGACCGTCTCGATGGTGCTGATGACGTAGACCAGCGCCACCGGCACGAAGGCCGTCCAGTCGAAGGCGAAACCGTAGCGGAACGGCTGCGGCACGCTGACCAACGGCAGGTCGGGCAGCGGCTGCGGCACCAGCTTGCCGCTGACCCAGGCTGCCAGGCTGCCCACCGCCAGGCCGACGACGATCGCCGAGAGGCGCAGCCAGGGCTGCCGCGAGCGGTTCAGCAGGAGGATCAGCAGGAACACCAGCGCGCCCAGGGCCAGGTTGCGCGGGGCGCCGAAGTCCGGGGCCTTGAAGCCGCCGCCGAGGTCGGTGATGCCGACCTTGATCAGGCTGACGCCGATCAGGGTGATGACGATGCCGGTGGTCAGCGGCGTGACCAGCCGTTGCAGCGCGCCGATGCAGCGGCTGAGCAGCACCTGCACGAAGGCGCCGAAGAAGCACACGCCGAAGATCATCGCCAGGATCTCCTCCGGGCCGCCGCCGCGGCTCTTGACCAGCATTCCGGCCGAGAGCACCGTGCCGAGGAAGGCGAAGCTGGTGCCCTGCAGGCAGATCATCCCGGCGCCGATGCCGAACGGCCGGCGGGCCTGGATGAAGGTGCCGACGCCGGAGACCATCAGTGCCATGCTGATCAGGTAGGGCAGCTGCTCGCCCAGGCCGAGCGCCGCGCCGATCACGAGGGGTGGGGTGATCACCCCGACGAAGCTGGCGAGCAGGTGCTGCAGGGCGGCGAAGAGCGCCGGCAGCGGCGCGGGGCGGTCGTCGAGTCCGTAGAGCAGCTCGACGGGGGACTGGTCTTGCATGGAGGTCACCTCGGCAGGGGCGGCAGCAGGCTCGGTGCCTGGCTGGGCGGTTGCCCCTGCCTCTGCAAAAAGTTGACCACTTGCTTAGCTTTTTCTCCTGCCGGTTTCATCGGCCGTCCATAACGTACTGATTCTCGGTGAGAAAAACAGGGATGCTGGAAAAGCGGCCAGCACGGCGACTCTCCGCTTTGCGCAAGCCTGAGCCAAAACATGGCGCGGGGAAAAGTGAGTGCTCCCCGATGGGGCGATGCCCGCTATGAGCCGCATCGTGGCTGTTTGGTCCTGGCTGCAAAACTTGATCGAAAACATGCATGAATGAATATTCGTTTCATATAGTAAAAAATATCATTCATGCAGTGACTGGACTGCACCGCCAGGAGCCGCTTCTTTCGACGCCTTGGCAAGTGCTGGCGCCATGAAGGCTCTAATCTAGGAAGTACGGACGCCATCCCCGGCACGGGCGAAACAACCGCCCAGCGCCGGCGAGCGCAGCAGAAAACCGCCCCGGGCCGAGGCGACCGGTAGCTCAGGAGAATTTCCCATGGTGCCTGGAGAGACGACGCGCAGGACCCCGACCGCCTTCCCGGCAATGTCGCCGGCCACCGGCGGTCCCCGTCCGTCCGGCATGGGCTCCGCATCCGGGGCGTTCCCCCGTTGAACCGACGTCGAGCGGGCAGGCCCCGGTCGCGCCGCCAGGCCAGGCTGGCATTCGCCACTTGGCTGGCCCTGGCCGCCCTGGGGTTGTTGCTGTTCGCGCCGACCTTTTCCCGCACGCTGGAGGCCTTCTCGCAGGAGGAGGCGCATGCCGTCCACGGCCTGCGGCGGATGGAGCACTCGACCCATGGCGACCATGCCAGCCACGCCGGCTCGTACGAGTTCGCCGCCTGCGGCTACTGCACGCTGCTGTACGACAACCCGGCGCTGCCCTGGGTCGTGGCGGGGCTACCCCCGCTGCCCCCGCCGCGCCCCGAACGACCATCCTGCCGAGCCCCTCCCGCTCCCGAACTGAGGCCACTGGACGTCTGTTCCAGAGGGCCGCCCACGGCCTGATCCAGCAAGCGCTGACACCTGTAGTCCATCGACGCCAGTCGCCAGGGATGCTCTAGCACCCACGCCGTCTGGCGAGCCTTGTCGTACGCCATTTCTGGATTCGCCAACATGCCCGAACCCTTGATCCCGTGGGGGAATCCCTTGCTTCCCCTGCGAACAGCCAACCTCCATGGCAGGCCGCCGATGCCGCCGCTGCTCGGCTCGGCGATGCTCTGCGCCCTGGCCACCGGCCTGATGCTGCTGCCCGTCGCCGTACCGGTGCGCGCCGAGGCCGCCCGCCCGACGAGCGAAGCCGCCGACCAGGCGCCGCTGGCGGAGTCCGAGCAGGAACCGGTCACCCTGTCGGGCGATGTCATCACCGCGGAAGGCCAGTCCTCAGAAGGCCATCCGCTGCCGCCGGCGATCGCCAGCGCTCCGGCGGTGGTGGAAAGCCGTACGGCCCAGCAGATCCGCGACACCGTGAACCTGATGACCCCGGCCGCGGCGCTGAAGTACTTTCCCAGCATCGAGGTGCGCGAACGCTATGTCGGCGACCGCAACGGCATCATCGCCACCCGCACCACCGGCACCGTCTCCAGCGCCCAGTCGCTGCTCTATGCCGACGACCTGCTGCTGTCCAATCTGCTCGGCAACAGCTACAGCTTTCCGCCCCGCTGGGGGCTGGTGTCGCCCAGCGAGATCTCCCGGGTCGATGTGATGTACGGCCCGTTCAGCGCCCTGTATCCGGGCAACTCCATGGGCGGCGTGGTGACCCTGGAAACCCGCACGCCGACCAAGCCCGAGTTCCACGCCTCGATCACCGGCTCGCTGGAGGACTCCCATCTCTACGGCACGGGCGAGCACTACGGCAGCGGCAACATCAGCCTGGCCGGCGGCGACCGGCGCGGGCCCTTTTCGATCTGGACCTCCTTCAACCACCTGGACGCCCAGGGACACCCGATGAGCTTTTCCACCGCCGCGCTGTCGAGCAAGGCCGCCGGGGCCAGCGCCACGGCCGTCAGCGGCGCCTACCAGGACACCGACCAGAACGGCAGGCAGCGCCTGGTGTTCGGCGCCTACGCCATCGACCACAGCATCCAGGACCAGGGCAAGATCAAGCTGGGCTGGGACATCAACCCGGACATCACCGCGACCTACACCCTCGGCCTGTGGTCGGACCAGTCCCGTACCGACGTCGACAGCTACCTGAAGAACAGCGCGACCGGCCAGACCTTCTACAACGGCTCGGTGAACATAGGCGGCCACGCCTACACGGTTTCCGGCCTCAACCCGGGCGAGACCGACGAGCTGCACATCCTCAACGCCCTGTCGCTGGATAGCCATACCCACGGCCCGTTCGACTGGCACGTGGCCTACAGCAACTACCGCTTCATCAACGAGGTGTCGCGCTCGGCCTCCAACTACGGCCAGAGCCAGGCGGGGAGCAGACAGGTACAGGACGGCACCGGCTGGCAGACCGGCGAGCTGCGCGGCATCTGGCGGCCGGAGCCGCTGTTCGACCAGGATCACGAGATCACCTTCGGCTACCACATCGACGACTACCTGCTGAAGCAGAGCACCTACCAGGAGGACGACTGGCGATCCGGCTCCAGCGGCCAGAAGAGCGCCCAGTCCGGCGGCGAAACCCGGACCCAGGCCCTGTACCTGCAGGACGTCTGGTCGCTGGCGGAGAAGTGGACCCTGACCCTGGGCGGGCGTCTGGAGCACTGGCAGGCGTTCGACGGCTTCAACTACAACAACAAGACCACGCCCTCGCTGGCGAAGTACCCGAACCAGCATCGCATCGACTTCTCGCCCAAGGCGGCGCTGACCTTCGACGTCACCGACGCCCTGCAGACGCGTTTCTCCTTCGGCCGCGCCGTGCGCTATCCGACCGTCACCGAGCTGTACCAGCAGGTCACCAGCGGCAACCAGCTGGTGCAGAACAATCCCAACCTCAAGCCGGAGGACGTGCTTTCCTACGACTGGACCACCCAGTACAGCTGGCGCCAGTACCTGCTGCGCCTGTCGCTGTTCCAGGAGAATCGCCGCGACGCCCTGTTCTCGCAGACCGACACCACGGTCAGCCCCAATCTCACGCAGATCGAGAACATCGGTCGCGCCCGGATCCGCGGCATCGAAACCGCGCTGGACGCGCACGACGTGATCATCGAGGGGCTCGATCTGTCCGGCAGCATCACCTACGCCGACTCGACGGTGCAGAAGGACAGCCAGGTGCCCGCCGCCGAGGGCCGGAATTTCCCGCGGATTCCGCGCTGGCGTAGCCGCGTGACGGTCACCTACCACCAGAACGAACGCCTGACCTACTCCCTGGGCTACCGCTATTCCAGCGGCGCCTACAGTACGTTGCTGAACACCGACCGCAACCACGACACCTATGGCGGCATCAGCCACTACAGCGTCTTCGACGCCAAGGCCAGCTACCGGATCGGCCAGCATTTCACCGCTTCGGCCGGGGTGGACAACCTGGGCAACCAGAAGTACTTCGTCAGCCCGCATCCCTACTCGCAACGCACCGCGTTCGTTGGCCTGAACTATGACTACTGAGGGCTCCCCGATGAAACCGACGACCGCCACCCGCCGGCCCGACGAATCCCATGCCCCGTCGCCGAGCGCCCATGCATCGGGAGCAGCCCGCCGCGCCGTCCTGTACCGGCTGATCTGGCGCTGGCATTTCTATGCGGGCCTGTTCTGCATTCCCTTCGTCCTGGCCTTGTCGCTGACCGGCTCGGTCTATCTGTTCCGGCCGCAGATCGACGCCTGGCTCGACGCCCCCTACAACCATGTCGGCGCCGACGCGCCGAGACGGCCGGTCAGCGAGCAGGTCCGGGCGGCCTTGGCGGCAGTGCCGGGCACGGTGCTCAACGCCTACCAGCTGCCGGAGGGACCGACCCATGCCGCTCAGGTGCTGGTCGGCAAGGGCAACGAGCTGTACCGGGTCTACGTCGATCCGGTGACCGCCGAGGTACTGCACAGCGTGGCCGAGGACCAGCGCTTCAGCCGCCAGTTGTTCCACCTGCACGGCGAGCTGCTGCTCGGCGAGACCGGCTCGGCGCTGGTCGAGCTGGCGGCCTGCTGGACGGTGGTGATGCTGCTCACCGGCCTCTACCTGTGGTGGCCGCGCGGCAACCGTCTGGCCGGCGTCGTCTATCCCCGGCTGGGCCGAGACGGCCGGCTGTTCTGGCGGGATCTGCATGCGGTGGTCGGTTTCTGGGTCTCGCTCTTCGCCCTGCTGCTGATCCTCACCGGCCTGCCCTGGGCGACTTTCTGGGGCGGCGCGCTGAGGGACCTGCGCCAGTGGGCGGCCGACCAGCCGGTGCAGCAGGACTGGACCACCGGGCGGGCTTCCGAACTGGCCGAGCGGCGGGCGGCCAACGGGGCGATACACGACGAACACGCCGGCATGCCGGGGATGCGGCATGACATGCCGGTGCCGGCTGCCCGGTTGGACTACCGGCCGCTGGATCGCCTGGCCCCGGCGGTGCAGGCTCTGGCGTTACCCGCACCGGTCCTGCTGGCGCCGCCCTCGGCCAAGGCCGCGAACTGGACCGCCCGTTCCGACGCGGCCAACCGCCCGCTGCGGGTCAACCTGGTGCTCGACCCGGCCGACGGCAGCGTCCTCAAGCGGGTCGACTTCGCGCAGCGGCCGCTGCTCGACCGCGTCATCGGCTATGGCGTGGCGGCCCACGAAGGGCAGCTCTTCGGTCTGGCGAATCAGCTGCTGGGCGTATTCGTCACCCTGGGCCTGGTGATCCTGTCCGTCAGCGGCCTGGTGCTCTGGTGGCGCCGTCGTCCGCAGGGCGTGCTGGGCGCGCCGCCGGCGAAGGCCGAGGCGCGCTACCCGGCACTCGTGCTGCTCATCCTGGCGCTGCTCGGGCTGTACATGCCCTTGCTCGGGCTGTCCATGCTGCTGCTCCTGCTCCTGGAGCGCGGGCTGCTGTCGCGCATCCCGCCGCTGCGGCGCTTCCTCGGGCTCGAGCCCGAGGCGTATCCGGGCGACGGGGCGGGGAGCCGCCTCTAGGCCGCCCGGAAGCGCTTCAGGCGCAGGGCGTTGCCCAGCACGAAGACGCTGGACAGGGCCATGGCGCCGGCGGCGAAGATCGGCGACAGCAGGGTGCCGTTGAGCGGGTAGAGCGCGCCGGCGGCCACCGGGATCAGCGCGGTGTTGTAGGCGAAGGCCCAGAACAGGTTCTGCCGGATGTTGCCGATGGTCGCCTTGGACAGGGCGATGGCCTTGGGTACGCCGCCCAGGTCGCCGGACATCAGCACCACGTCGGCCGCCTCGATGGCCACGTCGGTGCCGCTGCCGATGGCCACCCCGACGTCCGCCGCGGCCAGCGCCGGCGCGTCGTTGATGCCGTCGCCGACGTAGGCCAGGCGGCCGTGGGCGGCCTTCAGGCGCTCGACCGCCTCGACCTTGCCCTCCGGCAGCACCTCGGCGACCACCTCGTCGATGCCCAGCTGACGGGCGATGGCCTCGCCGGTGCGGCGGTTGTCGCCGGTGATCATCGCCACCTTGAGGCCGAGCTCGTGCAGGGCGCGGATCGCCGCCGGGGTGGTTTCCTTGAGCGGATCGGCCACCGCGACGATCGCCGCGAGGCGGCCGTCCAGCGCGGCGTAGAGCGGCGTCTTGCCTTCCTCGGCGAGGCGCTTGGCGTCCCCGGCGAACAGGCCGACGTCGAGGCCGAGCCTGGCCATGAAGCGGTCGGCGCCGATCTCGACCCGCACGCCGTCCACCGTGGCGCGCACGCCGTAGCCGGTCACCGCCTCGAACCGTTCCAGGGTGCCGAGGTCGAGGTTCTCCGCCTCGGCCGCGGCGACGATGGCGCGGGCGATGGGGTGTTCCGACTTGTCCTCCACGGCGGCGATGCGGGCCAGCACCTCCCCGCGCCGGAAGCCTTCGGCGACGATCAGGTCGGTCAGCTCCGGCTTGCCGCGGGTCAGGGTGCCGGTCTTGTCCACGGCGACCACCCGGGCGTCCTTCAGCAGCTGCAGCGCCTCGCCCTTGCGGAACAGCACGCCCAGTTCGGCGGCGCGGCCGGTGCCGACCATGATCGAGGTGGGCGTGGCCAGGCCCATGGCGCAGGGGCAGGCGATGATCAGCACGGCCACCGCGTTGACCAGGGCCAGGCTGAGGGCCGGGGCGGGGCCGAAGACCATCCAGGCGGCGAAGGTCAGCAGCGCGGCCAGCATCACCGCCGGCACGAACCACAGGGTCACCCTGTCGACCAGTGCCTGGATCGGCAGCTTCGAGCCCTGGGCCTGCTCGACCAGGCGGATGATCTGCGCCAGCACGGTGTCGCCGCCGATCCGCGTGGCGCGGAAGGTGAGGGCGCCGAGCTGGTTGATGGTGCCGCCGACGAGCTCAGCGCCGGGTTGTTTCTCCACCGGCACCGGTTCGCCGGTGATCATGGACTCGTCGACGAAGCTGCTGCCCTCGACCACCTCGCCGTCCACCGGCAGGCGCTCGCCGGGGCGCACCTCGAGCAAGTCGCCGGCGCGCACCTCGGCGATGGCGACCTCTTCGGCCTTGCCCTCGCGCAGGACCCGGGCGGTCTTCGCCTGCAGGCCGATCAGCCGCTTGATCGCCTCCGAGGTGCGGCCCTTGGCCCGCGCCTCCAGCAGGCGGCCGAGCAGGATCAGGCTGACGATCACCGCCGCCGCCTCGTAGTAGACGTTCACCGTACCGGCCGGCAGCAGGCCGGGAGCGAAGGTCGCCACCAGGGAGTAGAGGTAGGCGGCGCTGGCGCCCACCGCCACCAGGGCGTTCATGTCCGGCGCGCCGCGCAGCAGCCCGGGGATGCCCTTGCGGAAGAAGCGCAGGCCCGGGCCGAACAGCACGACGCTGGTGAGGACGAACTGCAGGTACCAGTTGTTCTGCGTGCCCAGGCTGTGCATCAACCACTGGTGCATGCCGGGAATCAGGTGCGCGCCCATCTCCAGCAGGAACACCGGCAGGGTGAACAGCAGGGCGAGGCCGAGGGAGCGCTGCAGCCCGGACAGCTCGGAGGCCCGGCGCGCCGCTTCTTCATCCGGGGCGCCGCGTTCGCCGGTGTCGAGCTTCGCCTCGTAGCCCGCCCGGGCCACGGCCTGGATCAGCGCGCCGCCGTCGACGCCCTGCACCGCCCGGACCCGGGCGCGCTCGGTGGCCAGGTTGACGCTGGCCTCGAGTACCCCCGGCACCTTCTTCAGGGCGCGCTCGACGCGGCCGACGCAGGAGGCGCAGCTCATGCCGGCGATGCTCAGTTCGAGGCTCCGCTCCGGCACCTGGTAGCCGGCCCGCTGCACCGCCTCGACGGCGGCCGCCAGATCGGGGGCGCCGGCGAAGTCGATGTCGGCGCGCTCGGTGGCCAGGTTGACGGTCGCCGCGGCGATGCCCGGCACCTTCTTCAGGGCGCGTTCGACGCGACCGACGCAGGAGGCGCAGCTCATGCCGTCGATGGCCAGGCTGAGGTGGGTGGCGGGGGAGGCTGGACTGTCCATGGGAACTCCGGAATCGGACGGGAACGACTGGCATCAACCATAAGCCTTCCGATGAGGGCAAGGTCAAGGCCGGGGGCGGCGCCCGCGCCTTCGCGCGGTTTGCCCCATGCGGTCAAGCCCGGGCAATCGCGGCTGGGGTAAGCTGTGCGGCCAGTACACGGACGAGGGCTCACCTTGCAGGTATCGATGCGGTTTGCGCGGCGGATCGCCGGGGCGCGGGACGGACAGACTTCGCCGAGCGGCGGCCGATGCTGAGCCTGTCCGCCGGCCCCCTGGCGCTGGGACTCGCCCCGCTGTTGCTGCTGGCCTCCTTGTTGCTCGCCAGCCTGGTCGGTTGGTGGACGGCCAGGCGCGGCGGGAGCGATCCGCAGTCCGTGCTGTTCAACCTGCTGCTGCTCGGCCTGCTGGCCGCCCGGGGCGGATTCGTCGTGCGCTACTGGCCGGACTATCGGCTCGATCCCTGGCAGATCATCGACCCGCGCGACGGCGGCTTTCTCGCCTGGCCGGGCGTGCTGGCCGTGCTGCTGGCGGCCTCGTTGCGCGCCTGGCGCAACCCGGCGCTGCGCCGGTCGCTGGGTGTCGCCCTGGGCTGCGGCCTGCTGTGCTGGGGGCTGGGCAGTCTGGCGCTGCAGCTTTACGAGCGGAGCGCGTCGCTGCCGGACCTCGTCCTGCAGGATGCCGCCGGCCGGCCGGTCCGGCTGGCCGACTACCGCGGCCGCCCGCTGGTCGTCAATCTCTGGGCCAGCTGGTGTCCGCCGTGCCGGCGGGAGATGTCGGTACTGCGGCAGGCCCAGGGCGAGCGCGGGGACCTGACCTTCCTTTTCGTCAACCAGGCGGAGCAGCCGTCAGCCGTGGAGGGCTTCCTGGCCAGCCAGGCGCCGGGGCTGCGGAACGTCCTCTATGATGGTAATGGCCGTGTGGCCCGGGCGGTCGGCGCCGGGGCCCTGCCGACGACCCTTTTCTACGACGCCGAAGGCCGCCTGCTGGGCAGCCGCCTCGGCGAACTCTCGCGCGGCAGTCTCGCCCGCCACCTCGAGGCGTTCGGCCCTGCCGACGCCCCCGTTCATCCAGTCAGGAGTACCGAACGATGAACTTGTCCCGCCCCCTGTCTTCCATGGCCGTTCTCGCGCTGGGTCTGCTGCAGGCGCCGGTGGCGCCGGCCGACGATTTGTCCGCGGCCAATCTGCCCCCGGCGATCCGCACGATCGAGCAGAAGGGCGCGCGCATCGTCGGCAGCTTCGACGCCCCCGGCGGCCTGCGGGGCTACGCCGCCGAGTACCAGAACCAGGGCATGGCCCTGTACCTCACCCCGGATGGCGAGCACGTGCTGTCCGGCCATCTGTTCGACGCCAAGGGCAACGACCTCAGCCGCGAGCCGCTGGAGCGGCTGGTCTTCGCGCCTTTGGCCCAGGCCATGTGGAAGCGGATGGAGCGCAGCGCCTGGATCGCCGACGGCCGCGACGACGCGCCGCGCATCGTCTACGTCTTCACCGACCCCAACTGCCCCTACTGCAGCACCTTCTGGCGCCAGGCCCGGCCCTGGGTGGACAGCGGCAAGGTGCAGCTGCGCCACATCATGGTCGGCATCCTGCGCGCCGACAGCCCCTTCAAGGCGGCGGCGTTGCTGAAGACGAAGAACCCGGCCAAGGCCCTGCTCGAGCACGAGAGCAATCCGCAGGCCAGCCCGCTCAAGCCGCTGGCGACCATCCCCGGCGACATCCAGGTCAAGCTGGATACCAATCAGACGCTGATGGAGGAGCTGGGGGCCGTGGCCACCCCGGCCATCTTCTACCAGGACGAAAGAGGCCGCCTGCAACAGCAGCAGGGCGCCCCGCAGCCCGAGGCGCTGGTCAATATCCTCGGCAAGCTCTGAGGGCTCTTCCGGTCGGGGCGCCGGCCGCGTCCAGTGCGTGCGCCAGGTTCGCGAACGGGAGGGGGAAATCTGTTAAGGTTCAAGGCATTACCGATCGGCAGAGAGGCCGGTCGGCGACCGTTGTGGCTTTTAGAAGTAGAGATTCAGCGACTCATGAAAGTGGTGCTTTCCGCGCTGTTCGCCAGCGCGATGGTCCTGTCCGCGGAGGGCATGGCCGAACAGAAGAACGTCTTCGGCCTGAACGAGAAGGCCCTGCTCACCGACCTCGACCTGGTGCTGCCCGCCAAGCTGGACACCGGCGCGGAAACCGCGTCGCTCAGCGCGCAGAACATCCGCATCTTCCAGCGCGGCGGCAGCTCCTGGGTGCGCTTCCAGCTCGCCGTCGACGGCGACGCCGACAAGCACGACCAGGTGCTGGTCCGCCCGCTGGTGCGCATCAGCCAGATCAAGCGCCGCGCCGGCGACATGGCGGAGGGCGAGAGCGAGGCCTACACCCCGCGCCCGGTGATCCACATGCAGGTCTGCATGGGCCGCATCCGGCAGAACATCGAGGTCAACCTGACCGACCGGACCTCCTTCGACTATCCCTTCCTGATCGGCTCCGAGGCGCTCAAGGACTTCGATGCCGTGGTCGACCCGAGCCTGAAGTTCTCCGCCGGCGCTCCCCGCTGCGCCTGAGGCGTTCAGTCGATCCGCGCGCCCCGGTCGATCCAGGCCCCGATCAGCTCGCGCTCCTGCGCGGTCATCCCGGTGACGTTGCCGAGCGGCATCACCTGGCTGGCCACCGCCTGGGCGCGGATCCTGGCGGCCTGCTGGCGGATCTGCTCGGGCGTGTCGAACATCACCCCGGCCGGCGCGGCGCCGACCAGCTCGCTGGTGGGGCTGGCCGAATGGCAGACGGCGCAGCGCTCGCGGATCACCGCCTCGACCCGGGCGAACTGACCGCTTCCGGCCGGGCCGACCGCCAGCGGCGCGGGCGTCGCCGGCGGCCGCGGCGCGCTGACGAAGGCCAGGCAGAGCAGGCCCAGGGCGGCGGTCGGCAGGGCCCAGGCGAATTTCTGGCTCCGGTGGCGAGTGTTGAAGTAGTGCCGCACCAGCACCGAGAGCAGGGCGATGGCGGCCAGGATCAGCCAGTTGTAGCGGCTGCCGTAGGTGCTCGGGAAGTGGTTGCTGATCATGACGAACAGCACCGGCAGGGTGAAGTAGTTGTTGTGCCGCGAGCGCAGCAGGCCCTTGGCCGGCAGGCGCGGGTCGGGCTGGCGGCCTTCCTCGATGGCTTTCACCAGATCGCGCTGGGCCGGCATGATGATCCGGAACACGTTGCCGACCATGATGGTGCCGATCAGCGCGCCGGTGTGGAGGTAGGCGGCGCGGCCGCCGAACACCCGGGAGTAGCCCCAGGCGGCCAACACGATCAGGGCGAAGAGCACGGCGCCGAGCAGGGCCGGGCGCTTGCCCAGGGACGAATCGCAGAGCGCGTCGTAGACCAGCCAGCCGAGCAGCAGTGAGCCCAGGCCGATGGCCACGCCTGCGGCCGGCGCCAGGGCGCTGCCGGGGGCGAGCAGGTAGAGGCCGGGGTTCAGGTAGTAGACCACGCCGAGCAGGCTGATCCCGGACAGCCAGGTGGCGTAGGCCTCCCATTTGAACCAGTGCAGCTTCTCCGGCATCCGCGGTGGTGCCAGCTTGTACTTCTCCAGGTGGTAGATGCCGCCGCCGTGGATCGCCCAGAGATCGCCCGACAGCCCCTCGCGCGGGTTGGTGCGGTCGAGGTTGTTCTCCAGCCAGACGAAGTAGAACGACGCGCCGATCCAGGCGATGCCGACGATCATGTGTATCCAGCGAACGGTCAGGTTCAGCCATTCGGTCAGGTGTGCTTCCACGCGGTGTACCTCGACCCGCCGCGGCGCGACGGGCCTGTTGCGATTAGGGGTAGGAGAGCAGCGGCCGGTCGCCTTCCGCGAAGAAATGCTCGTCGCAGTTGTCGCCGGGGCCTGCGCGGTCGATCACCAGGAAGTCGTCCTCGTCGGCGATGACCAGCAGCGGGTGGTGCCAGACGCCGCGGTGGTAGTTGACCCCCTGCCGGCCGTCGCCGAGGAAGGCGCGCACCTGCTCTGGCGCGGGCGCCGCGCCGGGCGGCGCGACCACGATCAGGAAGGGTTGGCCGCGCAGTGGCACGAACGCCTGGCTGCCCAGCGGGTGGCGCTCCAGCATGGCGATGGGCAGGGGACGGGGCAGCGTTCGGGCGCGGAAGATGCTGATGATCGCCCGGTCCTCCGGCGTCGCCGTCTCGACCGTCGCCAGCCGGTGATAGCGGCGGGTCGTGCCGTTGTTGATCGGGAAGAAGTCGCTGCCTTCGGTCTCGATCACCTCGCCGAAGGGGGCGAAGGCTTCCTTGCTCAGGGGTTCGATGGTCAGGGTGCGCATGTTCTGGTGCTCCGCTCCGGTCTACCTGGCCACCTTGCCGAACAGCCGCAGGCGGCTGACGCCGCCGTCGGGAAAGACGTTCAGGCGCACGTGGGTGACGGGGCCGAGCCGGTTGATCGGTTCGACGAACTCGTGTTCCCGGTGCATCGAGAGCTTCTGGCTGGGCAGGAGCTCGCGCCAGAACAGGCTCTGGGTCTCGATCTGGCTGTCGGTGCCGCCCTTGACGTAGGCCGCCTGGATCGAGCAGCTGTCCGGGTAGTTGCCCTTGAAGTGCAGGGTGTCGACCACGATGCGCTCGATCTCGCCGGGATGGCCGAGGGCGACGATCACCCAGTCGTTGCCCGGGGTGCGCCGGCGCGCAGTTTCCCAGCCGTCGCCCATGTTCACCCCGCGGCCGGGGTTGAGCAGGTTGCCCATGCGGCCGAAATGCTCGTCCGAGCAGGCCAGGGCGCGCCCGCCGTTGAGGGCGGCGGCCAGGTCGATGGCTTCGCCGGCGTCCACCGCGCTCCAGTCACGGTAGGGGATGCCGTGCACGCGCAGGCGCGCCACGCCGCCGTCCGGGTAGATGTTGAAGCGCAGGTGGGTGAAGGGCCGCTCGCAGGCGAGCGCGTGGTAGTGGTGGCTGTCGCCGGACAGCTCCACCGCCGGCAGCACCTCGGTCCATTCGGTGCGTTCGTCGGGATCGCCTTCGGCGAGAAAGCAGGCCTCCAGCGAGGCCGACGGCGGGTAGTTGCCGGTGAAGTAGCGGGTGTCGATGTCCACGCCCTTGAGCACGCCGGGCACGCCCAGGCGGATCACCGCATGGTCGTAGCCCTCGAAGCGCTTGCGCCGCGACTCCCAGCCGTCCATCCACTTGCCGTTGTCGTCGTAGACTCCTTCCTTCCATTCCGGCTCGCCGGGCTGGAGCATGCGCTCGACCGGGGCGAACCAGTCGTCGGTGACGAAGAGAGCGCGGGTGCCGAGGCGGGCGTCGGCGAGGTTGAGGTATTTCTCGAAGGGCGCGGCGTATTTTCTCATCGGGAGTCCTTACATCGCCTGCAGGCGGAACAGGGCGATCCGGTTGATTTCGGCCAGAGCGCGGGCGAATTCCTGCTCAGGCGTGTGGTTCAGGCGCTCCTCGAAGGCGGCGAGGATCCGCTGGCGGTCGCTGCCCTTGACCGCCATGATGAAGACGAAGCCGAAGCGCGCCTTGTAGGCGGCGTTGAGGCGCTCGAAGCGGGCGAACTCCTCGGGCGTGCAGTCCTGGATGCCGGCGCCGGCCTGTTCGGCGGTCGAGGCGGCGGTCAGCTCGCCGCGCACGGCGGCCTTGCCGGCCAGGTCCGGGTGGGCGTCGATCAGGGCGAGCTGCCGTTCGCGGTCGGCCGCCAGCAGGATGGCGGCCATGCGCGCGTGCAGGTGCCCGATGTCGTCGTCGGCCGGGCCGATGCCTTGGTCGAACAGCGTCTCGGCGACCCAGGGCGAATGCTCGTAGATGCCGGCGAAGGCGCGGACGAATTCCGCGCGGGACAGACTAGAGGGCTTGAGGGTGGCGAAGGCGCTCATCGGCCGGCTCCGGCGAAGGGGTGGGTGGCGTGCCAGTGGCGGGCGATGTCGATGCGCCGGGCGAACCAGACCTTCTCGAAGCCCCGGGCGTAGTCGAGGAAGCGGGCGAGGGCGGCCAGACGCGCCGGACGGCCGAGCAGGCGGCAGTGCATGCCGATGGAGAGCATCTTCGGCGCGCCGGCCTCGCCCTCGGCGTAGAGCACGTCGAAGGCGTCCTTCAGGTAGGTGTAGAAGTCGTCGCCGCTGTTGAAGCCCTGTACCTGGGTGAAGCGCATGTCGTTGGTGTCCAGGGTGTAGGGGATCACCAGGTGCGGCCGTTCCGGCGTGGAGGCCGGGTCCCAGTAGGGCAGGTCGTCGTCGTAGGTGTCCGAGTCGTAGAGGAAGCCACCTTCCTCGCGCACCAGGCGGCGGGTGTTCGGGCCGGTGCGGCCGGTGTACCAGCCCAGCGGGCGCTCGCCGACGAGCTCCGTGAGGATCTCGATGGCCTTGGCCATGTGCATGCGCTCCTCGGCCTCGTCCATGTACTGGTAGTCGATCCAGCGGTAACCGTGGCTGCAGATCTCGTGGCCGTCGGCGACCATCGCGCGGATCACCTCGGGATGGCGTTGGGCGGCCATGGCCACGGCGAAGACGGTCAGCGGAATGCGCTTCTCGCGGAACAGCCGCAGCAGGCGCCAGACGCCAGCGCGGCTGCCGTACTCGTAGAGGGATTCCATGCTCATGTGGCGCACGCCGGGCAGCGGCTGGGCGGCGACCATCTCGGAGAGGAAGGCCTCGGACTCCCGGTCGCCGTGGAGGATGCAGCGCTCGCCGCCTTCCTCGTAGTTGAGCACGAAGGACAGGGCGATGCGCGCCTCGCCGGGCCAGTGCGGGTGGGGCGGTCGGTCGGCGTAGCCGATCAGGTCGCGGGGATAGTGGTTCACGGTCGGGCCTCTCGGGCGGAATTCCGGCGGTTGGGATATTCATAGCAAAAAACTTGCCTAATCGGTCAAGTAATGTAGGCTCGGTGGTCTGCTTTCTGCACCCGGAACCCCGAGCCGATGCGGTTCGACCATTCATTTCGACGACGGAGGACAGGGCCGGCTCCGGCAGGGAGCGGCCCCGCACAAGCCCATGGGAAGACTGACCACCCACGTTCTGGACGCCACCCACGGATGCCCCGGGGCGGGCATCCGCATCGATCTGTACCGCCTGGAAGGCGAACAGCGGCGCCTGCTCCGGCAGGTCGCGAGCAACGCGGACGGGCGCTGCGACGCGCCGCTGCTGCAGGGCGAGGCGTTCGCCGCCGGGGTCTACGAGCTGCACTTCCACGTCGGCGACTACTACCGCGGCCGCGGGCTGGAACTGCCCGAGCCGGCCTTCCTCGACGTGGTGGTGCTGCGCGTCGGCCTGGCCGAGGAGGGGCATTACCACGTCCCGCTGCTGGTCTCGCCGTACAGCTATTCCACCTACCGCGGCAGCTAGAACCGCCTCGTCGCGGGGCGGGATGGTGCCAGCATGCACTCTCCTGGGGCGCTGCGGTATCGCGACGGCCGGGTTTCCGGTGCATCCGCGAGGCGCATCTATACTCCTTGCAAGCGGTCCGGGACGTCCAGTCCCGGCCTCACCCGGGGGCGGCTGTCAGAGCGCTGGCGTATCGCCCTCCTGGCACAGGAGATACCCATGACAGTGCGCGTATCCCGGCGGCAGTTCCTCAGGCTGAGTACGGCCGGGGTCGCCGCGTCCAGCATGGCCCTGATGGGCTTCGCCCCCGACCGGGCCCTCGCCTCGATCCGCAACTTCAAGCTCGCCGGGGCCAAGGTCAGCCGCAACGTCTGCACCTACTGCTCGGTGGGCTGCGGCATGCTGCTCTACAGCCGCGGCGACGGCGCCATCAACGTCCACGACCGCGTGTTCCACGTCGAGGGCGACCCGGACCATCCGGTCAGCCGCGGCTCGCTCTGCCCCCGCGGGGCCGGGGTGCTCGACTTCATCAACAGCGAGTCGCGCCTGGAATACCCGCAGGTTCGCGAGCCGGGCAGCAGCGAGTGGCGCACCATCAGTTGGGACGAGGCCCTCGACCGCATCGCCCGGCTGATGAAGGACGACCGCGACCGCAACTTCGAGAGCCGCGACGAGCAGGGCCGGCTGGTCAACCGCTGGATGACCACGGGCATGGTGGCCGCCTCGGCGGCGACCAACGAGACCGCCTACCTGACCCAGAAGATCGTCCGCAGCCTGGGCATCCTCAAGCTGGACAACCAGGCGAGGGTCTGACACGCACCGACGGTGGCAGGTCTTGCCCCTTCATTCGGTCGCGGCGCCATGACCAATCACTGGGTCGACATCCGCAACGCCAACGTGGTGCTGTCCATGGGCGGCAACTCGGCCGAGGCGCATCCGGTCGGCTTCCGCTGGGTGATGCAGGCCAAGGAGCGCAACAACGCGATCCTGATCTCCATCGACCCGCGCTTCAACCGCACCACGGCGGTGGCGGACCACCACGCCTGGATCCGCACCGGCACCGACATCCTGTTCCTCGGCGGGCTGATCCACTACCTGATCGAGAACGGCAAGTACAACCAGGAGTACGTGCTGGCCTACACCGATGCCAGCCACCTGGTGAAGGAGGGCTTCGGCTTCGACAATGGCCTGTTCGTCGGCTACGACCCGGCGCGCCACCAGTACGACAAGAGCACCTGGAACTTCGACCTGGACGAGCAGGGCCAGGTCCGCACCGATCCGACCCTGCAGCACCCGCGCTGCGTGTTCCGCCTGATGCGCGAGCACTTCGCCCGCTACGGCGTGGAGGTGGTCGAGAACCTGTGCGGCATGCCGCGCCAGGAGATCCTCCGGCTCTGGGAGCTGATCGCCACCACCGCCGCGCCGGACAGGACCATGACCATCCTCTACGCCCTGGGCTGGACGCAGCACTCCATCGGCTCGCAGATGATCCGCACGGCCTGCATGGTCCAGCTGCTGCTGGGCAACATGGGCATGCCGGGCGGCGGGGTGAACGCCCTGCGCGGCCATTCCAACATCCAGGGGCTGACCGACGTGGGCCTGCTCTCCAACCTGCTGCCCGGCTATCTAGTACTGCCCGCCACCGGCGCGCAGAACTACGCCGACTACATCCGCGAGCACCGCAAGATGCCGACGCTGCCCGGCCAGGTCTCCTACTGGAAGTACTACGACCGCTTCTTCGTCAGCCTGATGAAGGCCTGGTGGGGCGACGCCGCCACGGCGGAGAACGACTGGCGCTACGACTGGCTGCCGAAGCTGAGCCAGCCGCTCTACGACGTGCTCTACGCCATCAACGACATGAGCCAGGGGCGGATGACCGGCATGCTTTGCCAGGGCTTCAACATCCTCGCCGCCTTCCCCGACAAGGCCAAGGTCGGCGCCGCCCTGGCCAGGCTCAAGTTCCTGGTCATCATGGACCCGCTGGCCACCGAGACCGGCGAATTCTGGAAGAACTACGGACCGTTCAACGACGTGGACCCGGCGCAGATCCAGACCCAGGTGTTCCGCCTGCCGAGCACCTGCTTCGCCGAGGACGACGGCTCCATCACCAACAGCTCGCGCTGGCTGCAGTGGCACTGGCGGGCGACCCCGCCGCCCGGCCGGGCGCACACCGACAACGCCATCCTGGCCGGTCTGTTCCACCGCTTGCAGCGTCTGTACCGGGAGGAGGGCGGGGCCTTCCCCGACCCCGTCCTCAACCTCACCTGGCGCTACAGCGATCCCGAGCATCCGGGCGCCGACGAACTGGCCATGGAGTACAACGGCCGCGCCCTGGCTGACATCGACGACGGCAAGGGCAACGTCATCCGGCGCAAGGGCGAGCTGCTCAACGACTTCGGCGAGCTGCGCGAGGACGGCCGGACCGCCTGCGGCTGCTGGATCTACTCCGGGGCCTGGACCGAGCGCGGCAACCAGATGGCCCGGCGCGACAACTCCGACCCCTACGACAACGGCCAGACCCTCGGCTGGGCCTGGGCCTGGCCGCTCAACCGGCGCATCCTCTACAACCGCGCCTCGGCGCGCCCGGACGGCACGCCCTGGGACCCGGCGCGGCGTCTTCTGTGGTGGAGCGGCGAGCGCTGGGTCGGCGCCGACGTCCCCGACTACCCGGTGGATGCGCCCCCGTCGGCCAACGTCGGCCCGTTCATCCTCACCGAGAGCGGCACCGGGCACTTCTTCGCCAGCGAGTGGATGGGCGAGGGACCCTTCCCCGAGCACTACGAGCCCTTCGAGTCGCCCATCGACGGCAACCCGCTGCACCCGGGCAACGCCTTGGCGGTGCACAACCCGGTGGGCCGGGTGTTCGCCGAGGACCGCGACCAGTTCGGCCGCAACGACGAGTTCCCCTACGCCGCCACCACCTACCGGCTGACCGAGCACTTCCACTACTGGACCACCCACGCTCGGCTCAACGCCATCATGCAGCCGGAGAAGTTCGTCGAGATCGGCGAGGCGCTGGCGCGCGAGTTGGGCATCGCGGCCGGGGAGCGGGTGCGGGTGCGCTCCAAGCGCGGCTTCATCGAGGCGGTGGCGGTGGTGACCAAGCGCCTGGTGCCGCTGCAGGTGGCCGGGCGCACGGTGCACCAGGTGGGCATACCGATCCACTGGGGCTACACGGGGGTGGCCAGGAAGGCCTTCCTGACCAACACCCTGACCCCCTTCGTCGGCGACGGCAATACGCAGACGCCGGAGTTCAAGTCGTTCCTGGTGAACGTCGAGAAGATCTGAGGAGGCGTCCATGCGCGGCGTGCAACCCAACCTGCAGGACTTCGTCCGCCGCTCGGCGACGCCCGAGCCCGTCCCCGAGGTACGCGGCGGCGGCGTCGAGCCGGTGACCAAGCTGATCGACGTGTCGGTGTGCATCGGCTGCAAGGCGTGCCAGGTGTCCTGTTCCGAATGGAACGACCTGCGCGACGAGGTGGGCCATTGCGACGGCACCTACAACAACCCCCAGGACCTTTCGCCCAGCTCCTTCGAGGTGATGCGCTTTTCCGAGTACGTCAACGAGGATGGCGGCCTGGAGTGGCTGATCCGCAAGGACAACTGCATGCACTGCGCCGATCCCGGCTGCCTCAAGGCCTGCCCGGCGCCGGGCGCCATCGTGCAGTACGCCAACGGCATCGTCGACTTCAATTCCGAGCACTGCATCGGCTGCGGTTACTGCGTGGCCGGCTGCCCGTTCGACATCCCACGGGTGTCGAAGAAGGACCACAAGGCCTACAAGTGCACCCTCTGTTCGGACCGGGTGTTCAACGGGCTGGAGCCGGCCTGCGTGAAGAGCTGCCCGACCGGCTCGATCCAGTTCGGCACCAAGGCGGCCATGCTCGAATACGGCGCCCAGCGCGTCGAGCACCTCCGGGCGCGCGGCTTCGACAACGCCGGGGTCTACGATCCGCCGGGGGTGGGCGGTACCCACGTGGTCTACGTGCTGCAGCACGCCGACCGGCCCGAGCTCTACAGCGGCCTGCCGCGCGACCCGCAGATCAGCCCGCTGGTCGAGCTGTGGAAGGGGCTGGCCAAGCCGCTGATGTCCGCCGCCATCGGCCTCTCGGTGCTGGCGGGGTTCTTCCACTACATCGTTAAGGGGCCCAAGGAGGAGCCGGAGGACGATCCCGACCCGGACCGGGCCGACGCCGCCCTGGAGGAGGATCGCCGATGAGCCGCGCCAACGTTCGCCGCGACATCCTGCGCTACGGCTGGTGGTCGCGGGTCAACCACTGGATCGTCGCGATCTGCTTCGTGCTGCTTTCCCTGAGCGGGCTGGCCCTGTTCCATCCGCTGTTCTTCGACCTCACCGGGCTGTTCATGGGGCCGATCGGCACGCGCATCGTGCACCCCTTCATCGGTGTGTTCATGACGGTGTTCTTCGCCATCCAGGCGGTGCGCTACATGGCCAGCAACCTGTTCCGCCGCCACGACCTCCAGTGGCTGCGGCAGATCGACGACGTGCTCGCCAACCGCGACGAGCGCCTGCCGCCGGTGGGCAAGAACAACGCCGGGCAGAAGCTGGTGTACTGGATCTTCCTGTTCTGCGTGCCGGTGCTGCTGGTCAGCGGCGTCATCGTCTGGCAGCCGTACTTCGCCATGGACATGCCGCGCCAGTTGCTGCGCTGGGCGGTGCTGGTGCACGCCTACGTCGCCTTCCTCGCCATCGTCACCCTGATCATCCACATCTACTCGGCGATCTGGGTCAAGGGCTCGATCCGCGCCATGACCCGGGGCTGGGTCAGCCGGGCCTGGGCCAGGCACCACCATTCGCTCTGGTACGAGGAGATCACCCGCGACGAACTCCGCGAGAAGGGCCGCGCGCCGCTGCCGGGCGCCGGCCGGCGGAGCCGGCCATGAGCGGCCAGCACGCCTTCGGCAGCGCGCCGGGCGCGATCATGGCGCCGGAGGCGGTGCTGCTGCCGGATGGTGAGGTCTTCGGCCGGCGAGCGCTGCGCCTGCGCGAGCTGGCCGAGGCGGTCGAGCCCCTGGCCGATTTCCTCGCCTTCATGGCCCAGCTGGCCCAGGTCCAGCAGCAGTTGCTCGAGCGCGCGCCGCTCTGGCGGCCGGCGCCGGGTGCCTTCGACCTGGCCTTGGAGCACGGCATGCCACCGCTGGGCGTCCGGGCGCTGCGCGGGAACGTGGCCTGGCAGCCGGAGCTGTTCGTCCTGCTGGATGCCTTGGAGCTGCACGTCGGGCAGCGCCAGCGCCGGCTGTTGGCGACCCTGCGCGAGCAGACCCCGGCGCAGCTCGAGGCGCTTGCCGACGACGTCTTCGAGGGTCGCTCCGGCGCCGACGAGCAGCGGGCGCTGCTGCCGCTGGTGGCAGCTGCCCTGCAGCTCGTCTGGGTGCGTCTGGCCGCGAACCTGCCCCGGCCGCCCCGTCGTGCGGAGCCGGAGAGCCGCGGGCTGTGCCCCTGCTGCGGCTCGCCGCCGGTGGCCGGCGTGATTCACGGCGAATCCCGGCGCAGCGGCGTGCGCTACCTGCACTGCGCCCTGTGCGCCTGCGAATGGCATCTGGAACGGGTGACCTGCAGCCTCTGCGGGGCGGGCGGCAAGATGCTCTATCTGGAATTGGACGATGCGCAGGGCCGGCCGGTCCTGCCGGTGCGGGCGGAAGCCTGCGGCGAATGCCACGGCTACCTCAAGCTGGTGCAACGCGACCTGCACGGCCGCGCCGAGCCGGTGGCCGACGACCTGGCCAGCCTGGCCCTGGACCTGCTGCTGGCCGAGCAGGGCGAGTACCTGCGCGGCGGCTGCAACCTGCTGCTGGTGTCCGGCGAGTGAGTGAGGACCTGCCGTGGGCAGGAAGTTACCCGCCATCATGCAGGGAACTTCAGCTGGCGACGGGTTCTTCGAGCGGTTTGGCTTTCTTCGGACGGGCCGGAGCCGAGCCTTCGAGCACCGGCAGCGAAAGGATGGCCGGACGCGGTGCCGGCTGATGTCCGTGCTGGTGCTCTTCCATCACGTTCTGCACCAGCTCCAGGATCGTGGCCTTGATGTCGGCCAGCGGCTGGCTGGCGTCGAGATCGACGATCCGGGCGCCATTGAAGTCGAGTTTCGGGATGACGGCTGCCTTGGCGCGCAACAGCGACAGGTCGTGATCCGGCTTGCGCGCATGGGCGGTGTCGGCATCGATGTGCAGCCGGATCACCAGGGTGGGATGGTAGGCGGCCATGCGCTTGAAGAGCCGATGCTCGCTGCGTGCCAGCCAGGCGGTGAAGGGCCCCTTGGGTCTGGCTGCCGATAGGCCCGGTCCATCGTTGAAACCGGGCACCTCGACCTGCGGGTAGCGGTCGCACACCACCACCTGACCCGCCTTGCGCAGACTCAGCATGCGCTTGAAGCGATGCAGGCGCAGCAGCGTGAACCCATAGATCACGAGCGCGGTCAGCGCTCCCGGAATGCGCTCGCCCTTGGTCCGCGCCTGGCGTGCCTTGGCCGACATGCGGCGCACCAGCAATTTGCCGATCAGCGGCCAGTTGGAGAGCTTCTCGGCAATGTTCCCCGTACCCAGACCGAGGTAGCAGTAGGTGACGGGCAGCGTCGAGCTGATCCAGGAGGCCAGCGTGGTCTTGCCCGAACCGTCGCAGCCGACGATGGCAATCAGCGGCGCCATCGTGCCGTCGTCCCGAGCTACCCCGGCCGGGGGCGTCTGCGTATTCATCACGCTCATTACGTCATACCTCTGCGTACCGCGATTCGGGTTCGGTCCGAAAGTCCGGGATGAGATGCCGGAAAGCGCCGAAGGCACGAACGATCGGGAGGAGTGGATGGTATCTCTGCCGGACGGAAGCGCTCGGCTCCGCCCGCTTCATTCTGTTCGCCACGGACACTCAACGGCCGGCCAGTCTGGCTTCGACGGCTTCCTTGGCCTGAGCGATGACCTGTTCCAGGGGCTCGCGGCTATCCAGATCCACGATGGGGGCACCCCGGTAGGAAAGTTGCGGAACGGCGGCGATCTTGCGCGCCAGCGACTCGTACCGATGGTCCGGCTTGCGCGCGTACGCCGTTTCCAGATCCACGTTCAGACGGATCACCAGGTCCGGCCGGTAACTGGTCATGTAGGCGTAGAGGGCCTTCTCACGCCGTGCGAGGAACCGGATGAAGGCGTTGCCGCCCTGAAAGTCGGCGAGTCCGGGGCCGTCGATCTTCATCTGCAGCACCGCTATCTGCGGATAACGATCCGCCACGATGGCAACACCGCTACGGCGCAGCTCCATCATCTTCTGGAAGCGCCACCAGCGGCGCAGCGTGAGCAGGAAGATCGCCACGGCCGCCAGGGTGGTCGGCACCTCGCCCTCGCTGCTCTTGGGCGTGTCGTGGTTCTTCAGCGTGTCGTTGGCGCGCTGGGTATTGGCGGCGATGAGGCGGGCGATCGTCTTGCCGACCAACGGCAGCTTCATCAGCGCTTCGCCGATGGTCTTGGACTGGATGCCCAGGTGACAGGCCTCGGCCTCGCGGCTCTCGCGCAGCCAGGCGAGAACGGCGTCGGAAACCGTCGATTTACCCGCCCCGTCACAACCGACAAAAGCGATCAGCGGCGCGAGCTCACCGTGCGGACAGGAAAAGCGCGACAGCAGGGCACGGACACGCGTGCAAACAAGCGGTACTGCTGTACCAGATTGCTGGCGTGGAAAGTGTTCGTTTCTGTTGGTCGGGAGCATTCGATTGTTTCGATTTAGGTAAAAGACTTTTCTTGCCCAGCCAGCGAGCCAGAGGGGTGATTTACGGCTCTCAGCGCCTGAAGAGCAGCGAGAGGCACTCTCGCGCGGCTCTGCCGTAATGAAGAAACGATGATAATTCTGTTGCTTCGATATTACAAAATATTGCGCCGAATGTGCAGTTAGCCGTTTGGATAATCGAGGCTGAGGCACATGTGGGGGGATTTTTGACGGAAAATTCACGCTGAGTGGGCATAATGCTATTCCGTATTTTTGTATCCTTGCATCTAATGTAATAATTGAGGCGGCAATGGCAATAATCGAAGCGGCGTCTGACCGGCGCGGAGGGGTCGACTGGGCCGGAATCGGCTGGATGTACCTGTTCTTCTGGTATTTCTCCGGCGTGACCCAGTTGATGATCGCCCTATCCGGGGCCGCGGCCTTCGAAGGCCTGCAGCAGGCCTCGATGGTCAGCGCCCTGTGGCTGATCCCGCTCCTGCTGTTCCCGGCGCACACGCGGCTGCTGGCCGGGGTGATCGGCACGGTCCTTTGGCTGTCTTCGCTGGCCGGCTTCGGCTATTTCCTGGTGTATGGCCAGGAGTTCTCGCAGAGCGTCATCTTCATCATGTTCGAGTCGAACACGGTGGAATCGAGCGAGTATCTGAAGCACTACTTCGCCTGGTGGATCGTCTTCTCCACGCTGGCTTACGGTCTCGGCGGCTGGCTGCTGTGGCGCAAGGTGCGCCCGGTCTACCTGCCGCGCAAGGCGCTGCCGGTGGCCTGCGTGCTGCTGTTCGTAGTGTCGATGGGCTATGAGGCGGTCCACCAGTACCTCAAGCGCGACACCCTGGAGCGCGCCATGGCCGAATTCGAGGAGAACATCGAGTCGGCCGCGTTCTGGCAACTGGCGGTCGGCTATCACCAGTACCGCCTGCAACTGACCAACATGGCTAAGCAGCTTTCCGACATGGAGCGCATCCCGCCGCTGAAGAACCTGACGGATGCCCATGCCGGGCAGCCGGCGACCCTGGTGCTGATCCTCGGCGAATCGACCGATCGTCAGCGCATGTCGCTCTACGGCTACGGGCGGCCGACCACGCCCAACCTCGACCGCCTGCGCGACGAGCTGCAGGTGTTCGACAACGTGATCGGCCCGCGCCCCTATACCATCGAGGCGATGCAGCAGATCCTCACCTTCGCCGACATGGAGCATCCGGATCTCTACCTGAGCACTCCCACGCTGATCCGGATGATGAAGCAGGCCGGCTACAAGACCTACTGGATCACCAACCAGCAGACCATGACCAGGCGCAACACCATGCTCACCACCCTGTCCAAGCAGGCGGACGAGCAGGTCTATCTGAACAACAACCGCGACCAGAACACCACCAGCCAGTACGACAGCGTGGTGCTCGAACCCTTCGGCAAGGTGCTCGCCGACTCGGCGCCGCGCAAGCTGGTGGTCATCCATCTGCTCGGCACCCACATGAGCTACCAGTACCGCTATCCGCAGGAGTACGCGCGCTTCACCGACCGTGCCGGCGTGCCGGCCAATGTCACCGACGATCAGCTGGAGATCTACAACAGCTACGACAACGCCGTACTGTACAACGACTACGTGGTGTCCTCGCTGATCGAGCGCTTCCGCGCCACCGATCCCAACGGCTTCCTGCTCTATATGTCCGACCACGGCGAGTCGGTGTACGACGCGCCGAACAACGCGGTGCTCGGACGCAACGAGCTCGCGCCGACCACGCAGATGTACACCGTGCCCTTCCTGGTCTGGACGTCGCCGTCCTGGCAGGCCCGGCAGCAGACGGATTTCGCCGCCAGCCTGCACCGCCCCTACAGCACCTCGCACTTCATCCATACCTGGGCGGATCTGGCCGGGTTGCGCTTCGACGAGTTCACCCCGGGCAAGAGCCTGGTCAACCCGGGCTTCCAGGCGCTTCCGCGCCTGATCGGCAATCCCTATCAGGCCAAGACCGTGAGGGATTTCGACCAGGTCGCGCAGCAGCAGGCCGCTGCGCTCGCCGCCGGCGTCGAGCAGGGTCAGGCCGCCCGCTAGGAAAACCCGCCCATTGACTCCCGGCGCGCTGTCTGGCTGCGCCGGGAGCACTTCTCCCATGCGTCCGTCCGTCGGGCGCTCCTGCCACTCCGATGCAGCGGAGCGCCCGGCGGCTGCCTGGCCCCATCAGGGGGCTGCCGGGTTCCCGATATCGTCCGATCGGCCCGTATCGTCGAAGATACGGGCCGCGCCTTGCGCGTTCGGGAGGGCGGCCAAGGCCCGAGGATCGCCCTCGGGTCGCGGCGGGCTAGAGGATGATGCTGGCCCAGACCAGGGCGATCAGCGACAGCGCCATGAACTGCGCCGCGCTGCCCATGTCCTTGGCGCGCTTGGACAGGGGATGCAGCTCGTACGAGATCCGGTCGATCGCCGCCTCGATGGCCGAATTGAGCAGCTCGACGATCGGCGCCAGGAACACCACCGCGATCATCACCGCGCGCTCGGCGCGGCTCACGTCCAGCAGGAAGGCCGCAGGAATCAGCAGTACGTTCAGCAGCAGCAGCTGGCGGAAGGCGGCTTCTCCGACGAAGGCGGCCTTGAGCCCGGCGAGGGAGTAGCTGGTGGCATTGAGGATGCGACGCAGGCCGGTCTTGCCCTTCAAGGCCTGGCCGTTGGTGAATTCGCTGGACATCTTGGGAGGTTCTCCGCGGGATTGCTGCCATGAGCCGGACATCAGGCTCATGGGGCGGTCATGATAGCCGATGACGGCTTAATGCCATGAAGGGAAAGCGGGCATCCGGCTAGTCAATTGGTCGGTTCGGACCGGCCGCGGCGCGGCGAATGGTCGCGAGGCCCGGGGAAGCCCGGCGGCGTCATCGCTGCTCCCGGGCTGGCTATGACCCGCGGCGGTGCACCGAGCGGCCGGCGGCGAAGGTCTCCAGCACCGCACGGTCGTCGCCGAGGATCATCAGGGCGAAGAGCCTTTCCGCCAAGGTGCGAGCCTCGCCCAGGCGGTGGGTGATCAGCGGGGTGGCCCGGTAGTCCAGCACCACGAAGTCCGCTTCCTTGCCCGGTTGCAGGTTGCCGATGCGGTCGTCCAGGTAGAGCGCCCGGGCGCCGCCGAGGGTGGCCAGGTACAGCGCCTTGAACGGGTCGAGGGATTGCCCCTGCAGCTGCAGCACCTTGTAGGCGTCGCTCAGGGTGTGCAGCTGGGAGAAGCTGGTGCCGCCGCCGATGTCGGTGCCCAAACCGACCCGCACGCCGTGGCCTTCCAGGCGGGCTAGATCAAGCAGGCCGCTGCCGAGGAACAGGTTGGAGGTCGGGCAGAAGGCCACCGCCGAGCCGGTCTCGCCCAGACGCCGGCACTCCTCGTCGCACAGGTGCACGCCGTGGGCGAACACCGAGCGCGCCCCGAGCAGCCGGTAGTGGTCGTAGACGTCCAGATAGCCGCTGCGCTCGGGGAACAGCTGCCTGACCCAGTCGATCTCCTGGCGGTTCTCCGAGAGGTGGGTGTGCAGGTAGAGGCCGGGGTATTCCCCGAGCAACTGGCCGGCCAGGCGCAGCTGCTCCGGCGTGCTGGTCGGGGCGAAGCGCGGGGTGACCGCGTAGTGCAGGCGGCCCTTGCCGTGCCAGCGTTCGATCAGCGCGCGGCTTTGCGCATAGCCGGATTCGGCGGTGTCGGTCAGGTAGTCCGGGGCGTTGCGGTCCATCAGCACCTTGCCGGCGATCATCCGCAGGTTGAGTTTTTCCGCTGCCTCGAAGAAGGCGTCCACCGACTGCGGGTGCACGGTGCTGAACACCAGGGCGGTGGTGGTGCCGTTGCGCAGCAGCTCGCGCAGGAACAGCCCGGCCTGATCGCGGGCGTGGGCCGGGTCGGCGAAGCGGCCCTCGGCGGGGAAGGTGTAGGTCTCCAGCCAGTCGAGGAGCTGGGTGCCGTAGGAGCCGATCACGCCCATCTGCGGATAGTGGACGTGGGTGTCGACGAAACCGGGGACGATCAGCGCGTCCGCGTACTCGACCACCTCGACCCCGGCCGCCAGCTTCGGCAGCAGGCTGCCGGAATCGCCGAGCTGGACGACCCTGCCGTCCTCGACGACCAGCAGGCCGTCGGCGAAATACTCGTGGGAGGCCTCGCCGCCCACCTCCCGCGGATCGGCGAGGCAGTGCAGCAGGGCGGCGCGGTAGGCTCGGGTCTGGGGCATGGCGACTCTCGTGGGTTCGTTCCGGCGTCGCGGTTCAGCCGCGGCGCGAGGCCGGCAGCAGCCGGGCGACGCTTTCGCCGCCCTGGCGTTTCTCGCCGAAATGGGCGTTGTAGTGGGCGATCACCTCGCCGGCCACGGAAATGGCGATTTCCATCGGCAGCTTGCCCTTCACCTCGGGCAGGCCCATGGGGCAGCGCATGCGCTGCACGATCTCGGGGGCGAAGCCGCGCTGGTACAGACGGTGCTCGAAGCGGGCGCGCTTGCTCTTCGAACCGATCAGACCGTAATAGGCGAAATCGTTCCGGCCGAGGATGGCGGCGCTCAGCTCCAGGTCCAGCGGATGGTCGTGGGTCATGACGATGAAGTAGGCGCCGGCCGGCATCCGCGCCACTTCCTCGACCACCTCGTCGTTGACTACTTTCTCCACCCCGGCCGGGACGATCTCGGGAAACTCCCGCTCCCGCGAGTCGATCCAGCGCACCCTGCACGGCAAGGCGGCGAGCAGCGGCACCAGGGCGCGGCCGACGTGGCCGGCGCCGAACACGGCGATCTGCGCCAGCGCCCGGCCCATGGGTTCGAACAGCAGCACGGTGGCGCCGCCGCAGCACTGGCCGAGGCTGGCGCCGAGGGCGAAGCGCTCCAGGCGCGGCTCGCGTGCGCCGCTTTGCAGCATCTCGCGGGCAATCTGCGCGGCCTTGTGCTCCAGGTGGCCGCCGCCGATGGTGTCGTAGAGCCACTCGCCGGCGACCACCATCTTGGCGCCGGCGTTGCGCGGCGTGGAGCCGCGCTCCTCGACGATGGTCACCAGCACGCAGGGTTCGTGGCGCTGCCTGAGTTCGGCGAGGGCGTCGATCCAGGTCATGTGGCTCATTCGTGGTTCCCCGACTCGCAGAGCGGGTGCACGCCGCCGATTTCGGTGCGGCCCGCGCCACTTCCGGCGGGTTTCACCCGCCCTGTGTCCTGCTTCAGCCTTTTCATTTGCTCCACGCCCCAGAGCACCCGCTCGGGCGTCGCCGGGGCGTCGATGGCCGGCTGGGCGCGGTAGTCGGCCAGGCTGGCCACGGCGTCCTTGAGCGCGCACCAGACGGAGATGCCGAGCATGAACGGCGGCTCGCCGACGGCCTTGGAATGGAACACCGTGTCTTCCGGGTTCTTGCGGTTCTCCACCAGCCGGACGCGCAGGTCCGCCGGCACGTCGGCGATCGTGGGGATCTTGTAGCTGGCCGGATTCGCCGTCAGCAGGCGGCCCTGGTCGCTCCACACCAGCTCCTCACAGGTCAGCCAGCCCATGCCCTGGACGAAGCCGCCCTCGATCTGGCCGATGTCGATGGCCGGGTTCAGCGAGGCGCCGACGTCGTGCAGGATGTCGGCGCGCAGCAGCCGGTACTCGCCGGTCAGGGTGTCGACCAGCACCTCCGAGCAGGCCACGCCGTAGGCGTAGTAGTAGAACGGCCGGCCGCGGGCCTGCTCGCGGTCGTAGTAGATCTTCGGCGTGCGGTAGAAGCCGGTGGAAGACAGCGACACCTGGCCGACGTAGGCGGCCTGGATCAGTTCCTCGAAGCTGACGAAACGGTCGCGCAGGCGCAGCTGGCCGTTGCGGAACTGCACGTCCTCCGGGCAGAGGTGCCAGTGGCGGGCGGCGAATTCCACCAGCCGCTCCTTGATGGTCTGCGCGGCGTTCTTGGCCGCCTTGCCGTTCAGGTCGGCGCCGCTGGAGGCGGCGGTGGGCGAGGTGTTGGGCACCTTGTCGGTGTTGGCGGCGCTGATCCGGATGCGCGAGACGTCGACCTGGAACACCTCGGCGACGATCTGCGCGACCTTGGTGTTGAGGCCCTGGCCCATCTCGGTGCCGCCGTGGTTCAGGTGGATGCTGCCGTCGGTGTAGATATGCACCAGGGCGCCGGCCTGGTTGAGGAAACTGGAGGTGAAGCTGATGCCGAACTTCACCGGGGTCAGCGCCAGGCCCTTCTTCAGCACCGGGCTGCGGGCATTGAAGGCGCGGATCGCAGCGCGGCGGCCGGCGTAGTCGCAGCTCGCCTCCAGCTCGGCGGTCATTTCCTCCAGCAGGTTGTGCTCCACCGTCTGGTGGTAGTGGGTCACGTTGCGCTCGGTCTTGCCGTAGTAGTTGCGCCTGCGCACCTCCAGCGGGTCGCGGCCGAGGTGACGGGCGATGGCGTCCATGATCTCCTCGATGGCGAGCATCCCCTGCGGGCCGCCGAAGCCGCGGTAGGCGGTGTTGGAGGCGGTGTTGGTCTTGCAGCGGTGGCCGTGGATCAGGGCGTCGCCTAGATAGTAGGCGTTGTCGGCATGGAACATGGCGCGGTCGACGATGGCCCCGGACAGGTCCGGCGAGTAGCCGCAGTTGCCGGCCAGGTCCATGCGGATGCCGCGCAGGCGGCCGTCGTCGTCGAAGCCCACCTCGTAGTCGACCAGGAAGGGGTGGCGCTTGCCGGTCATCAGCATGTCCTCCTGGCGCGGCAGGCGCATCTTGGTCGGCCGCCCGGTGAGGCGGGCGATCACCGCGCAGAGGCAGGCCGGCCCGGCCGCCTGGGTCTCCTTGCCGCCGAAGCCGCCGCCCATCCGGCGCATGTCCACGGTCACCCGGTTCATCGGCACGCCGAGCACCTCGGCCACCAGCTTCTGCACTTCGCTGGGGTTCTGGGTCGAGCAGTAGACCAGCATGCCGCCGTCCTCGGCGGGCAGCACCGAGGACACCTGGGTCTCCAGGTAGAAGTGCTCCTGACCGCCGATCCGCAAGGTGCCGGCGAGGCGGTGCGGGGCGCCGGCCAGCGCAGCGGCGGCGTCGCCGCGCTTGTGGGTGTGGCTGTCCAGCACGAAGTGCTGGCGGCGCAGGGCTTCCTCCACATCGAGCACCGGCTCCAGGTCCTCGTATTCGACGATCGCGGCCTGGGCCGCGCGGCGGGCGTTCTCCAGGCTGTCGGCGGCCACCGCCAGCACCGGCTGGCCGACGTACTCCACCTTGCCGTCGGCCAGGAGTGGATCGCCGGGGAACACCGCGCCGATGTCCAGCTGGCCGGGCACGTCGGCGCTGGTGATGACCAGGGCGACGCCGGGGACGGAGTAGCAGGGCGCGGTGTCGATGCGCAGGATGCGCGCATGGGCGCGCTCCGAGAGAAGGGCGTAGACGTGCAGCTGGTTGGGGAATTCCAGACGGTCGTCGATGTAGACGGCCTCGCCGGTGACGTGCTTGGCCGCGCTCTCGTGCCGGACGCTGCGACCGACGCCGGTGACCAGCTCCTGGCGGAACAGGGCGGCCAGTTCTTCCTGGCTTGCGTTCGGCTTATGCATGGCGGGTCACCCTCGTCTCGATATCCGGCTCGGTCAGCTCGATGAAGCACCTGCGCAGCAGGTTCTGCGCGGCGAGCAGGCGGTACTCGCGGCTGGCGCGAAAGTCGCTGAGCGGGGCGAAGTCCTCGGCCAGGGCGGCGCAGGCCCGCTCGATCAGCGCGGCATCGAGGACGGCGCCGGCGAGCGCCCGTTCGCAGACGGTAGCCCGTTTCGGTATCGCCGCCATGCCGCCGAAGGCGATGCGCGCCTCGCGCACCGCGCCGTCGGCCAGGGTCAGGTTGAAGGCCGCGCACACGGCGGAGATGTCGTCGTCCAGGCGCTTGGACAGCTTGTAGGCGCGGAACGCCTGGCCGGCGCGGGCGCGCGGCACGATGATCCGCTCGATGAACTCGCCGTCCTCGCGGGCGGTGATCTTGTAGCCGCGGAAGTAGTCCTCCAGCGCCAGGGTGCGGCTCCGGTCGCCCTTGCGCAGCAGCAGGCTGGCGCCGAGGGCGATCAACAGCGGCGGCGAGTCGCCGATGGGCGAGGCGTTGCCGATGTTGCCGCCCAGGGTGCCCTGGTTGCGGATCTGCTGCGAGGCGAAGCGCCCGAGCAGCTCGCCGAAGTCCGGGTATTCCCGGGCCAGGGCGTCTTGGCAATCGGTCAGCGCAGCGGCGGCGCCGATTTCCAGGCGGTCGTCGAACGTCTCGATCCGCTTCATGTCCGCGATGTGGCCGAGGTGGATCAGCACCGGCAGGCTGCGCTGCTGCTGGGTGACTTCCAGGGCCAGATCGGTGCCGCCGGCCAGCAGGCGCGCCTCGGGTTCGGCCTCGTAGAGCGCGGCCAGGTCGGCCACGGTCAGCGGCAGCAGGCAGCGCTTCTCGCCGTCGCCCAGCTCGGCGGTCCGGCGCGGGGCGATGGCCTTGAGCCGGGCGACGGTTTCGGCCTCGGCGGCGTCGAACTGGTCCGGCCGGCGGTCGGCGCAGGCCCGTTCGGCGGCGGCGAGGATCGGCCGGTAGCCGGTGCAGCGGCACAGGTTGCCGGCCAGGGCCTGGTGCGCGGCCGCCGGATCGCTGCCCTCGACGCTCTTGCGCAGGGCGAACAGCGACATGACGAACCCCGGCGTGCAGTAGCCGCACTGCGAGGCGTGGCAGTCGACCATCGCCTGCTGCACGGGGTGCAGGTCGCCCCCATGCTGCAGGTCCTCCACGGTCAGCAGCTGCTTGCCGTGCAGCGCCGCCACGAAGGTCAGGCAGGCATTGAGGGTGCGATAGCGGATGCGCTCGCGCCCGCCGACGCTGTCCAGCTCGCCGACCACCACGGTGCAGGCGCCGCAGTCGCCCGAGGCGCAGCCTTCCTTGGTGCCGGTCTTGTGCCGGTGCTCGCGCAGGTAGCGCAGCACCGTCAGGTTCGGGTCCAGGCTGTGCTCGCTGCGCAGTTCGTGGTTGAGGAGGAACTGGATCAAGGCGTACTCCGTGTCGGTGGTGCCCCGGACGGGGCGGCGGTTCACACCAGCCGCGCGTCCAGGCTGTTCTGGATCAGGCGTTCGGCCTGCTCGCGGGTCATGCCGAGACTCTCGTGCAGGGCCATGAAGTTTTCCGTGACGTAGCCGCCGAAGTAGGCCGGGTCGTCGGAGTTCACCGTGACCTTCACGCCCATCTCCAGCAGCTTGAGGATGTTGTGCTCGGCCATGTCCTTGAACACGCGGAGCTTGACGTTGGACAGCGGGCAGACCGTCAGCGGGATCTGCTCCTCGATCAGCCGCTCCAGCAGCTTTGGGTCCTCCGCGGCGCGCACGCCGTGGTCGATGCGCTTGACCTTGAGCAGGTCGAGGGCTTCCCAGATGTATTCCGGCGGGCCTTCCTCGCCGGCGTGGGCGACGGCGACGAAGCCCTCGGCGCGGGCGCGGTCGAACACGCGCTGGAACTTGCTCGGCGGATGGCCCTTCTCGGAGCTGTCCAGGCCCACGGCGATGAAGGCGTGGCGGAAGCGCAGGGCCTGGTCGAGGGTCTGCTGCGCCGCTTCTTCCGGCAGGTGGCGCAGGAAGGAGAGGATCAGCCCGCTGCTGATGCCGAGCTGTTCGCGGCCGTCCTTGAGCGCCTGCTCGATGCCGGTCAGCACCGTCTCGAAGGGGATGCCGCGGTCGGTGTGGGTCTGCGGATCGAAGAAGGGCTCGGTGTGGATGACGTTCTGCTCCCGGCACTTCTTCAGGTAGGCCCAGGTCAGGTCGTAGAAGTCCTGCTCGGTGCGCAGCACGTCGGCGCCGCGGTAGTAGAGGTCGAGGAACTCCTGCAGGTTGTGGAAGGCGTAGGCGCGGCGCAGGCTCTCTACGTCGGGCCAGGGCAGGGCGACCTTGTTGCGTTCGGCGAGGGCGAACAGCAGCTCGGGCTCCAGGGTGCCTTCCAGGTGCAGGTGCAATTCGGCTTTGGGCAGGGCGTTCAGCCAGGCGTGCATGACGGGTGCTTCTCCTTCGGTGATGGATCCGCGCAGCCTAATCCACCCGCCGGTGTTTCCAAAGTTCAACCTGCGACATCCCCGCGGCGATGGGCGTAGGTGGCGGCGAAACGCGACAGCAGCCACTCGGCGCAGGTGGTGGGCGGGTAGTGCGGCGGGCGCTCCGCGTCCTGGCAGCCGGGCAGGCAGGCGATCGCGGTCTCCGGGTGCGGTTCGGCGAAGAACGGCATGGCGTAGCGGTCCTGTTCCCGTGGGCTGATCACCCGGTGCGCCGTGGAGCGGTAACGGTCGTTGCTCCAGCGCGCCATCATGTCGCCGATGTTGACCACGAAGGTGCCGTCCCGCGGCGGTGCGTCGATCCACTGGCCGCGCCGGGCGCGCACCTGCAGGCCGCCGACCCGGTCCTGGTGGAGCAGGGTGATGCAGCCGTAGTCCGTGTGCTCCCCGGCGCCCGGTCGTTCGGCGCCCTGCTGCGGCGGATAGTGGATCAGGCGCAGGACGCTGGCCGGCTGGCGGAAGCGCCGGTCGAAGAAGTCCCGCTCGATGCCCAGGGCCAGGGCGATGGCGCGCAGCACCGTGCAGCTCAGCTCGTGCATGTCGCGGTAATGGCTTTCCAGCAGCGTCTCCCAGCCCTCCAGCGCCGGGTGCCGGTTGGGGCCGCGCAGCGGCTTGCCGGCGAGCACCTCCGGGTGGTCGGCGGGCAGGTGGAAGCCCATGTCGAAGGTTTCCTTGCAATCGCCGGGCTGCGCCGGGTCGAGCTGCTCGGCGGCGAGGGCGCCGTAGCCGCGGTGGTGGCCGCTGCCGGCGATGTCGATCCGCCGCTTCTCCGCCAGCGGCAGGGCGAAGAAGCGCCGGGCCAGATCGCTCAGCGCGGCGATGCGCTCGGCGCCGATCGGATGGCCTTCGATGTAGAAGAAGCCCCATTCCCGGCAGGCGCGGTCGATGCGGCCGGCGACGGCGCGCCAGGCGCTCTCGTCGCGGCGGTAGAGGGGCGAGATGTCGATGATCGGTAGCGAATCCATGGCGATTCCGGGAGCCTTCTGGTTCGGGGTGGCCGCGCGGATGGCCTCGGGCGCATCCGCGAGGGCGGTCATTTCGGCAGTTGCGCCTTGATCCCCGCCACGTAGTAGTCCATCGACGCCAGCTCGGCCCTGCTCGCCGTCGCGCCCTCGGCGATGCGCACGCTGCCGGCCTGGTCCCTGATCGGCCCGGTGAAGGGATGGAAGCGGCCGCTCTTGATCTCCTCGACGAGCGCCTGGGCCTCGGCCCTGACCTCCGCCGGCACCCGCTCGCTGAGCGGCAGCTGCACCGTCTCGTCGTCCAGTCCGCCCCAGTAGTCCTGGGGCTTCCAGCTGCCGTCCAGCACCGCCCGGGCGGACTTGACGTAGTGCGGGCCCCAGTTGTTGACGATGGAGGTCAGCACCGAGTCCGGCCCGAAGTGGGCCATGTCCGAAGCGTAGCCCACCGAGTAGACGCCGCGGCGCTGGGCCGCCTGGATCGGCGCCGGGCTGTCGGTGTGCTGGAAGATCACGTCGACGCCCTGGTCGATCAGGGCGTTGGCGGCGTCGGCCTCCTTGCCCGGGTCGAACCAGGTGTTGACCCAGACCACCTTGACCTCGCTGCCGGGGTTGTACTTGTCCAGGGCCAGCTGGATGGCGTTGATGTCGCGGATCACCTCCGGGATGGGGAAGGAGGCGATGTAGCCGATCTTCCGGCTCCTGGTCATCTTCGCCGCGAGGAAGCCGCCGACGTAGCGGCCCTCGTAGGTGCGCGCCATGTAGGTGCCGAGGTTCCGGTCCTGCTTGTAGCCGGTGGCGTGCTCGAAGGTCACCTGGGGGAATTGCCGGGCGACCTTGGCGGTCGGGTTCATGTAGCCGAAGGAGGTGGCGAACACCAGGTCGTAGCCGCCCTTGGCCAGGTTGCGGATCACCCGCTCGGCGTCGCCGCTCTCCGGCACGTTCTCGACGTAGGTGGTCTGCACCTGCTCGCCGAGCTGTTCCTGCAGCTGCTTGCGTCCCTGTTCGTGCTGGTAGGTCCAGCCGTGGTCGCCGATGCTGCCGAGGTAGACGAAGCCGACCTTGAGCGGATCGGCGGATGCGCCGAGGACGGTGGCGAAGCCGACGGCGGCGGCCAGGCTTCGGAGCAGGTGTTTGGACTTCATGGTCGGGGAAACTCCGGGACATTGTTTCGGTCAGCCTGCCTTCTGCAAAAAGCTGACCAATCAGACAAAAAATCAGGCTTTCCGGAAAGCCGCGGCCCCCGGCGTGCCCGCCTGGCGCCCGGACTGGGCGCTGCTGGTGCGCGGCGGCTCGGCACGGCCTTCGGATGGTGCATGGGGCCCCGTCCGGCCCGCGCTCGCCCGGCCGGTCGCGGATCAGCCCACCAGTTGCCGCGCCGCCCGGCGGTGCGCGGCGATCAGGGCGGCGAGGTCGAGGTCCTCGATCCGGCCGTCGATCACCCGCCAGCGGCCGCCGACCATCACCCGGTCGGCACGCTCGGCGCCGCACAGCAGCAGGGCGGCGAGCGGGTCGTGGCTGCCGGAGAAGCGCAGCTCGTCCAGCTTGAAGAGGGCCAGATCGGCCTGCCGGCCCACCGCCAGCTCGCCGATGTCGTCGCGTCCGAGCAGGCGCGCCGAGCCGCGGGTGGCCCAGCCGAGGACCCGCTGCGGCGTGATCCGTTCGGCGCCGTAGCGCAGGCGCTGCAGGTAGAGCGCCTGGCGCGCCTCGAAGATGAGGTTGGAGGCGTCGTTGGAGGCCGAGCCGTCGACGCCGAGGCCCAGCGGGGCGCCGGCGTCCTCCAGCTCGAGGGTCGGGCAGATGCCCGAGGCCAGGCGCATGTTGGATACCGGGCAGTGGCACACGCCGGTGCCGGCGGCGCCCAGTCGGGCGATCTCCTGCGCATTGAAGTGGATGCCGTGGGCCAGCCAGGTGCGCGGGCCGAGCCAGCCGACGCTGTCCAGGTAGTCCACGGTGCGCAGGCCGAAGCGCTGCAGGCAGAAGGCTTCCTCGTCCAGGGTCTCGGCCAGGTGGGTGTGCAGGCGCACGTCATGGCGCTCGGCCAGCTCGGCGCTGGCGCGCATGATCTCCGGGGTCACCGAGAAGGGCGAGCAGGGCGCCAGGGCGATCTGGACCCGCGCGCCGGGCCCGCGCTCGTGGTAGCGGCGGATCAGCCGCTCGCCGTCGGCGAGGATCGCCTCGGCCGGCTGCACCGTCCGCTGCGGCGGCAGGCCGCCGTCGGCCTCGCCCAGGCTCATGGAACCGCGGCAGAGCAGGGCGCGCAGGCCGAGCTCGCGCACCGCCTCCACCTGCACGTCAATGGCCTCCTCCAGCCCCCGGGGGAACAGGTAGTGGTGGTCCGCCGCGGTGGTGCAGCCGGAGAGCAGCAGCTCGGCCAGGGCGACCCGGCTGGCCAGGGCGAGCTGCTCCGGGGTCAGTCGCGCCCACACCGGGTAGAGGGTCTTCAGCCAGGGGAACAGCGGCTGGTTGACCACCGGCGCCCAGGCGCGGGTGAGGGTCTGGTAGAAGTGGTGATGGGTGTTGACCAGCCCCGGCAGCACCACGTGCTCGCGGGCGTCGAAGGTGCTGTCCACCGGCCGGGCCGGCGCCTGGCCGGCGCCGAGCAGCTCGGCGATGACGCCGTTCTCCACCACCAGTCCGCCGGCGGCGTCGCGGTCGTTGGCGGTGAAGAGGGCGAGGGGGTTCTTGATCCAGATGCGGGCGGCGGGCATGGCCGGCTCCTCCTTCGATAACGGGAAAGGGCCAGCTCAGTTATGCCCTGTCTGCTGATCCAGGGGCCGCGAAGGCAGCGCGCGCATGATAGCGGTCCGGGCGGGGCGTGCCCACCCGGGCCCGGCTCACCAGGGCAGCGTCTGGCCCTGGTAGTCGAGATAGCGATGGCCGCCCTGGCCGGCGGCGCGGCCGATCACCTCGACCAGGCCCCTGCAGCTGGTTTCCACATCCAGCGGGGCCTCTTCCCCGCCCATGTCGGTCTTCACCCAGCCCGGGTGCAGCGACAGCACGGTCGGGCCGGCTTCGCCCAGGCCGGCGGCGAAGCTGCGGCTCAGGTGGTTGAGCGCGGCCTTGCTGGCGCCGTACAGCGGCATGCCCATGCCGGGGCCGAGCTCCAGGCTGCCCATCACCGAACTCATGAAGGCGATCACCCCGCGGCTCGGCTCCACCAGCGGCAGCAGGCGCTCGGCGAGGCGCACCGGGGCCACGGCGTTGGTCAGGAACAGCCGGGCGACCTCCGCCTCGTCGGCCTCCAGCAGCGACTCCAAGCGGGGGCCGGAGATGCCGGCGTTGACCAACAGCAGATCCAGCCGGGTGCCCTGCAGGCGGCCGGCCAGGGCTTCGGCGCTGCCGCCGTCGGTGATCTCCAGCGTTTCGACGCGCACGCCCGGCACGGCCTTCAGCGCCTCGGCGCCGCGGTCGTCGCGCACCGTGGCGATCACCTGCCAGCCCGCGGCGCGCAGCTGTCCGACCAGCCCGAACCCGAGTCCGCGCGAGGCGCCGACGACCAAGGCGGTTTTTCCCTGTGTCATGGAGAAACTCCGAATGTGAGGAAGAAGACTGGAAGGATAGCGTCGCCGACGGGCCGGGCCCATACGGGCTCAGGCGCCCGGCGCGTACAGCGACGAGTCGGCGAACGCCTCGGCGGTCAGCACCCGGCCGACCAGGATCAGCGCGGTGCGGCGGAAGTCCTTGGCGGCGACCTTGTCGACGATGTCGGCGAGGGTGCCCTGCACCCAGTCCTGGTCCGGCCAGCTGGCGCGATGGACCACGGCGATCGGGCAGTCGGCGCCGTAGTGCGGCAGCAGTTCGGCGACGATCTTCGGCAGCTGGCGCACGCCGAGGTGGACGGCCAGGGTGGCGCGGTGGCGGGCCAGATCCCCCAGCTGTTCGCCTTCCGGCATCTCGGTCCGGCTGGCGAAGCGGGTGAGGATGACCGTCTGCGATACCTCGGGCAGGGTCAGCTCGCAGCCGAGCAGCGCCGCGCAGGCGGCGGTGGCGGTGACGCCGGGGACGATCTCGTAGGGGATGCCGAGGCGGCGCAGGTGGCGGATCTGCTCGCCGATGGCGCCGTACAGCGAGGGATCGCCGGAGTGCACCCGGGCCACGTCCTCGCCGCGCGCGTGGGCCGCGGCGAGCAGGTCGACGATGGTCTCCAGGTCCAGCTCGGCGGTGTTGACCACGGTGTGCGCGTGGTGACCTTCGAGCACCGCTTCCGGCACCAGCGAGCCGGCGTAGAGGATAGTCGGGCAGCGCTGGATCAGACGCTGGCCGCGCACGGTGATGAGGTCGGCGGCGCCGGGGCCGGCGCCGATGAAGAACACGGTCATGGATGCTCCGATTCGGGGGCGTGCCCGGCGCGGGCCAGGGCGAAGGTGGCGGCGGCGCTGCGCCGCTTGGTCAGGACCAGCTCGGCCGGTCTGCCGGCGAGGCGCTCGGCGAGGGCCAGGGCGGCGGCCTCGGCGACCCCGGCGCTGCCGGTGGCGCGGCGGGCGGCCTCCGAGGGGGCGCTCAGCCGCGCCTCGAAGCAGCGCAGTTCTTCGGCCGTGAGGCCATGCAGCGGCAGGCCGAGGCGCGCGGCCAGTTCGCCCAGCCCCGGCTCGGCCAGCTTGCCGTCTAGGGTGGCGAGCGCGTGCAGATCGGCCGGGGTCAGGCCCAGCTCGCCGAGGCTGTCCGTCAGCAGGCGCTGCAGTTCGTCGGCCGCGCAGCCGCGCCGACAGCCGAGTCCGGCGACATGGAGCCGGGACGGGCGGGGCGGACGGGGCTGGGCGGCGGACATCGGCGGCGGGCAGGGCGGGCGGATGGCGAGGGGCGCGTAGGACAGCACGCCGCCCGCGCAGCGTCAACCGCGGCGCTGGGTATGAGTCGCGTAGGGTAGAAGACTCGCGTAGCGATCTTCTACCAATCTCCGGCGCCGGCCTGCCCGGTAGGCAATCGCTGCGCGAGTTGCCTACCCTAACCAGCGCCGCGGCGATTGACCGCTGCCCGCACCCTGCGTAGCCTTGCGCGCTTCGAGGTTCTCCGGCGGCGATCGGAGCTAAGAGGGAACGCGGTGCGACGCCGCGGCTGCCCCCGCAACTGTAGACGGTTCGAGCCCCTTGATTGCGCCACTGCCCGAGGGCGGGAAGGCGAGGGGATGGCGTGTAGCGCCAACCGTGAGCCAGGAGACCTGCCTCGCCGGAGTCCGCTTGCCGTGGGCTCCCCGACTTCCACGACAACCGGGCGGGGTGATCCGGTGGCGAACCCGAACGACCGGCGCCCGCGCGCCCGGCGTCCCTTCGTCATGCCAGCCCGCCGCACCCGTAGGGCTGCCCATGAAATCCCTGAGCAAACTTCCCGTCACCATCGTCACCGGCTTCCTCGGCTCCGGCAAGACCACCCTGCTGCGCCACCTGCTCGACTCGGCCTCCGGCCGGCGCATCGCGGTGATCGTCAACGAGTTCGGCGAGCTGGGCATCGACGGCGAGATCCTCAAGCAGTGCTCGATCGGCTGCAGCGAGGAGGAAGCGGCCGGTCGGGTCTTCGAGCTGGCCAACGGCTGCCTGTGCTGCACCGTGCAGGAAGAGTTCTTCCCGGTGATGCGCGAACTGGTGCAGCGTCGCGCCGATCTCGACCACATCCTCATCGAAACCAGCGGCCTCGCCCTGCCCAAGCCGCTGGTGCAGGCCTTCAACTGGCCGGAAATCCGCAACGCCTGCACCGTCGACGCGGTGGTCACCGTGGTCGACAGCCCGGCGGTGGCCGCCGGCACCTTCGCCGCCTTCCCCGAGCAGGTGGACGAGCAGCGCCGCGCCGACCCCAACCTCGACCACGAATCGCCGCTGCACGAGCTGTTCGAGGACCAGCTGGCCTGCGCCGACCTGGTGGTGCTGAACAAGACCGACCTGCTCGACGCCGCCGCGCTGGCCGCGGTGCGCGCCGAGGTGGCCGAGGAGCTGCCGCCGGCGGTGAAGATCGTCGAGGCGCAGCAGGGCCGCCTGCCGCTGGACGTGCTGCTGGGCATCGGCGCCGAGGCCGAGCTGCACATCGACGCCCGTCCCGGCCACCACGACCACGGCGATGGCGACGACCACGACCACGACGAGTTCGACTCCTTCGGCGTCGAGCTGCCGGAAGTCGACGAGCGCCTGCTGCTCGCCGCGCTCGCCGAGCTGGTGCAGCGCCACGCCGTGCTGCGCGTCAAGGGCTTCGTCGCCGTGCCGGGCAAGGCCATGCGCCTCTTGGTGCAGGGCGTCGGCCAGCGTTTCGACAAGCACTTCGACCGCGCCTGGCGCGAAGGCGAGCCGCGCGCCACCCGCCTGGTGATCATCGGCCAGGATCTCGATGCCGCGGTGATCGACGCCGAGCTGCGCGCCGCACTGGCCCGCTGAGCCAGAAGCCCACGCCATGCACCTCCTGCGCACCCAGCCCGGCGGCTTCGTCCCCGACGACAGCATCGCCGACCTCGGCCAGACCCCCGGCGAGCTGGTGGTCCTGTGCAGCGGCGACTCCAACCTGACGCTGCTGGCCGCGGCCGCCGGCGAGCTGGGCGACGACTACCCGAGCCTGCGCCTGGCCAACCCCGGCCAACTGCGCAACCACGCTTCGGTGGACCTCTACGTCGAGGACGTGCTGCGCCACGCGCGGGTGATCCTGCTCTCGCTGCACGGCGGGGTGGGCTACTGGCGCTATGGCATCGAGCAGCTGGTCGAGCTGGGCGAGGCCGGCGCCACGCTGATCCTGGTGCCCGGCGACGACCGCCCCGACCCGGAGCTGACCCGCCTGAGCACGGTGTCCGCCGAGGACGCCGCGCGCGCCTGGCAGTACCTGCGCCAGGGCGGGCTGGACAACGCCCGCCAGCTGTATCGCTTCCTCGCCGACCGCTGGCTCGGCCATCCCGGCGAGTGGCGCGAGCCGCAGGCGCTGCAGCGCGTCGCCGTCTACCACCCGCGCCGCGGCAGCGGCACCCCGGCGCTGTGGCACGCCGACTGGCGCTGTGGCGCGCCGGTGGCGGCGCTGCTGTTCTACCGCGCGCAGTTGCAGGCGGCCAACACCGCCTTCGTCGACGAGTTCTGCGCGCGCCTCGCCGCGCAGGGCCTCAACCCGCTGCCGATCGCCGTGGCCAGCCTCAAGGAGCCGGCCTGCCTGGCCCAGGTCGAGGACTGGCTGGACGAAACCGACGCGGCGCTGATCCTCAATACCACCGGCTTCGCCCTGTCCAGCCCGGAGCGCCCGGCGCTGCGCCCGTTCCGCCGCGACGTGCCGGTGCTGCAGGCGATCTGCGCGCTGGACAACCGCCAGCGCTGGCAGGACAACCCGCTGGGCCTCGGCCCGCGCGACCTGGCCATGCACGTGGCGCTGCCCGAGCTGGACGGGCGCATCGTCACCCGGCCGATCACCTTCAAGGGCCTGGCCTGGCGCAGCGAGCGCAGCCAGAGCGATGTGGTCTGCTACCAGGCCGACGGCGAGCGCATGGACTTCGTCGCCGAGCTGGCGCGGCGCTGGGTGAACCTGGCGCGCAAGGCCAACGCCGACAAGCGCATCGCCCTGGTGCTGGCCAACTACCCGACCCGCGACGGGCGCATCGGCAACGGCGTCGGCCTCGACACCCCGGCGGCGGCGCTGAACATCCTCCGCGCGCTCCAGCAAGCCGGTTACCCGGTGGCCGGGCTGCCGGATTCCGGCACTGCGCTGATCCACGCGCTGCTCGGCGGGGTGAGCAACGATCTCGACACGCTCGACCTGCGCCCCTGCCAGCAGAGCCTGGCGCTGGCCGACTACCACCGGCTGTTCGAGCGGCTGCCCGAGGCCAACCGCCAGGCGGTGCTGCAGCGCTGGGGCGGCCCGGAGGACGACCCGATGTTCCGCGGCGGGCGGATGATGGTCGCCGGCCTGCGCCTGGGGCTGACCTTCGTCGGCATCCAGCCGGCGCGCGGCTACCAGCTCGATCCGGCGGCGATCTACCATGACCCGCTCTTGGTGCCGCCGCACGGCTACTTGGCCTTCTACTTCTGGCTGCGCGAGGCCTACGGCGCCGACGCGGTGGTGCACGTCGGCAAGCACGGCAACCTCGAGTGGCTGCCGGGCAAGGGCGTCGGGCTGTCCGCCGAGTGCTGGCCGGACGCCATCCTCGGCCCGCTGCCCAACGTCTACCCGTTCATCGTCAACGACCCCGGCGAGGGCGCGCAGGCCAAGCGGCGCAGCCAGGCGGTGATCGTCGACCACCTGATGCCGCCGCTGACCCGCGCCGAGAGCTACGGCCCGCTGCGCGACCTGGAACGCCTGGCCGACGAGTACTACGAGGCCAGCCTGCTCGACCCGCGCCGCGCCGGAGAGCTGCGCGGCGAGATCCTCGCCACGGTGCGCGCCACCGCGCTGGACCGCGAGCTGAACCTGCAGCTCAGCGCCGACCCGGACAGCTGGCTGCCGCAGCTCGACGCCTACCTGTGCGACCTCAAGGAATCGCAGATCCGCGACGGCCTGCACGTGTTCGGCGAGTCGCCCAGCGGCCGCCTGCGCCGCGACACCCTGCTGGCGCTGCTGCGCGTGCCGCGCGGCGACGGCCAGGGCGGCAACGCCAGCCTGCTGCGCGCGCTGGCCGCCGACCTCGGCTTCGGCTGGGACCCGCTGGCCGGCGACCCCGGCGAGGCGTGGAGCGGGCCGCGCCCGGACTGCCTGATGGACCTGTGCGCCGACACTTGGCGCACGGCCGGCGACACCCGCGAGCGCCTGGAGCTGCTCGCCCTGCAGCTGATCGACGGGCAGATCGAGGCGCCCGGCTCGGCCAGCGCCGCGGTGCTCGCCGAGCTGCACCAGCGCGTCGCGCCGCTGCTCGACGCCTGCGGCGCGGCGGAGATCAATGGGCTGCTCGCCGCGCTGGACGGCCGCTTCGTGCCGCCGGGGCCGAGCGGCGCGCCCAGTCGCGGGCGCCTCGACGTGCTGCCCACCGGGCGCAACTTCTACGCGGTGGACGTGCGCAACCTGCCCACGCCCACCGCCTGGCGGCTCGGCTTCCAGTCCGCCAGCCTGCTCTTGGAGCGCCACCTGCAGGACCACGGCGAGCACCTGACCCGCCTCGGCCTGTCGGTGTGGGGCACCGCGACCATGCGCACCGGCGGCGACGACATCGCCCAGGCCATGGCGCTGCTCGGCGTGCGCCCGGTGTGGCAGGCCGGCAGCGGGCGGGTCGAGGATTTCGAGATCCTCCCGGTGTCGCTGCTCGACCGCCCGCGGGTCGACGTCACCCTGCGCGTTTCCGGCTTCTTCCGCGACGCCTTCGCCAACCTGCTGCGCCTGTTCGACGCCGCGGTGCTGGCGGTGGCCACGCTGGACGAGCCGGAAGAACTCAACCCGCTGGCCGCGCGGGTGCGCCGCGAGAGCGCCGAGCTGGCCGCCGAAGGGCTGAGTGCCGAGGAAGCGCGCCGCTGCGCCGCCTGGCGGGTGTTCGGCGCCGCCCCCGGCGGCTACGGCACCGGCGTGCAGCAGGCCATCGCCGAGGGCGCCTGGGACAGCCGCGCCGATCTGGCCGACGTGTACCTGACCTGGGGCGGCTACGCCTACGGCTCCGGCGGCGACGGCGTGCCGGCCCGCGCGGCGCTGGAGCGGCGCCTCGGCGCGGTGCAGGCGGTGCTGCACAACCAGGACAACCGCGAGCACGACCTGCTCGACTCCAACGACTACTACCAGTTCCAGGGCGGCATGCTGGCCGCGGCGGAAACCCTCGGCGGCGCCCCGGTGGCCAGCTACCACGGCGACCACAGCCAGCCGGACAACCCGCGCATCCGCACCCTCAAGGAAGAACTCAACCGCGTGGTGCGCGCCCGCGCCGCCAATCCCAAGTGGATCGCCGGCATCAAGCGCCACGGCTACAAGGGTGCCTTCGAGCTGGCCGCCACCGTCGACTACCTGTGCGCGTTCGACGCCACCAGCGAGCTGATCGACGACCACCAGTACGAGATGCTCACCGATGCCTACCTGCTCGACGCCGATACCCGCGAGTTCGTCCGCCAGCACAACCCGGCGGCGCTGCGCGAGATGACCGAGCGGCTGCTCGACGCCCAGCAGCGCGGCCTCTGGCAGCAGCCGGGCGCCTACCGCGAGGCGCTGGAGAACCTGCTGCTCGACTGCGAGGAGGACGGCTGATGGCCCCGACGAGGATTTCCCATGCATGAACCCGTGAATTTCCCCCTCGCCGCGGTGGTCGGCGCCGACGCGCTGAAGCTGGCGCTGTGCCTGGCGGCGGTCGACCCGGCGATCGGCGGCGTGCTGATCGAGGGCCCGCGCGGCATGGCCAAGTCGACCCTGGCGCGCGGCGTGGCCGAGCTGCTCGACGGCGGCCAGCTGGTGACCCTGCCGCTGGGCGCCACCGAGGAACGCATCGTCGGCACCCTCGACCTCGACGCCGCCCTCGGCGAGGGCCGCGCGCGCTTCGCCCCGGGCCTGCTGGCGCGCGCCCACGGCGGCGTGCTGTACGTCGACGAGGTCAACCTGCTGGCCGACCATCTGGTCGACCTGCTGCTCGACGTGGCGGCCAGCGGGGTCAACCACGTCGAGCGCGACGGCATCTCGCACCGCCACGCCGCGCGTTTCATGCTGATCGGCACCATGAACCCGGAGGAGGGCGAGCTGCGCCCGCAGCTGCTCGACCGCTTCGGCCTGGCCGTCGCCCTCGGCGGTGCGCCGCTGCCCGCCGAGCGCGCCGAGATCGTCCGCCGCCGGCTGGACTTCGACCGCGACCCGCAGGCCTTCCGCGCCCGCTGGCAGGCGGCGCAGGACGAGCTGCAGGCGCGCTGCCGGCAGGCCGGCGAGCAACTGGAAGCGATCCCGCTGGACGACGCGGCGCTGGAAGTCATCGCCGCACGCTGCTACGCCGCCGGCATCGACGGCCTGCGCGGCGACCTGGTCTGGCTGCGCGCCGCCCGCGCCCACGCCGCCTGGCGCGGCGCCGCGGCCATCGCCGTCGAGGACATCGACGCGGTGCAGGACTTCGTGCTGCGCCATCGCCATCCGCACGGCCCGGCCGCCGCGCCGCCGCAGCCCGATCCGGCCGGCGGCCAGAGCGACGGCCAGCGCGGCGAACAAGGTGAGGGCCAGTGGGGCGAGCTGCCGGCGCAGCCGGTGGGCATCGGCGAGCGCCGCGCGCCGCCGCGCTGGACAAAAAAGCCCTGAGCATCCGCCCGCAGCCAGCCCAGGGCGCGGATGCCAGACACCGGGACAAGCCCCAGCCGGCCCCGCGCGGCCGCGCCGGCGCGCCCGGTCGCGGCTGCCCGGATTGGCCGCGCAGCCTGCAACGCGGCCGGCCGCGCTCGCGCGCCGAGCTGCACTACCGCAGCCGCGTGAGTGCTGCGCCGGCGCTGTGGCTGATCGTGGTCGACGCCTCGGCCTCGACCCGCCGCCACGGCGCGCTGCGCCGCGCCAAGGGCCTGCTCGCCGAACTGCTCGAACAGGCGCGCCGCCGCCGCGTGGCGCTGGCCCTGCTGCAGGCCGACGGCGCTCGGCCGCGCTGGTTCTGCCAGGGGCAGCGTGCCCCGCAGGCCGCGCGGCGCTGGCTGGAGCAGCTCGGTGCCGGCGGCGGCACGCCGCTGTCCGCCGCGCTGGCCGAGGCCGACGCCTGGCTGGCGCGGCGCCGACGCAGCCATCCCGGCGAGCGCCAGCAGCTCTGGCTGCTCACCGACGGCCGCCTGCGCGCACTGCCGGCCGTGCCGGCGGCGGCCTGCCCGGCGCTGCTCATCGACATCGAGAGCGGCCCGCTGCGCCTCGGCCTCGCCCGTGCGCTGGCCGAGGCGCTGGGCGCCGAATACCGGCATATCGACGAGCTGACGTTGTTATGAGCGGTGCAGGAAAGAAGGTCCGGCGTAGGGTGGACAACGGCGCAGCCTTGTCCACCTCGGAGTACTGCGGTGGGCAATCGCTGCACGAGTTGCCCACCCTACGCCTCGGGACGCCTTCGCGCCGTAGGGTAGAAAACTCGCGCAGCGATTTTCTACCGAGTCACCCACCTCGACCATGAGTGCCGAGAAGAGGAACGAATAGAACACCGGCGGGCTGCTCCGATGGCGACCCGCCCAAGCAATCCGGTTCCGCCGCACTGCGGCGGTGACAACAGGGAAACGGGTGAGCCCGCTCGCGGGCGATTCCCGTGCTGCCCCCGCAACTGTGAGCGGCGAGCGCTTCCGCGAGGTGCCACTGGTCTTCGGACCGGGAAGGCGCGGGAGGGCGACGACCCGCGAGCCAGGAGACCTGCCGGCAACCCCGGCCGCCCACGCGGCCACCCGACCCACGCATCCCTCGGAGGGAGTCCGATGCATATCGAACCCGGCGCGCTGAACGCCGCCAAAGTGCTCTACGGCCACGCGGCCGCCATCGCCACCTTGCTGCTCTACGCTCCGCGCTGGATCAGCCGCCTCGACCAGGTGGCCAAGACCCTGCTGGCCGCGCTGTTCTTCTCGCTGTTCATGGAGGTCTACCACCTGCCGGTGGGCGTCTCCGAGCTGCACTTCGTCGGCGCCTCGGCGATCTACTTCATCTTCGGCTTCCTGCCCACCCTGTTCGGCTTCGCCATCGGCCTGCTGCTGCAGGGCCTGCTGTTCGAGCCGCAGGACCTGGTACACCTGGGCGTCAACTCGCTGTCGCTGATGCTGCCGCTGATCGCCGCCCACGGCCTGTTCGGTCGCCGCCTGTTCGGCTGCGATGCGCGCAGCCTGAGCTGGCAGGAAGTGGTGCGCTTCGACGCCGTGTACTACAGCGGCGTGGTGGCCATGGTCGGCTTCTGGCTGTCCATCGGCGAGGAGCCGCTGCCGCTGAACAACTGGCTGCTGTTCGCCGCCTCCTACGCGCCGCTGGTGCTGTGCGAGCCGCTGTTCACCTGCCTGGCCGTGCGCCTGCTCAAGCGCTGGCCGCAATCCGCGCTGCTGCAGCGCCTGACCTGCGTCGGCAAGCTGCGCCTGGCCTGATCGCGTACCAAGCAAAACGCCCGCTGCCGGCGACGGTCAGCGGGCGTTTTCGTTTGCGGCGGACCTCAGACGTCCAGCGCCTCGCCGATGGCGTAGAAGCGCCCGCCGGCGATGTAGTGCAGGCTGCGCCAGGCCGGGTCGGCTTGTTCGAACAGCCAGTGGCCGTCGCGGAACGCGCGGGTGTCGGCCCAGGCGCCGATCACCTCGCCGATGAACAGGTCGTAGGTCTGCTGGTTGTGCGGCTCGGGCAGCAGCCGGCAGGCCAGCCAGGCCGAACAGCCGGCCACGAACGGCAGGTCGTGGCCTTCCAGGTCGAACAGTTCCACGCCGGCGCGCGCCAGCTTGTCCGGCTGCTCGGCCAGGCCGTGGCTGCCGACCTGATGGGTCTGCTGCAGCAGGGCGACGGTCGGCACTTGGATGACGAAGCGGCCGCTGCCTTCCAGCAGCGCGCGGGTGCGCGACGCTTTGTCCAGCACCACGCTCAGCTTGGGCGGCATGAAATCCAGCGCGCAGGCCCAGGCTGCGGCCATCACGTCGTCGACGCCGGCGTGGCGTGCCGACACCAGCACGGTCGGCCCGTGGTTGAGCAACCGGTTGGCCTTGGCCAGCTCCACCGGGGCGATATGGCGGTCGTGCATACTGCTCCTCTCGATCCTGATGACGAACGAAGACCGCCCGAAAGAGAGCGGCCCGGGCAGATATTACCGGTGGCGCGGCGGCGGGGGGCAATCGGGGAATGCCGGCGTCCGGCGACGAAGTTCGAGGCGGGGCAAGGCGTCTGTCTGTCAGATAGGCAATAAATTGCCTTTTTCTTGCCTGTCAGCCCGCATAATAGGCATTAAAATACCTCTTTTCGACTTGGAGTGGTCCAGAATAGGCATTAAGATGCCCATCGATACCGACTCAGCGGAGGGGCGGCAAGCGCAGCCGGACATGCCATGGAAACCATAACCCTGCAGGTCCACCTGGACGGCCAGTGGCGCGATGCGCTGCGGGTGCGCTTCGACGCGCCCGCAGACGGGCTGCGCAGCCGTTGCAGCGCCAGCTACGAGGCCGACTACCTGGTCGCCCACCTCGACGAGCTGGGCACGGCGAAGGCGCCGGCGGTGAGCGCGGCGTTCCCCCTGGGCTGGGAAGACTACCGGGGCATCGCCCCGGCCTTCCTGCACGACATCGTCCCCGCCGGCGCCGCGCGGCGGCACATTCTGGCGTGCATGGCGCTGCCCCTCGATGCGCCGGAAGAGTTCTTCCTGCTGCAGCGCTGCACCATGGCGCCGGTCGGCAACCTGCGCGTCAAGGAGTCCGTCGCCGCCCCGTGCGAGGCGGTCGGCTTCCCGCGCGAAGAAGTGATCCGCCGCGACATCCGTTTCCTCGACTACGCCTACGAGCGCGGGGCGGCCGTCGGCGGCGCCACGGGGGCTGGCGGCGAGGCGCCCAAGCTGCTGCTGGCCGAGGATGCCGCCGGCGACCTCCACCCGGACGCCAGCCTGCCCGACGCCGAGGTGCGCCGGCACTGGTTCGTCAAGTTTCCGCGCAACGCCGGGACGGAAACCGACCGGAACATCCTGCGCAGCGAATACTGCTACTACCGCGCGCTCGACCGGCTGGGCATCGAGACCATCTCCGCCGAAGGGCTGGCCTACGAGGAAGCGGAGAAGCCCAGCCTGTGGATGCGCCGCTTCGACCGCCGGGTCGGCCCGGCCGGGGTCGAGCGCATCGCCGTCGAGTCCGCCTATTCCCTCTGCGGCGTGACCCGGCCGGGCAGCCGCCTGGAGCATGTCGAAGTGGTCGCCCGTCTGGCGCAAACCTGGGACGCCGCCGGGCAGGGCGCGGAAATTCCCGCCCTGGTCGCCGAGTACCTGCGCCGCGACCTGCTCAACCAGATCCTCGGCAACACCGACAACCACGGGCGCAACCTCTCCATCCTGCGCAGCCGCGAGCGCATCGACCTGGCGCCGATCTACGACCTCGCGCCGATGGCGATGGACCCCGAAGGCGTGGTGCGCACGACCCGCTGGCCCGAAGGCATCGAGCGGCTGGACGGCACCGACTGGCGTGCCGCCTGTAACGCCCTGGCGCGCTGGAGCGACCCCGAGCGGCTGTTTGAGGGCCTGCGCGCCGACGCCCGGCGACTGCTGGCCCTGCCGGACCTGCTGAACGAACTGGGCCTGCCCGAACAGACCTGGCAGGCGCCGACCATCCCGCTCGCCCGCCTGGAAACCACCCTGCGCCGCTGGGGGTTGTTATGAAGAAACCGGAAGAAGACCGCGGCGCGGTACTTGACGACATCCGCCAGCAACTGGCCGACGGCACCCTGAGCTTCGGCGGCGCCATCCGCCAGCTGCGCCTGCGCGTCACCGGCCTGAACCAGACCGACTTCGCCCGCATGTGCAAACTCTCCTTGCGCACCCTGCGCCAGCTCGAACAGGACGCCGGCAACCCCACGGTGGCGACGCTGGACAGTGTGTTGAGGTTGTTCGGGATGCGGGTGGGGGTTGTGGCGGTGAAGAGGAGGGAGGTTGGGGGGACTGAGTGACTATGAGTTGCAGGAACTGAGTGAGCGAATCCGTTGGCAACCCGCTGCAGTCGGCCAGAAGCGGACAGTCAGCCCAATAAATAAATCTGTCCCCTTTTTCCATTCACAAGACCTTAATGAGGATGTCATACGACTTACCGTCAGCTGTATAGTAATAATGAGGTTCAGCACTGACTGATTTGTTTGGTAATTATTGACTAATTCTGCAATGGCTATATGGCGTCATTTTCATCCCAAAAATTCAGAGCCCTACCAGTGCGAAAGCTTTCTTTTACCTCCGCCACAGTTTTCTTCATTTCCGGGGAGCCATTGGTTTCAAAGTGATCAAAAATTTGCTTTCTAATTTGGCTGTGGAGATTGCGTCGAGCAAAAATCATTTGCTGGAACGCCAGATTCACATGTATGAGAGGTAATATTTGCCCCCATGTGGCCAAGTCAGCAGCGTACTCAGAAGTCACGGCAATCCAGTCGTTTTGTGCATCGAATTCTTTATCGAAATCGGCAGGTATTACTTTGCTTAGCTTTCTTCCGTTTAGTATTCGAATTCCCGCGCGCTTGTGTGTTTTGGCTGCAAATTCAGAGCAAAAAGATGAGACCTCGTTTCCGCCCATCATAAATGCGCGGTTATACTTTTGTCTCTGAAAATATAGTGCGCTTTTCTGTAGCTCCTCTTCCTGCGCCTCAGTCAATCCCCTAAGCCGCATAACACGCCAGTCAGATTGGCATGACTTTAACTCTTCAGTCATCTCGGCGAGATGTACCCCCTTGCCACCGATTGAGTGAACAATAGCGTTCTCCGCGTATATCGCGGCGACATGACTGGACTTTGCTCTCCAGTAACAAGGTTTCTGCGCATAGACAATTGTCTTTGATTGGCCAGTCAGGCCAGTAACTAGCAAAATATCACCAGGCTTCACCGCTATTTTTCTCCTCTAGGCGAAATTTTAGTTTGTTTGTTAGCTGGTGTGTCCGAATAGCTTTCTATCAATCCATGCGGTTAAATCGTTTCTATCTACTTTTCCTAGTATGTATTGGTCGCGTTGAACTCGTTGCAAAGCTCCAGAGGTCAGGAAGCTAGAGGTGACGATGATCCCTTTACTGGCTTTGTGCTCATTTCTTACGTCCGCTAACTCTCTGATTGTCTCGATTCCGATCTTCCTGCCTGCCCTGTATTTCTTGGCTTGCCAAAGGGCTTTGAATAACCCATGTTCGCCGAGGTCTTTGACGGCAACAATATCTATTCCATTATCTTTTGTTCCGGCCATAAGCTCAATTTCGTAGCCGTCGGATTCGAGTAGTTTCGAAACGAAGATTTCAAATTGACGCCAACTCAAGTCATCTAGATTATTCGTCTTGGCGTAAAGTCTTGATGCTAAATCAATGCTAGGGGCGAATCTTGCTATCTGTATTCTTGTTTCTGGTAGAGCGAGTGCTTGAAAATCGAAAAAGAACTCCCTTTCAATATTGAAAGTCCAGTCGATAGTGCTTCCCATTAGTGGGGTGGTTGAAACATATAAGCACTGATTGGTTTGATTTTCAAGCAGTAATCTGTCGGCGATATTAATCGCCTCTTTATGATGTATATTCACATCATCAATGATTACGAGCAGTCCTCCCGAGGAGGCGTATTTGATAAGGCGATTAAACATGCCATCAATGAGCAAGTCGCTGTACGAGAAAGCTATTCCATCTTCCTCGAACTCGCTAAAGGCAAGGCTTAGATCTATTTGTTTCGCCTTGGCGGTTTCTGCCCACTGCTCAAGGCGAACTTGAAAGTCTGAGATGACTACTAGCTTTTTGTTTCTGCCTTCTTTGAGCCTTCTATGAGCTGCATGAATGACTGCCGTTGTTTTTCCAGTGCCAATTGCGGCAACCAAGGTGTTTCTTTGGCGGTCTGATGCCACAAATTCTTCAATGAACTTTTGCTGCCACTGGCTTGGCAGGAAGTTGAGAGTTTCCAACTGTCATCCTTAGGGTGTTTTGGCTTAGCGACTATCCAATCTGAAAAAGCCAATTACTAGCTCAGTCTTTTGACAAGTCAGAGTTGACATTTCCAAGCGCTAATGTAGCCACGAAAGTGTAGATAAATCAGTGCGTAAGCCTATCTTTGACAAGCAGTGCTGAAAAGCAAAACCAGCGGCTGCGCTGGAAACCCTTGAGCTGATCAAGGCCGATGGCAGGCAGGCGTCGTTTCTCAAGACTGATGTCTCGGATGAAGAACAGGTGCAGGCGCTGGTGGCGTTTGCTCTGTAAGCGCTCCACGAACCCCACCCTTGCATATGGATAAGGCTCATGTGGAGCTGCAAAGCGCAGGCGTAGGTGAGCAACTCCACGGCAGCAGCGCTTCGTAGTCTTCCACGCATTGTGCCGCTGGCAGGCGTTCGAGGATGTGCCGTAGCCAGGCGTAGGGCTCCTGGCCGTTGGCCTTGGCGGTTTCGATCAGGCTGTAGATCCGCGCGCTGGCCGTGGCGCCCTTGGGGGTGTCGCTGAGCAGCCAGTTCTTGCGGCCGATGACGAACGGAGAAACGGGGACAGATTTATTTATTGGGCTGCTGTCCGCTTCTGGCCGGAAACGGCGCCTGAGCCGATCAAAAACGGAAAAACTATGGGTATCAATGAACGACTGATCGAGGCATACGCGGAAGCCCTTTCTCCAGCAGTCCTCAGGCAATTTGAAGGCAAGGACGACGACCTGGCGGGAATATTCCTACCTTCTGCTCCGGAAGAGCGTATGCCCCTGATGATCGTTGGCATGGAGACTAGGAAATGGAACGGCCACTTCAGGGCTGTGCGCAATGGGGAGATCCGGAACTACATCGAGTCATCTATGAGCCTGCACCGGAAGTACCTGACGCTGCCAACCAAGCGCTCAAGCTTTGGGCGGTTCCACCTGCACGCGGCAAGCACTCTTGGATATGAGCGGGGGCAGATCGGCTGGGGGAATCTTCTGGCCGTCAGCTATAGGAAGACCTCTCCGGTTCGCAGCGCGGCTTTCGCACCGATCCTCGAGCTCTCTGGTGTGCTCTTAAGAAAGCAGCTTGAGATCATCAAACCGGAGGCTGTGATTTTCGTATGCGGTTGGCGCTATGACAGCTATCTCAAGCAGAGCCTGGGTGGCCTTATCACGGACAGCAACGTGATGACTCCGAAGTCACTCTGGGAATTTAAGGTAGGGGAGTCGACGTGCTTCCGTACTAGCCATCCTAGGTACGTAGCGGGACGGAAGTACCGGGACAGGGCATTGAGACTGATTCAAGAAAGCGCGTAGCACGTAGGGTAGAAAACCGCGCAGCGTTTTCTACCAATCTGTCCCCGTCGCAATACCCGGTGGGCAAGACCTGCGGTCGTTTTCCACACTACGCTATGAGGCGTGCCGGCTAGGCCAGCTAGCCCCTCGGCCAACCCCGCCCGCAACGCTTCGCCACTGTCAAATTCCCGCGCCACCGCCGGTAACTCCGGCCTTCTCAACACCAATACCGGAATCCCCCGTTCGCGGGCGGCCTGCAGCTTGTGTTCGGTGGCCTGGCTGCCGCTGTTCTTGCGTCGCAGTCGATGCGTTCCATGAGCGCGCGTTCGTCGTCGAGGGCGAAGGGGCCGTGGGCGCCTGGACGGTGAGGCAGCACATGCGCCAGTTCTGCTTGTAGGGGTTACTTTGCTAACTGTCCCGTGGATGCCGTTCGGCAGCCATCGCTCTCAAGACTCCTCCAGTAATGCCTGACTGTGATCGCGGCAAGCGGCCAAAAGCTCCTCGCTCAGCTCCGCATCGTCCAGTGCGCGTGCCAGTGCCACGCCACCGATGAGCGTCACCGCCAGCTGCAACGCCTTTTCTCTTGTTCCGGTATCGCCCGGTAGCGCCGCTTGCAGCCGCTCGACAAAGCCGCTGAATGTGCGCGTGTAGCTCTGCCGCACGCGGGTTTCCCTGAGCGCCACATCGATGGCCATGAAGGCCAGCGGGCAGCGCGGGTTGCCGCCCTGCGCATGGTCGTGTTGCAGATAGCCGTCCACCAGCCTGCTCAGGCCATGCTCGCCCAGGGTGTCGAGATGCGCGGCGCCGACTCGCGCGGCGTGGGCGATGGCCTCGCCATAGAGTTCCGACTTGGTGCGGAAGTGGTGGTAGAAGGCGCCGCGCGTCAGGCCGGCGTCTTCCATCAGTTCGTCGATCCCAACCGCATCGAAGCCGCGTAGCGAAAACAGCCGGGCGGCGCTGTCGAGGATGCGTTCCCTGGTCTGATCGCAGCGGTTTTCTGGCCATGCCATCGAGAGTCCTCCGGATTATGTTCTTGAACATAAGGTGCCACTTGGCAGCATGCAGGCCTCCCTCCGAAGAAGGAAGCTTTCCGATGGCTTTGCATATCTATGGTCCCGCTTTCAGCACGCTCGTACGCAGTGTGCGGCTGTATTGTCTGGAGAAAGGTTTGGCAGTTGGTAGCGGGATGAGTGTCGACGGCCGGCCTGTGCCTCTGCACAGCGCCGAGCATTTCGCTTTGCATCCTTTCGGGCAAATGCCGGTATTGCTGCACGACGGGAACCGGGTTTTCGAAACCCTGGCTATCTGTCGTTATCTCGACCGGATCTTTCCCGACAGTTCTCTGGAGCCGACAGACGCGGCCACGCAAGCGCTGGTCGATCAGTGGGCGAGCGCGCTGATCACCACGGTCGATACCCGGCTGATCCGGCGCTATCTGCTGAGAGTCGCCGGCCCGCGGGTCATCGAGCCGCTCAATGGCCAGGCGTTGGTTGAGGCCGAAATGGTGGTCGACCAGACACTGACGGTGCTCGAGCGCGAACTCGGGGAGAAAGGCTTCTTCTGCGGCGCGCGCTTCAGCCTTGCCGACGCGCTGCTCGTGCCCATGCTCGACTACCTGACGCGGGTCCCGAATAGCGAGTGGCTGGCCGGCCACCCCACGCTCGCTGCCTACCTGCAGCGCTTGCGCCAACGCCCGTCGGGGCGCGAGGTGCTGGTCGCGCCCGACTTCGCGGAGCTGCAGCGCGCCGCCCAGACGAGCCCGTAGGGTAGAAAACCGCGCAGCGTTTTCTACCAGCCCGAGCCGCGCAAGATTCGGTGGAAAAGACCTGCGGTCGTTTTCCACCCTACGCGGCGGGGCGTGCCGGTCAGGCCAGCCAGCCGTCCTCGGCCAACCCAGCCAGCAGCACCTCGCCGCTAGCAAACTCCCGATCCACCGCCGGCAACTCCGGCCGTTTCAACACCAATACCGGAATCCCCCGCTCGCGGGCGGCTTGCAGTTTGTGTTCGGTGGCCTGGCTGCCGCTGTTCTTGCTGACCAGCACGTCGCAGTCGATGCGCGCGATGAGCGCGCGTTCGTCGTCGAGGGCGAAGGGGCCGCGGGCGCCGAGGATTTCCGCGCGCGGTGCAGGCGGCTGGGCGGTGAGGCAGCGCACGGTCCAGTGCTGGTGGGCGGGGATTTCTTCCAGGTGCTCCAGCGGTTCGCGGCCGAGGGTGAACAGCGGGCGGCGGAACGGGGCGAGGGCGGCGATCAGTTCCGCCCAGTCGTTCACCTCGCGCCAGTCGTCGCCGGGGCCGGCCTGCCAGCCGGGGCGGCGCAGCGCCCAGCAGAGGATGCCGGCGAGCTGCGTGGCGCGCGCGGCGTTGCGGCTGATCTGCGCGGCGTAGGGGTGGGTGGCGTCGACCAGCAGGCCGATGCCTTCCTCGCTGATGAAGCGCGCCAGCCCCTCGGCGCCGCCGTAGCCGCCGACGCGCACCTGGCAGGGCAGGTCGTCCGGCACCTTGCCGAGGCCGGCGAGGCTGTAGATGGCGTCGGCCGGCAGGCGGCGGGCGATGGCCAGCGCCTCGCCGATGCCGCCGAGCAGGAGGATGCGGTTGCTCATGGTGCGGGTTCCAGTGCCTGGCCGACGAAGCGGCCTTGGCGGTCGATGGCGAAGACTTCCAGGCGCACCTGCGCCGGGACTATCGAGCGGGCGAAGGCCAGCGCGCGGGCGCATACCGCGTCGCCGAGGGCGATGCCGGCGGCGGCGGCCAGGGCCAGCGCCTGCTGGCTGGTGTTGGCGGCGCGCATGGCGTCCTGCAGCGCGCCGTCGGCGCTCAGTTCGGCGGCCCACTCGGCCAGCTGCGGCAGGTCGATGCTGGAGCGGCGGCTGTGCAGGTCGAGGTGGCCGGCGGCCAGCTTGCTGATCTTGCCGAAGCCACCGCACAGGGTCATGCGCGCCACCGGGGCGCGGCGCAGGTGCTTGAGCACCGCGCCGGCGAAGTCGCCCATCTCGATCAGCGCGCAGTCATCGAGGCCGTAGTGGCGGCGCATGGCGTCTTCGCTGGCGTTGCCGGTGCAGGCGGCGAGGTGCTGCAGGCCGTTGGCGCGGGCGACGTCGATGGCCTGGTGGATGGAGGCGATGTACGCCGAGCAGGAGAACGGCCGGACGATGCCGGTGGTGCCGAGGATGGAGATGCCGCCGAGGATGCCCAGGCGCGGGTTCATGGTCTTCAGGGCGATCTCCGCGCCGTTCTCCACGCAGACGGTGATTTCGAAGCCGCCGGCATAGCCGTGTTCGGCGGCCAGGGCGGTGAGGTGCTCGGTCATCATCTGCCGCGGCACCGGGTTGATCGCCGGCTCGCCGACCGCCAGCACTAGGCCGGGGCGGGTGACGGTGCCGACGCCGGGGCCGGCGTGGAAGCGCACGCCGGGGCGCGGATCGAGCGCCACCTGGGCGGTGATCAGCGCGCCGTGGGTGGCGTCCGGGTCGTCGCCGCCGTCCTTGAGCGTGCCGGCCTCGGCGCCGCCTTCGCACGGCCGGCAGAACTCCAGGAGCATGCTGACCCGCTGGCCCCTGGGCAGGACGATCTCCACCGCGTCGCAGGCGGCGCCGCCGAGCAGCAGGCGCGCGGCGGCCAGGCTGGTGGCGGTGGCGCAGCTGCCGGTGGTCAGGCCGGTGCGCAGCGGGCGCGGCTGTTCCGGGGTTTCCTCACGCATCGGCGGCGGCCTCGATGGGCTTGCGCACGGCGAGCAGGGTGATCGGCAGCGCCTGGCGCCAGGTGTCGAAGCTGCCCAGCGGCCGGGCGTGGGCGATGTGCAGGCGCAGCAGCTCGCCGCCGTGGCGGGCGTGCCAGTCGATCAGCCGCGCCTCGCTCTGCAGGGTGACGGCGTTGGCGATCAGCCGTCCGCCCGGCTTGAGCGCCGCCCAGCAGTCTTCCAGCACCCCGGGTACGGTGACGCCGCCGCCGATGAACACCGCGTCCGGCGCCGGCAGGCCGCCCAGCGCCTGCGGCGCGCTGCCGGCGACCAGCTGCAGGTGCGGCACGCCGAGGGCGTCGCGGTTGTGGCGGATGTGCGCCTGGCGGCCTTCGTCGGCCTCGACCGCGATGGCGCGGCACTGCGCATGGGCGCGCAGCCACTCGATGCCGATGGAGCCGCAGCCGGCGCCGACGTCCCAGAGCAGCTCGCCGGGCAGCGGGGCGAGGCGGGCGAGGGTCACCGCGCGCACGTCGCGCTTGGTCAGCTGGCCGTCGTGGCGGTAGGCCTCGTCGGGCAGGCCGACGGTGGGCGGCAGCGGCTGCATGGCGGCATCGCTGCGGCAGTCGACGGCGAGCAGGTTGAGGGCGGCGCCCGGCGGCAGCTGCCAGTCGTCGGCCAGGCCGTCGATGCGCCGCTCCTCCGCGCCGCCGAGGTGTTCCAGCACGCTGAGGCGGCTGGGGCCGAAGCCGCGTTCGCGCAGCAGCGCGGCGACCTGCGCCGGGCTGTCCGCGTCGTTGCTCAGCACCAAGAGGCGCGCGCCGGGGTAGAGGTGGCGGTTGAGCGCGGCCAGCGGGCGGGCCACCAGCGACACGCAGGTGCAGTCCTGCAGCGCCCAGCCGAGCCGCGCGGCGGCCAGCGACAGCGAGGAGGGCGCCGGCAGCACGCGCAGCTCGCCGGCCGGCAGCTCGCGGGCCAGGCTGGCGCCGACGCCGTAGAACATCGGGTCGCCGCTGGCCAGCACGCAGGTCGGCGTGCCGCGCCGAGCCAGCACCGGGGCGAGGCCGAACGGGCTGGGCCAGGTCGCGCGCGCGCCGGCCACGCAGCGCGGCAGCAGGGCGAGCTGGCGCTCGGCGCCGACGATATGCGCGGCGCCGAGCAGGGCGCGGCGCGCCGTCTTGCCCAGGCCGGCGAAACCGTCCTCGCCGATGCCTACGATGGTCAGCCAGGGCGTCATGCGATCTCCTCGTGATGGGGCCCGGTTGGCGCGTCGCGCAGCCAGGGCGTGAAAAGGCAGGCATAATAGCGCGCTCGCCGGTGCCCGTTCAGGGCCGAAGAGGGAACACGGATCGCCGTGGCTGCCCCCGCAACTGTCCGCAGCGAGTCCGCCACACAGGCCACTGGGCAACCGGGAAGGCGTGGCGGACGCCGAGCTGCCAGCCAGGAGACCTGCCGGCCAAGCCAGTCGCGCGCGCCGACATCGGGCGGGGTGTACCGATGCTGCCGACCCGTCCGCCGTGCGCGGACGGCGCAGGGTCGCCGCGCGATGCCACCGGGTGACCCTGTTGAACCATTCGCTTGACGCGGCCGTGCCGCGACCTTCCGCCTGTCCCGGCCTGCTGCGCATCGTCGCCGCGCGCGACGGCGGCATCTGCCGGATCAAGCTGCCGGGCGGCCGGCTGGACGCCGCCCAGGCGCGCGCCATCGCCGCGGCCGCCACGGCCTGCGCCGGCGGCGTGCTGGAGGCGACCAACCGCGCCAACCTGCAGATCCGCGGCGTGCTGCCCGGCCGGGAGGCCGAGCTGATCGAGCGCCTGCTGGCCGCCGGCCTCGGCGCCGCCAGCGCCGGCGGCGACGACGTGCGCAACCTGATGCTCAGCCCCGCCGCCGGCCACGACCCGCAGGCGCTGGCCGATACCCGGCCGCTGGCCGCCGCGCTGCTCGCCCGCTTGGAAGGCGAGCCGCGCTGGCACGCGCTGTCGCCCAAGTTCGCCGTGCAGCTCGACGGCGGCGAGGCGCTGGCGATGCTCGACCACCCCCACGATCTGTGGCTGGCCGCCCTGCCGGGCGCGCTGGCCTATGCCTTCGGCCTGGCCGGCTGCCCGCCGCAGCAGCCCGGCGACGCCCCGGCGCTGGCCGCGGTGCCGGCCGCGCAGGCCGCCGAGCTGGTGTTCGCCATGCTGGAGCTGTTCCTCGACTGCGCTACGCCCGAGCAGACGCGCATGCGCCAGCTGCTGGAAACGCTGCCGGCCGCCGGGCTGCTGGCCCGCCTGCGCGAGCGCCATCCGCAGCTGGAACTGCGTCAGGACGCCGCGCTGGCCGCCTGGCGCCGCGCCCCGGCCGCGCCGCTGTTGCGCTTCGGCGTGCAGGCCCAATGCGAGGCCGGGCTGCGCCAGGTCGGCGCGCAGGCGGTGCTCGGCCGGCTGGACGCCGCGCAGCTCGCCGCGCTGGCCGGGCTCAGCGAGCGCCACGGCGACGCCACGCTGCGCCTGACCCCCTGGCAGGGCGTGCTGCTGCCCAACGTGCCGGCAGACGCCGCCGCCGCGCTGGCCGCCGACCTGCAGAACCTCGGCCTGCTCACCGACCCGGCCGCGCCGCTGGCCCGGCTGGTGGCCTGCACCGGGCAGTCCGGCTGCGCCCGCGCGCTGGCCGAGACCAAGGCCGACGCCCGCGCGCTGGCCGAACTGCTGCCGGCCGGCGCCGAGCTGCCGGCGGTGCACCTCAGCGGCTGCCCGCGCAGCTGCGCGTCCGCCCAGGTCGCCCCTTACACCCTGCTGGCCACCGCCCCCGGCCGCTACCGCCTGCTGGCGCGCGACCCCGGCGTGGCCGGCTTCGGCCGCGAACTGGCCGACCACCTGACAATCGAGCAGGCCGCCGCGCGGCTGGCCGCTCCCTGCCCGGAGTTCCCCGCATGATCGACTACATCCGCGATGGCCAGGAGATCTACCGCCAATCCTTCGCCATCATCCGCGCCGAGGCCAATCTGGCGGCGATCCCCGCCGATCTGGAGAAGCTCGCCGTGCGGGTGATCCACGCCTGCGGCATGGTCGACGTGGTCGACGCGCTGCGCTTCTCGCCGGGTGCCGGCGCCGCCGGGCGCGCCGCGCTGGCCGCCGGCGCGCCGATCCTCTGCGACGCGCGGATGGTCGCCGAGGGCATCACCCGCGCGCGCCTGCCGGCCGACAACCGGGTCATCTGCACCCTCAACGACCCCGAGGTGCCGGCGCTGGCCCGCGAGCTGGGCAACACCCGCTCGGCGGTGGCGCTGGAGCACTGGCGCGAGCACCTGGAGGGCAGCGTGGTGGTGATCGGCAACGCACCGACCGCGCTGTTCTACCTGCTGGAGATGCTCGACGCCGGCGCGCCCAAGCCGGCGCTGATCCTCGGCTTCCCGGTCGGCTTCGTCGGCGCCGCGGAATCCAAGGACATGCTCGCCGCCGACAGCCGCGGCGTGCCCTACGTGATCGTCCGCGGCCGGCGCGGCGGCAGCGCCATGGCCGCCGCGGCGGTCAACGCGCTGGCCACGGAGGTGGAATGATGAGCAAGGGACGACTGCTGGGCCTGAGCGTCGGGCCGGGCGATCCGGAGCTGATCACCGTCAAGGCGCTGCGCCTGCTGCGCGCCGCGCCGGTGGTGGCCTATTTCGTCGCCAAGGCCAAGGCCAGCAAGGGGCAGGGCGGCAACGCCTTCGGCATCATCGAGCAGCACCTCGACCTGGCGCAGCAGTTGCTGCCGCTGGTCTACCCGGTGACCACCGAGAAGCTCGAGCCGCCGCTGTCCTACGAGGACGTGATCGCCGACTTCTACGATACCGCCGCCGAGCAGGTGGCCGAGCACCTCGACGCCGGCCGCGACGTGGCGGTGATCTGCGAGGGCGATGCGTTTTTCTTCGGCTCCTACATGTACCTGCACGACCGCCTGGCCGGCCGCTACGAGGCGGAAGTGGTGCCGGGGGTGTGCTCGATGCTCGGCGGCGCCGCCGCGCTGGGTTCGCCGCTGGTCTACCGCAACCAGAGCCTGCTGGTGCTCTCCGGGGTGCTGTCCGAGGAGGAGCTGACCGAGCGGCTGTCCGGCGCCGAGGCGGCGGTGGTGATGAAGCTCGGCCGCAACTTCGACAAGGTGCGCCGCGTGCTGGAGCGCCTCGGCCTGGCCGAACGCGCGCTGTACATCGAGCGGGCGACCATGGCCCAGCAGCGCGTGCTGGCGCTCGACGAGGTCGACCCGATGGCCTCGCCGTACTTCTCCCTGATCCTGGTCCCCGGCCAGAGGTGGCGCGGCTGATGCTCAAGACTCCCGCAATCGTGATTCTCGGCTCCGCCAGCCTGGCCACCGCGCGGCGCATCCAGACGCGCTACCCGCAGGCGCCGGTCTACGGCCTGCAGGGCCGCGTCGAGGCGGATATCGCCTACGCCGACTTCGCCGCCACCCTGCGCGAGCTGTACCGCAGCGGCACGCCGATCGTCGCACTGTGCGCCGCCGGCATCGTGATCCGCAGCCTGGCCCCGGCGCTGGCCGACAAGGAGCAGGAGCCGCCGGTGCTGGCGGTGGCCGAGGACGGCAGCGCGGTGGTACCGCTGCTCGGCGGGCTGGCCGGGGTCAACCATCTGGCCCGCGACATCGCGGCGATCTTCGGTATTCCGGCGGCGATCACCACGGCCGGCGAGCTGCGCTTCGGCACCTGCCTGCTCAACCCGCCGGACGGCTACGCGCTGGCCGACGTCGACGAGGGCAAGCGCTTCGTCGCCGACCTGCTGGGCGGCGAGGGGGTCAGCGTCGAGGGCGACGCGCCCTGGCTGGCCGAGGCGCGCCTGCCGCTGCGCGAGGACGCCGGGCGGCGCATCCGGGTGTCCTGCCAGAGCGGCGCGGATGCGCGCGAGCTGCTGATCCACCCGCGCGCGCTGGTGGTCGCCGTGCCGGCCGCCGCCGCCGAGC